>NZ_JBVJRA010000010.1:0-369045 GCF_055608075.1 Lentzea sp. NPDC036949
TTCCACAGCACGAACTCTCCGGACCTGACGCCGTCCGGGTCTCCGTCGGGGTCGCACTCCGGTTCGCCGTCTTCGTCCACTCCGGACTCTTCGCCCTCTTCACCGTCTTCGCCGTCTTCACCGTCCTCGCCGTCTTCACCCTCGTCGCCTTCGTCTCCGGACAGCTCGCCGTCGCCGTCGTCTCCCTCGTCACCGTCGTCACCTTCTTCTCCCTCGTCACCGTCGTCGACTCCGGACGGCCCTTCGCGCGCTCCCGACAGCCCGTCGCCGTCGTCGACCCCGAGCCCGTCCCGCACGCCGGATGCCCCGTCCACTCCGGACGCCCCGGCAGCACCTCCGCGCAACACCGGCCAGACCACCCAGTCCTCGGTCGCCACCCCCGAGGCCCCGCCGCGCACGGACGTCCCCCACGCCCCGCAGCCCCCGCGCACCCCGGACACCACCCCGTCGTCGTCCCAGTCAGGCCCGATGGGCAGCACCCCGAACGCCGGCGGCAACACCCCGTCCTCCCCCACCGCAGGCCGCCCCGGCACCGGCAACCAGGGCTGGACCGGCACCCCCGGCTCTCGCGGCGACACCGGCTCCGGCATGCCGTCCCAGCGCACACCGGACACGTCACCTTCCTCGGCCCGCCCGCCCGCGCCGTCGCAGCCGAACTTCAGCCCGTCCTCCCCGAACACCCCGCACTCGCCCAGCGCACCCTCCGCGCCGCACGCGGGCACCCCGAGCGCACCTTCGGCCCCGAGCGCGCCCCACAGCGGTCCCACCGCGCCGTCGGCTCCCAGCACTCCCAACGCGCCGCACAGCCCGAACACCCCGTCGTCGCCGAACGCGCCTTCCAGCCCAGTAACCCCGCACAGCCCAACCGCTCCCCACGGCGGCCCGAGCGCGCCTTCGGCTCCGAGCGCCCCTCACAGCCCCAGCACCCCCTCGGCACCGAACGCACCCTCGGCACCAAGTGCGCCCCACAGCCCGAGCGCGCCCCACAACGGCCCGTCGGCACCGAACGCACTCTCGGCACCGAGCGCGCCCCACGGCGGCCCCTCCACCGCGCACGCGCCTTCGGGCCCCGGCGCACCGCACAGCCCGAACGCCCCGCACTCCCCCGACGCACCGCAGGGCCCGGGAACGACCTCGGCCGCAGGCCGCACGGACGTGCCAACCCGCCCGCAGTCGGCCACCCCCCACGCCGACGCCCCGCACACCACCCCGAACTCCCCGAACAGCCCGCACGTGCCCCAGCAGCAGGGCTTCTCGCCGTCCCCCGGCAGCCCGAACGCCCCGCACGCCGGCACCCCGCACACCCCAGGCACCCACAGCCCCGGCGGACGCCCCGACACCCCGGGCTCACGCCCCGACGGCCCCCGCCCGGACGCCTCACGCCCACGCACCGACGCCCCCGGCGGCCACCCCAACGGCCCGAGCAGGCCGGACTCCCCCACACCGCACCGTCCAGGCCCCAACCACCCCGACGGCGCACGCCCCCGCGGCTTCGACAACCCCACGCCCCATCCCGGCCAGCGCCCCGACGCACCCGGACAGCCCCACAACCGCCCCGACGGCTCCCGCCCCGACACGTCCCGCCCGGACGGCACTCGTCCTGACGGCACGCATCCCGGCAGCATCCACCCCGACGGCGCTCGTCCCGACGGAACCCGTCCCGACAGCAGGCCAGACGGCACTCACCCCGACGGCAGTCGTCCGGATGGGACGCACCCCGACGCGAACAAGCCCGACGGCCCCGGCCACCACGACGCGGACGGCCGACCGGACGGCGACACGCCCACCAGCCACGCCGACGAGCGGCCCGACCCGGCCACCGCGCACGAGCGCCACGCCGAGCAGACGCCCGCCGGTGTGTCGCACCACGGCGGTGACCCGGACATGGGCGACCTGCCGCACCGCGTGCCGGACGACCCGCGGTTCTTCACGGCCGACGTGCACATCACGCCGGACGGGCGGGCTCGCATCGGCGGACACGACTACACCCCCGCCGAGTACGCGGACATGTTGCGCCGCGGCGGTTACGACGGCAGTCGCCCGGTCCGCCTGATCGGCTGCGACGCGGGCAGCAACGACTTCGCCCAGCAGCTGTCCCGCCACCTCGACGCGCCGGTCGTCGCACCGACCAAGCCCGCGTGGACGGACAGCCGGGGCCGGGTGTTCACCAGTGACGCGGAGATCGGCCCTGACGGCACCCGCCAGCCGAAGATCCCGCCGAACGGCGAGTGGGAGACCCACCACCCGGACGGCACGAAGTCCAAGGCGAGCGAGGACGGGTTCGCACCCGGCACCGACCCGAAGGACAAGGACGGCCTCGACCCCACCGACGCCAAGGACCGGCCGGGCAAGGTCGACAAGACCAACGTCGTCGAGGTCGAGAAGCCCGAGAACAACATCCCGATGAAGGACCGGATCCAAGATCCGGACTACCGCGCGAAGTACTACAACGAACGGGCCGACGGCTGGCACCGCAAGCAGATCAACGAAACGGACGCTTCCGGCGACCCCATTCCGAAGATCCGCGAGAAGGACGGCCAGTTCATCGAGACCGAGAAGGAAACCGCGATCAGCGGCAAGTACCAACCGGATCCGAACAACCCGGACAAGGACTGGGAGTCCACCAGGCGAGCGGGCGAGCGCGAGATCGACGACTACACCGACGGCAACCGCGGCAAGCAGGACAAAGACGTCGAGAAGGCAGTCGAGAACAGGCAGAAAGCGATCGAGGACCTCGATCAGGCCAAGAAGGACCACAACAGCTCACCGACCGAGGAGACCGCAGAGGCCAAGCGGGACGCCTTCGAGCGGCAGACCAAGGAAGGCGAACGTCTCGGCGACCTCGCCGGAGAGAACGCCATCCCGGTCGAGTTCGGCTCGCCGACCACACGACTCGACCCGAACCTCGGCGGATCTGGGCGCTTCGACCAGATCTGGGAGGTGCCCGACGGCAACGGCGGCACCAAGTACGTGCTGGTCGAGGCCAAGGGTCCCAACGGCACGCTCACGCCTCGTCGCTGGACTGACGGCGAGCTCTACATGCAGGGACATCCCAACTACGCGCGAAGCATCCTTCGCGAGATGCAGGGGAACCGGCTCACGCCGGAGCTGGAGACGAAAATGCGCTCCCGTGGCGCAACCGACGCAGAAATCCAGGCTCACAAGGACGCGCTGAAAGTCGAACGCGACCTCGCCAGGAAGATCCTTGCCGGTTACCCGCACAACGCCGAATACGTGCACGTCAAGGCGCAGGTCAAGCAGGAGCCGATCCCCGGTGGCAACGGCACCCGTGACGTCTACGATGGGTACAAGATGAAGAAGTTCCAGTGACTGAAGCCCCACACCTCGCGGGAGAGTGAGTTTCCAGGTGGTCACCGTGCAGCGTCATCCGACCGATGCCGAGTGGGCTGAGGAGCAGCTGGAGTACTACGTCACGGTTGTTCCGGAAGGCGCGGCGAGCGTCGAGCAGTCGGCCGAGCGCCTGCCAGTGCTGCAGATGAGCGCGATCGACCGGATCGGCTACGAGACGGTGCTCGACCCGACCGCGGAGAACCTGACGACCTGGGACGCCGTTGTCCAGGCAATGCAGGTCACCACCGGGATCTACGCCGCGGCCGGTGCCACTGAAGGCACCGTCGAGTGGCTGATCGGTGAGCGGACGGTCCAAATCCCCGCGACCGGCCCAGTGGAATTCGCGAACTTCAAGCGGTGGCTGGAAGCTTTCTGGCTCGCGGCGATCGTCCGCGACAAGAAGTGCCTCGACCTGCTCGCCTCGTTCCCGGTGGACACCATCAAGGCGTCGGGTAACCAGTACGAAGAGCTGGACGCCTTGTGGGTCCGCGCGCTGCAGATGTTCACGCTGAGCGAGCCAGGCATGGCCGAGGTGTTCGCCGAAGCCATGGCCGCCACCGACCCCGAACGACTGACGGTCAGCACGCCGGATTACGCACTGCGGCTTGCCTTCCCGGTGATGAACACGTTCCTCAACATGCTCCGCAGCAACCACGAGCGCGAGTTCAACGAAGCGCTCGTGCAGGCCCTCGAACAGCACAAGGCCTACTTCACCGCGGACAGCAAGCTGGCGGACGACCCGCGCGGGCTCATCGCCCTGGCCCCGCTCGGGCTCGCGTGCATCGCCAAGGACTCCGGTCTGAACGTCGAGGTCGAGTCGGACTACCTGCCCAAGCACCTGCTGCTCGGTTCGTGGGTCGGCGAGTACCGGACCTCGTGACCGCTGGTGTTCCTGAAACTCGTGCGTCGGACGATGGCTGAACGATGAAGGTCCCCCGCCATCCAACCGACGCCGAGTGGGCCGAGGAGCAGCTGGAGTACTACGTCACGGTTGTTCCAGAGGGCGCGCCGAGCGTCGAGCAGTCGCCAGAGCGGCTGAGCGTGTTGCACCCGGCCGCCCTCAGCCGACTCGGCTACGCCACAGTGCTCGACCCGACTGCGGAGAACCTGACGACCTGGGACGCCGTTGTCCAGGCAATGCAGGTCACCACCGGCATCTTCGCCGCGGCCGGCGCAGCCGAGGGCACGGTCGAATGGCTGATCGGTGAGCGAACAGTGCACATCCCCGCGACCGGGCCGGTGCGCTACGCGAACTTCAAGCGGTGGCTGGACGCCTTCTGGCTCGCGGCGATCATCCGCGACAGGAAGTGCCTCGACCTGCTCGCCTCGATGCCATTGGACATCATCAAGGCGTCGGGCGAACAGTACGAGGAACTCGACGCGTTGTGGGCCCGCACGCTGCAGATGTTCACCAGGAACGAGCCCGGCATGGCCGAGGTGTTCGCCGAGGCGATGGCCGCCACCGACCCCGAACGACTGACGGTCAGCACGCCGGACTACGCACTACGCCTGGTTCTCCCGGTGATGAACGCCTTCCTGAACCTGACGCGCAGCAAGCACGAACGCGAGTTCAACGAAGCGCTCGCACAAGCGTTGGAACAGTTCCAAGTTCACTGGACAGAGGACAGCGAACTGGCCGACAACCCGCGCGGCTTCGTCGCGCTGGCTCCGCTCGGGCTCGCGTGCATCGCCAAGGACTCCGGGTTGAACGTAGAGGTCGAATCGGACTACCTGCCCAAGCACCTCGTGCTCGGCTCGTGGGTCGGCGAGTACCGGACCTCCTGCCCACCGGTCGTACCTCGGTGAAGCTCCGCGAACGCTGGCACCAGCTCGCCGGGGAACTGGCGCCGTCATTACCGGGCCGGTGGTCTCTGCGTGGCCGGGGCGCGCAGACGGTGCTGGTCCAGGAGCCGTGGGACTGGACCGTCTCGTGGATCGGCTTCGACAAGAGCGCGTACTCCGACGAAGGCTGGTTCTTGGCGGCTGTCGAACCTCTTGTGCTCGACCGGTTCCGATGGGCGCTGTCCTACGGGATGCGCATGGACGAGGTGCGCGGCGGTCCGCTCGGCGTGAACCTCTGGTCGGACAACGCCGGCCAGGTGCTCCACGACTTCGTGCACAACGCGGCGCTTCCGGAGCTCGACCAGTGAACGGTGGAGGAGCTTGCGAGCGGGGCCGAGAAGTCGTTGCTGCGGCCCGTTGACCGCAGGCGTCCACCGCACTACTGGTTGATGGCACCGGGTTGTCGCCTTGTCCTCGACACCGGCTCGTCAGAGGACCCTCTGCGGCAGATCATCGCTTACTGCACCGAGCGGGAGGCGTTCCGGAGTGGGCTCCTGTTCTACGAAGAGCTGCTTGACCGCTGGCAGACCGGCGGACGCGGCGAGGCGCTGAGGTTCCTCGAGTTCGACCGCGACCGCAAGGTCGAAGAAGCGGGTCTGACCCACCTGCTTCCCAGCTGACTCGTGCAGGAGAAGTTCGCGGACTTGCGGTGGGTGAAGTCTTGAAGCTGGAAGAACGTTGGCACGAGCTGGCCCGGAAACTGCCGGGCCAGTGGTCGGTGCGAGGTCGTGGCGACCTCACCGTGCTGGTCCGGGAGCCGCGGGACTGGACCGTCTCGTGGATCGGCTTCGAGCGGAGCTCGTTCTCCGAGGAGGGCTGGTTCCAGGCCGCTGTCGAACCGCTGGTCCTCGAGAGTTTCCGGTGGGCCAGGACGTTCGGGCTACGCATGGACGAGGTGCGGGGCGGGCCGAGGCGAGTCGACCTGCGGTCCCCGGAAGCCGGGCAGGTGCTGCACGACTTCGCGCACAACGCGGCGCTGCCGTTGTTCGACAAGTGGACGGTGGAGAAGTTCGCCGGCGCCGCTGACAGGTCGATGCAACGTCCCGTCGAGCAGAGGCGCCCGCCGTACTACTGGATGCTGGCGCCCGGATACCGCGTCGTGCTCGACACCGGCTCACCGGAAGAACCGCTGCGACAGGTCATCGACTACATCAACGAACACGGCAAGTTCACCAAGTCGCTCCCCTTCTACGAAGAGCTGCTCGAACGCTGGCAGAACGGCGGACGCGGCGAGGCGCTGAGGTTCCTCCAGTTCGACCGCGACCGCAAGGTCGAGGAAGCGGGTCTGACCCACCAGGTCGACTGAGAGACACCGGGCGTGTTGGTCAACGCTTGCGCCGGCGCGGTGCCGCGGAACGGGGCGGGGCCGCGCGCATGTGGTCGCGGACCGGGGTCAGCAGGTCCGCGAGGGTCTGGACGTCATCGGGCGACAGGCGGTCGAAGAGCAGGCCGCTGACCACCTCGATGTGACCGGGGAGCACCTGCGCGAGCAGGGTGCGGCCGGTGTCGGTGATGGTGACCGTGACGCCGCGTTCGTCGTCGGGTGACTGCGTGCGGGTGACCAGGCCCGCCTTCTCCAGCAGGCCGACCTGGTAGGTCAGGCCGCTGCGGCTGTAGACGACGCCGTCGGCGAGGTCGGTCATGCGGTGGCTGCCGGTGGGCGCGTCGCCGAGGCGGGCCAGCAGTTGGAACTGCACGTAGCTGAGGTCGCCGGCCTCCTTCAGCTGTTGCTCGACCGCGTGCCGCAGCAGGCTCGTCACCTCGACGAGCGTGAAGTACGCGCCGAGCTGGGCCGGGTCGAGCGACGGCGGTGGGGCGGGCATGCCCGGCAGTCTACTGCTTCGAATTCGAAGTGACAGCGAGCACATCTCTTGCTTCGAATTCGAAGCAGGCTGTAGCGTCGTCCTCAGTTGCTTCGAGTTCGAAGCACAACAGCGGAAGTGGGAGAGCCATGAAGGCAGTGCGTTTCCACGAGTACGGCGGCCCCGAGGTCCTGCGCCACGAGGACGCGGAACAGCCGCAGCCCGGTGCCGGCGAGGTGCGGGTCCGGGTGGTCGCCACGTCGTTCAACTCCGTCGACGGCAACATCCGCGCCGGCTTCATGCAGGGGGCGATCCCGGTGGAGCTGCCGCACACGCCCGGTCTCGACGTCGCCGGCACGGTCGACGCGCTCGGCGAGGGCGTGACCGGCTGGTCCGTCGGTGACGAAGTTGTCGCCTTCCTGCCGATGACCAAGCCGGGTGCGTCCGCCGAGTACGCGCTCGCACCGGCGGAGGCACTGGCACGGGCACCCAAGGGGATTCCGTTGGCCGATGCCGCCGCACTGCCCGTGGTGGGGCTTACCGCGTGGCAGGCGCTGTTCGACCACGGCCGGCTGAAGGCCGGGCAACGGGTGCTGGTCAACGGCGCGGGTGGAGCGGTCGGCGGGCACGCCGTGCAGCTGGCCAAGGGTGCCGGTGCGCACGTCATCGCCACGGCCAGCCCGCGCAGTGCCGAGGCCGTGCGTACCGCCGGGGCCGACGAGGTCGTCGACCACACCGCCACGAGCGTGACCGCGGCGGTCACCGAGCCGGTCGACCTCGTGCTCAACCTGGCGCCGGTCGCCCCGGAGGAACTGGCCGCGCTCGTCACGCTGGTGCGGCCGGGCGGGGTCGTCGTGAACACCACGGTGTGGATGCCCGCGCCCTCCGACGAGGCACGCGACGTGCGCGGCATCGACCTCTACGTCCGCAGCGACGCCGAGCAGCTGGCGCGGCTGGTCGGGCTGGTCGACCGCGGCGAGCTGCTCATCGACGTCGGTCAGCGGGTGCCGCTCGCCGAGCTGCCCGCGCTGCACGCCGCGGGTGCGGTGGCCGGCAAGGTCGTCGTCTTCGTCGGCACCGGGGACTGAGGAGGACGACGACGGCGGTGGGGTCAGGCGACGACGACCTCGACACCGGCCGCGCGCAGGCGGTCGAGGTCCGCGGCCGGGGCGGAGGAGTCCGTGACCACCACGTGCACGTCGGTGATCGCGGCGATGCGGGAGAACGCGCGCTTGCCCACCTTCGAGCCGTCGGCGAGCACGACCACGCGGTCGGCGGTGCGCAGCAGGCAGTGGTCGGTGTGGGCCTCGACCTCGTCGTGGGTGGTGATGCCGCCGCGGGCGTCGACGCCGTCCACGCCGAGGAACACCACGTCCAGGCTGATGCCCGCGAGCGCGCGGTCGGCGATCGGGCCGACGAGCTCGTAGCTCTCCGGGCGCACGCCGCCGCCGGTGACCACCAGGTCGATGGTCGGGCGGGGGCACAGGTCGGAGGCGATGTTGAGGGCGTTCGTCACGATCTTGAGCTGGCGGGCGACCGCGAGCAGGCGGGCCAGCTCGGTGGTGGTCGTGCCGCCGTTGAGACCGACCGAGTGGACGGACCCGGTCACGAACCTCGCGGCGGCCTCGGCGATCTGGCGCTTCTCCTCGCGCCGGCCCACCCGGTAGCGCAGCGGCAGCTCGTAGATCACCTCGGCCGCGACCGCGCCGCCGTGGGTGCGTTTGAGCAGCTTCTGCTCCTCCAGCGACTGGAGGTCGCGGCGGATCGACGCGACGGACGTGCCCAGGTCCTCCGCCAGCTCGGTGACGGTCACCGAGCCCGACTCGGCGAGCCTCTCCAGGATCGTGGCGAGGCGCTGCTCTTGACGCATTCGATCAGAATAGCGCACAAATTGTGTCCGTTTAGGCGCGAAACGATGTACCGAAGGCGGACACCGAACTGGAAACAATCAAATAAGCAACTGATCTGATCAAATATGATTGGTCAGCGGTCTCATTAGGCCTTCCTCGCTACAGTCGCTCACATCCGATCACCAACTGAGCGATCAAGGAGTGTGGCGTCCATGGCCTCCCCTGCCCGCGCCCTCGCCGGGGCCGCGCTCGCCGCGGCCGCACTGACCGCCTGCGCCGCCGGGCCCCCGGCCTCGGCCGGCGCCGCGGTCGAGCCGTCCGCTGCCGCCGCCATCGAGAAACCGCCGACCAGCGGCGTGCTCGACTACCAGCTCGGCGCGGCCTACACCCCTCCGGCCGGCGTGACCCTGGTGACCCGCGACAGCAGCGCGTCACCCGCGAGCGTCTACTCGATCTGCTACGTCAACGGGTTCCAGACCCAGCCCGGCGAGAAGAGCCTCTGGCTGAACCAGCGCAGGCACCTGCTGCTCGAGGACTCCTCCGGCAACCCGGTCGTCGACCCCGGCTGGCCGGACGAGTTCCTGCTCGACACCTCCACCCCGGCCAAGCGCACCGAGCTCGCCTCGATCATCGGCGCCACCATCGACCTGTGCGCGAACAAGGGCTTCAAGGCCGTCGAGGTCGACAACCTCGACTCGTACCTGCGTTCCCGCGGCAAGCTGACCGTGGGCGACAACCTCGCCTACGCCAAGCTCCTCGCCGACCGCGCGCACGGCAGGAACCTCGCGATCGGCCAGAAGAACTCCGCGGAACAGGCCGCCCAGGCGAAGTCCCAGGTCGGCTTCGACTTCGCCGTGTCGGAGGAGTGCCACCGCTGGGAGGAGTGCTCGTCCTACAGCGACGTCTACGGGAAGAACGTCATGGACGTCGAGTACACCGACGACCTGCGCGGTACGTTCGAGGAGGTGTGCGGGGACCCGGACACCCCGGCCGTCACGACGTTGCGCGACCGCTTCCTCGTCGGGCCGAACGACCCCGGCTACGCGTTCGACCACTGCTGACCACGTGAGCGGCCCCGGTCGCGGGGCCGCTCCTCCTCGTGCGCGACGCGGCGCGGCGCCACCGCGATCGGCCTGCGGCCGGCGGGTCAGACGTCGACCACCTCGTGCAGCCGCAGCCCGCGGTTCATCGCCCCGGCCGCCTTCGCCACCGCCGCACGCGGCAGCAGGCGCGGCACCCACGTGATCGCGCGGGTCAGCCCCCGGCCGGGGTAGGACGCCGTGCGGCGCCGGGCGTAGTCGTCGAGCAGCCTGCGCGCGACGGACTCCGGTGAGTCGGCGAAGCGCGGGTTGATCGACGCCGTGGTGCCGTCGAAGAAGCCGGTCGCGATCGCACCGGGGTGGGCGGCCATGACGTGCACGCCCGTGCCGCGCAGCTCTTCGGCCAGTGCCTCGGTGAACGACAGGACGAACGCCTTCGTGCCGGCGTAGGTGGCCTGGTAGGGCAGGGGCTGGAAGCCGGCGGTCGAGGAGACGTTCACGATGCCGCCGGTGCCGCGTGCGACCAGGTCGCGGCCGATGGCGTGGGTCAGCTCGACGAGGCCGGCGACGTTCAGGTGCAGCGACCGCAGCTGGGGTTCGAGCGGGCGGTCGAGGAACGGGCCGGCGCTGCCCGCGCCGGCGTTGTTCACGAGCAGGTCGACGGTCAGGTCCCGGGCGCGCAGCTCGGCGAGCACCCGGCGCGGGCCGTCGGGGGTGGCGAGGTCGGCGGTGATGACCTCCGCACCACCGATCTCGGCGGCGAGCTCGCGCAGGCCGGACTCCGAGCGGGCCAGCAGGACCGGGCGCGCTCCTCTGCGTGCCAGGTCGAGGGTGAGCGCGCGGCCCAGCCCCTTGGACGCGCCGGTGACCAGTGCGGTGACACCGCGGTACTCGTGCCTCACGACAACCTCCACCAGTTCGAGACTCGAAGTACTCACGCTAGCAGAACACTTCGAGACTCGAAGCAAAGGTAGGATGCCGGTATGACGGCGGCCGACCTCACCGCGGCACTGGCCGCCACCCACGACGTGTGGATGCGCACGGCCGACCGGCTCGGGCCGGTGCTGGCCGAGCACCGCCTGACCACCGCGACCTTCCAGGCGCTGTGGGCGATCGACCCGGCAGAGCCGCCGCCGTCGATGAAGGTCATGACCGAGCGGCTGCACTGCAACGCGCCGAACCTCACGTTCGTCACCGGCCAGCTGCTCGACCGGGGACTCGTGGAGCGCAGCGTCGACCCGGCGGACCGGCGGTCGCGGGTGCTGAGCCTCACCGCGAAGGGGCGGCGGGTGCGGGACGAGGTGGTGCGGGCCGCGCTGGAGAACACTCCGCTGGCCCGGCTGGACGAGGGCGAGCTGCGGCAGCTCACGGCGTTGCTGGGCCGCGTCCTTCAGCCCGAGGGGTGAGTCCGGGTCACAGCAGCGCGCGCCACTCGTCCGCCCGCACGGCGGGACCGGCCGTCAGCCCGCACCCCCGCCACCCGGTCACGGCGCGGATGCCGTGCAGAGCGCCGAGGCTCCACACCTCCAGACCGTCCAAAGAGGCCAGATCGCACCGCTCCGGCCGCACCGCCACGCCCTGCCGACCGGCCAGGTCCACGACCAACCGGCGTGTCACGCTGTCCAGCACGGGCAGGCTCGGGTCGGGGACGCACAGCAGGTCCCCGCGCCACCACACGACCGAGCTGAGCGCGCCCTCCAGGACCGTGCCGGTGCCGGTGCACAGCAGCACCTCGTCCGCACCAGCGGAGGCCGCCGACACGCGCAACGCCTGCATCGCCACCAGGTCCGGCCCCTTCGTCCGCGGGTGGCGGCGCGGGTCCGGGCCTGGGTGCGGCAGCAGCACCACCTCCGCCGACGGCTCGGGAGCCGGTCGCAACCGCAGCCGCAGCCGGTGGTCGGCACCGCACTCGACGCGCGGGAACCAGCGGCCGGTGCGCGGCACCGCACCGGCTGCGGAGTCCAGGAACCGGCGCACCGCCGCCGCGCCGAGCCCGGCCTCGCGCTCGCACGACGACACGAACCTGTCGTGGTGCAACGGGAGTGCGCGCGTCACGCCGTCCGAGACCAGCCACGAGTCCGCCACCAGCAGCGCGGCTTCACCGGGGTCCTCGGCCAGCCGGCCGTCCCGCCACAGGAAGGTGCCCACGTCTCCCCTCGCCCACGCCCCTACGCGCACAACGGAACCAGGAAGCGGGAGACGCTGCGCAGCTTCTCGGTCGTCTCCTCCAGCGCACAGCCGGGTTTCGCCGCCACGTCCGCACCGGCGCGCAGCCACGTGCGGCCGCCGTGCCGGAACAGACCGCGCAGCACCAGGACCGCGTCCAGCGAACCGTCCGGCTCGACCAGGACGACAGCGCCGCCGTACAGGCCGCGTTCGGGTTCGACCCGGTCGATCAGCGCGCACGCCCGCGCCTTCGGCACCCCCGAGGCCGTGACGGCGGGCAGCAGCGCGGCCAGCGCGTCCCACGACGTGCGACCGACCGACAGCGCGCCGGTGACCTCGGCGGCCGGGAACTGCGCCACCCGCACCGAACCCGGCTCGCACACGCCGGCCAGCTCGGCGGCGGCCAGGCGCACCGCGACCGCGCGCTCGAACACCGCACCGGCGGCACGGCTCGGTTCCTCCCGCCACGCCACGTCGAACACCGGGTCGCCGCTCGACGGTGCCAGCGCCTGCGTCACGAGGCCGCGGGCGGTGTCGACCCTCGTCACGACCTCGGGGTCGAAACCGAGGACCTCCCAGCCGCCGAGGCGCAGCAGGGCCGACCGCGCCGGGTCGCCACCGCGCCGCCCGGCCAGGTAGGTCGCCGCGAAGTCGACCTCCCCCGGCACCGGCACGGTCCTGGACAGCACCACCCGGTCCAGCAGGCCCGCCCGGATGTCGGCCACCGCCGCGCCGACCGCCGAGCGGTACTCCTCGGCACCGTGCGTCTCCACCGGTGCGCGCACCCCGGCCTCGACCACGTACACAGTGGACACGTCGGCGAGCCGCTTCTCCAGCACGTCCAGCGCGGCCTCGTCGTCCGCGCGCAGCACCGCCGTGCCGTCGGCGAACCGGACCTCGGCGCGCGGCACGGCGAGGTGGCCGGTGCGTTCGAACGACACCCAGCCGTAGGCGGTGCGCCCGGCCAGGCGGGCCACGTCGGCGAGCCCGCCGGTGACGGTCTCGGCCTCGCCCTCCGCGAAGTGCACGGTGGCGCCGTTCTCGTGGACGACGTGCGGTTCGGCGGCGGTGCGGGCCAGTGCCGCGGCCGCCTCCAGCGCGTCGCCCGCGAAGGGCACGCTGCGCTCATGGGTACTCATCGGAGACCTCACCTGTGGGCGGGGCGGCGGCGGTCAGATCACCCCGGTTCTGAGCGCGTAGGCCACGGCGTGGGACCGGTTGCGGAAGTTCAGCCGGGTCGTGATGCCGAAGACGGTCTGCTTGATCGACCGTTCCGACAGGTGCAGCCGCGCGGAGATCTCGGCCGTGCTGCACCCCTCCGCGGTGAGCCGCAGCACCTCGACCTCCCGCTGGGTGAACTCCGCCTCCGCGGCGCCGGCCGGGGCGCGGGTGATCGCCTCGACCTGCTCGGCGAGCCGCCTGCGCCGCTCGCCCAGCGTCTCGTCGCCGCTCACCACCGCGGCCAGCACGGCGCGGACCAGCTCGGCACCGGTCATCCGGCGCCGGGACAGCACGGTGACCACGTTGGTCCCGACCGACCTCAGGTCCGCGGTGCCGATCTCGTCGACGACCAGGACCGCCGGCACGGTGCCCGCCGTCACCCCGTACACCTCGGCCGCGACCTCGGCGGAGAACCGCCTCGCCCCCACGACCGCCACGTCGTAGCGGTCGTAGGGGTCGCCGTGCGCCTCGACCTCCCTCCTCGCGCGCAGGAAACCGACCAGCCCAGCACGGGTGATCGGGTCCCGCGCCTGCACCAGGACCGTCGCCGCGACCATCGCTGCACCTCACGTCGGAACGTCGAAAGCGTCGAGAACACCGGGAACCGGCGGCACTGCCGGACTGCGGGCTCAGATCACGCCGTGGCGCAGCGCGTAGGCCACCGCGTGCGGCCGGTTGCGCAGGTTGAGCCTGCTCGTGACGTTGTGGATCAGCTTCTTGACCGACCGCTCGGAGGCGCTCAGCTTGGCGGCGATCTCCGCGGTGTCGTGCCCGTCGGCCATGAGCTCGATGACCTCCACCTCCCTGGGCTTGAGCCCGGAGGCGCGCAGGCCGTGGGGGTCGAGCAGCTCCGCGTGCACCCGCCGGACGTGCCGGACGAGGTCGCCGGCCAGCGCGAACGGCAGCACCGCGCCGCCGCGGGCCGCGGTGAGCACCGCCGTGTGCAGCCGGTCGGCGGTGAACTCGGCGGCGGGCAGGACGGCCACGACGTTGCAGTCGACCGCCAGCACCACGTCGACCTGCTCGACCTCCCGCACCACCAGGACGACCGGCCGGTCGAGGAGCTGCCGCAGCTGCCGCAACGCCGCGGCCACGTCCACGGAGAGCCGGTCGGCGACGGCGACGACCACGTCCGCCCCCTGCCGCGCCGCAGCCGCGGCCAGCGCCGCCTCCTCGCGCACCTCGACCTCGGGGAAGGAACGCAGGGAGATGACGACGCCGGTTCTCGCGATGAAGTCCGCACAACACACGACGACGCGTGTGACGCCCATTCTTCTTTCCTCTCCCGCAAAAGAATTCAGGCGACTCCGAGCGTACGACACATCACCGAGGCCACCAAGGTCGTATCAATTGGCGTCCCGAAGAATGCGTCCCGCACCACTCGTCCGCAGCATCGGACATTGGTTTCCTACGCGAGTGCGCAGGTTGACAGCACACCGGCTCCCTGGACCTCCGGAATGCCCGGTTCGCCGGATTGGCCGACAACGTTGCCGACCGGCAGAACATCACGGTTCAAACCTCCCCACCTGCGAGTTTGCCCACCTCGTTCCCCAAGGGGCACCGGTCTGATCCCCAAGGGGAAGTCATTCGACCGGCTGCGCCGACATCGTTGACAACGCCGCGGGAGGCCCCGCAGGATCACTTGACGCCGTCACTTGACCATTGCTGGTCGCCACGGTAATTCTGGGATCGGTCCCCGATTCAACCCGCGGTCACCGGCTGCACGGGAATGGGTGGGTGTCATGCACCACGGGCAGAACGACAAGTGGAAACGCGAGCAGCGACCGGCGAACTGCTGGACGCCCAGCTCGCTGCAGGCCAGGATCCTCGAAGGTGTCGCCGCGGGATTCTCCAGCGGGCGGTTGTCGAGGGAGCTCTACCTCAGCCCGAAGACCGTCGACTACCACGTCCGCGTCATGTCGGACAAGCTGCAGGCGCCGAACCGGGTGGCGCTGGTGTCCAGGGCGTTCGTCCTCGACATCCTGCGCGCCGACACGTGGCCACCGCGGGTCGCGTGCGACACCGTGGACTGATCGCGACACCGCCCCGGCGGTCGTCACCGCTCCTCCCCCGCGTGAACGGCGCCGGCGTCGTCGATGCCGACCGGCGCCGCGTCGAGGCCGGCCAGCAGGTCCACCACGGCCCTCGTGATGTCCTGCGCGGTCAGCCCGCAGGCGGCGAGCACCTCCGCCCGCGAACCGTGGCTCAGGAACCGCCGCGGGATGCCGAACTCCCGCAACGGGGTGCTGACGTCGTTGTCCCGCAACGTCTGCGCGATCGCCGAACCGACACCGCCCGCGCGGCTGTTGTCCTCGACCGTGATCGCGAGCCGGTGCCGGCGGGCCACGTCGGCCAGCGCGGGGTTGACCGGCGTGACCCACCGCGGGTCCACCACGGTCACACCGATGCCCAGGGCGCGCACGCCGTCCGCGACCGCCAGCGCGAGCCCCGCGAGCGCCCCGACCGCGACGACCAGCACGTCCGACGGACCGGAGCGGCGCAGCACGTCGACACCGTTGAACGTGGCGACGGCCGGCAGGTCGGGGCCGACCGGTCCCTTGGGGAACCGCAGCAGCGTCGGGCCCTCCGACCACGCCACCGCCTCGGCCAGCAGCTCGGCCAGCCGGGCGCCGTCACGCGGTGCCGCGATCCGCAGCCCCGGCACGACCTGCAGCACCGAGAGGTCCCACATGCCGTTGTGGCTCGGCCCGTCGTCACCGGTCACCCCGGACCGGTCGAGCACGAACGTCACCGGGCGCCGGTGCAGTGCGACGTCCATCAGCACCTGGTCCAGCGCGCGGTTCACGAACGTCGAGTAGATCGCCACCACCGGGTGCACGCCGCCCAGCGAGAGCCCCGCGGCCATCGTGACCGCGTGCTGCTCGGCGATGCCGACGTCGATCACCCGCTCGGGGTGCTTGCGCTGCAACGGGAGCAGGCCGGTCGGCTCGGCCATGGCGGCCGTGATCGCGACCAGGTCGGCCCGTCGCTCGGCCAGCTCGACCAGCTCCTGCGCGAACACCGAGGTGAACGACCGGCCGGAAGCCGGCAGCGGCTGGCCGGTCCGCGGGTCCATCGGTTTGACGGCGTGCCCGAGGTCCAGGTCGTTGTCCTCGGTGTGGCGGAACCCCTTGCCCTTGGCCGTGACCACGTGCACGACGACCGGCCGGGCCAGGGCGGCCGCGTGCCGCAGCGCGTCCTGCACGGCCGCGATGTCGTGACCGTCGACCGGGCCGAGGTAGCCGAGCCCGAGCTGTTCGAACACACCGGGCCCGCCGCCGGCGCGCAGGTCGGCCAGGTGCCGGGCGAGCCCGCCGACCGTCGGCGCGTAGGACCGGCCGTTGTCGTTGAGGACGACGACGAGCGGCCGGTCCGGCCCGCCCGCGATGTTGTTGAGCGCCTCCCAGGCCATGCCACCGGTCAGCGCACCGTCGCCGACGACCGCGACGGTCGCCCGGTCACGCCGCCCGAGGTGGGCGTCCGCGCGTGCCAGTCCGTCCGCGTAGGACAGTGCGGTGGACGCGTGCGAGTTCTCCACGAGGTCGTGCTCGGACTCCTCCGGGTTCGGGTAGCCGGAGAGGCCACCGGAACGGCGCAGCCGGTCGAACCCGGCCTGGCGACCGGTCAGGACCTTGTGCACGTACGCCTGGTGCCCGGTGTCCCACAGCACCCGGTCGCGCGGGGACTCGAAGACGGTGTGCAGCGCGATGGTCAGCTCCACCACGCCGAGGTTGGGGCCGAGGTGTCCCCCGCTCGCGCAGACCCGGTCGACCAGGAACGCGCGGATCTCGCCGGCGAGGTCGCGCAGCTGCGCGGCGGTCAGCTCACGCAGCCGCGCCGGGTCGCGCACGGTTTCCAGCAGCGCCATGTCGAACAGAGCTCCTCATCGGGTGTGGTCGCTCTCGATCGGTCCTGACCGGTCACGCGGGTCCGCGCCTCATTCCCGGCCCGTTCCCGGACGCAGTTTTCCGGTGTCGCGCAGAATCCACCAATCCGCAGAATAGTCCCGGTCAGTCCCACCTCCGCGTTCCTTTGGGGTTTTTCCCAAAGTCGATCCCGCGCACTCCGGCGTCGTTGACACCACCCGGACGGCGCCTCCACGATGGAATCCGCTCGCTATTCGCGAGGAATTCGGTCCACAGGCCATCCACCAACGCAGTCGTCGGCAACCGAGCCCTGGAGAAGTGACCGTGTCAAATCTTCCAAGTTCACCTCTGGCAGCGCTGGACCCCCAGGACGAGGTACGGGTAGTCGGCCAGTACTACGACGGCAAAACCGCCAAGCTCGTGCGCAAGTACGGTCCTGGCCCGCGAATTCACTACCACGTGGGCTACTACCCGGACAGCCGGACGCCCGCGCACGCGCCCGGTGCGAGCCCGGAGGACATCCGCAGCAGCATCCGCGTCCACCAGGAGGGCCTGCTGCAGTACGCGGCGAAGGTCTGGGGCGCGGAGCACCGGCTGTCGGGCAAGGTCCTGGACGTCGGCTGCGGTCTGGGCGGCGGCTCGCTGTTCTGGGCGCAGGAGTACGGCGCCGACGTCACCGCGGTCACCAACGCGCCGGAGCACGCGCCGATCGTCGAGGGCTTCGCGCGGGAGGCCGGCGTGGGCGGGAAGGTCCGCTCGCTGGTCTGCGACGCCAACCGGCTCAGCGTGGACGACGGCCCCTACGACGCGGCGGTGGCGATCGAGAGCAGCGGCTACTTCAACCGCCCGCAGTGGTTCCAGCGGCTGGCGGACGTGATCCGCCCCGGTGGCAGCGTGTGCATCGAGGAGGTGTTCACGACCCGGCCCGGCGGTGCCGACGTGTGGGCGGAGTACTTCTACTGCAAGCCGGTCCCGGTGCGCGAGTACGTGCAGGCCGCGGAGGCGGCGGGCTTCGCCCTGGTCGACGAGGTCGACGTCACGGCGGAGACCGCGCCGTTCTGGGAGGAGAGCGCCGCCTGGACGAAGGCGGTCCTCGACACCGACGACAGCCTTTCGGCGGTCGAGCGCAGGAACATGCGGATCTCCCTGCTGGCGAACCAGGCGCAGGGCGCCGAATGGCGAGCGGGCGGCCTGACGCTCGGCTTCCTGCGCTTCGAGAAGAAGTGAAGGAGAAAGCTCCGCACCCGCGCTCGGCCGGAACTCCCCGGCCGAGCGTCCGCATGTCCACCCCGTTCCCGACGATTCGGAGTTCGTCATGACGATCGACCAGACTCCCGCCCATCACGCCGAGGTCCGCAACGTGTACGACGGGTTCGGCCGGGTCTACCGCTCCGTGTGGGGACCGAACATCCACTACGGCTACTGGGAGGACGACGCCGACGACAGCTCCGTCGAGGTCGCCACCGACCGCCTGACCGACCTGATGATCTCGGGCCTGGCCGCGCAGCCCGGCCAGCGGGTCCTCGACATCGGCTGCGGCATCGGCCACCCCGCGCGGCGGCTCGTCCGCACGAGCGACGTGCACGTGGTGGGCATCAGCATCAGCCACCTGCAGGTGGAGCAGGCGAACGACGACGCCGTCGCGGCCGGTCTCGGCGACAAGGCCACGTTCCAGTTCGCCGACGCCATGGACCTGCCGTTCCCCGACGGCTCGTTCGACGCGGCCTGGGCGTTCGAGTCGATGTGGCACATGCCCGACCGCGGCCGGGTGCTCGCCGAGACCGCCCGCGTGCTGCGCCCCGGCGGCCGGCTCGTGGTCGCCGACGTCGTCCAGCGCGAGCCGATCACCCCCGAGGGACAGGTGGTCATCGACCACGTCAAGGCCAACTACGGCGTGACGACCCTGGGCACGATCGACGAGTACGAGCGCAACCTCGCCGCCGCCGGTTTCGTCGACGTGGAGGTCCGCGACATCACCGACAACGTGATCCGCACCCTCCTGCTCATGGCCGACGCCTTCGAGACGGTCCGCGACAAGCTCGCCGACCTGGTCGGCGCCGAACAAGCCGATTCGCTCATCGACTTCGTGCGCCGGTTCGGGTCCATCCCGGAGAGCGGCTACATCTACGTCACCGCGGTCCGCGCCTGACCTGACGACGAGAAGAGCCCCGGCCACTCCTGGCCGGGGCTCTTCTCCCGTCGTCACTGCCGGACGCGCAGCTCGGTCAACGCCCGCAGCGGGAACACCGGCTTGTGCCGGTGCGACTGCCCCGGCGCCATGGTCAGGCCCGGCATCCTGGCGGCGATGGCCTGCACAGCGACCTCCAGCTCCGCACGGGCGAACGACGCCCCGAGGCAGAAGTGGATGCCGTGCCCGAACGCGAGGTGCGAGGACGACCCGCTGCCCGGGCTGAACGCGGCGGGGCAGGCGTGGACGCGGCTGTCCCGGCCGGCGGTGCCGTACAGCAGGAGCAGCCTGCTCCCCTCGGCCAGGTGCACGTCACCGACCACCACGTCACGGGTCGCCGTCCGGTACATGCCCGCCAGCGGGGCGTCGAACCGCAGCCCCTCCTCGACGAGGTCGCGGGTGTCGACCGTGCCGTCGGCGACCTCCGCCCAGCCACCGGGCGACCGCAGCTGGTGGTACACGATCGTGCCGAGCGCCTCCGCACAGGTCATGTGGCCCGCGAAGATCAGCGTGGGGATCTGCACCGCGACCTCGTCGGCGGTGAGCGTGTTGCCCGCCCTGCCGTCGTGCAGCAGCTCGCTGATCAGGTCGTCCTGCGGGTGCGCCAGCCGGTCCCGCGCGAGCTCGCGGGCGAACGCGCCGAAGTCGACCAGTCCCTGCGCCCACTCCCGCAGCAGCTCGGGGTCGGTGTCGCGTTGCAGCATCATCAGCTCGATGCGCTGCTCCGACCACAGCCGGCAGCGGTCGAGGTAGTCGTCGGGCACCCCGAGGCGCGCACACATCACCTCAAGGGCGTACGGCACCGCGAACGCCTCGATGAGGTCGAACTCGGCGTCGGCCGCGACCCGCTCGACGAGCTCCGCGGCGATCTTGCGCATCGTGGGCTCGAACGCCCTGACCTTGGCCGGGGTGAACCCGATGTTGAGCACCTCGCGGACCCTGGCGTGCGCGGGCGGGTCGAGTGAGCCGACGCCCAGGCCACCGTCACCGCGCCACGTCTTGAACATCCTGGCCACGTCGTCGGGCAGCTTCACCTTCGGACGCGGGTTGTGGTCGCGCGCCGAGTAGCTCTTGTCGTCCTTCAGCACGGCGAGCAGCTCCTCGCGCCGGCTGACGCACCACGCGTCGAGCAGCGGCGCGTAGAACACCGGCTCGTCGTCCCCGATGCCGGCCAGGAACTCGTACGGGTCGTCGCGGTGTTCGCCGTACGGGTCGAACGGCCTGCCTTCGCGCACTTTCCCGGAATCGGCTGACACAGCCATTTCGCCTCTCCAGCTGTCAGTGGAACCAGCAGCCACCAATCCGCAGAATATCCAGTTCCCGGTCGCACTCCGCGCACATTGGGGTTTTTCCCAAAGTCGAACGGGTGTGCGCGCCGAGTCGTTGACACCGCGGGAGCGGGTCGTTCAGGATGCTGATCGGAACCACCGCTCGAAATCCCGAGCACCACTCAGCGAACCAGTGGCGTTTTTTCGGTATTCAATTCGAGCGCCGGAGGGAAATCCGATGAGCACACCCGGCACCTCGTCGACCGCGCTCCTGTCGCCGGCGACGGTGCGGGCCGCGGTACTGCCCGTCGTCCGCCAGCAGGTGTCCGCGCTGGAACCGGCGCTGGCCAGGATCAGCTCCTACCACCTCGGTTTCACCGACGAGCACGGTGCGCCCAGCGACGCCGCGAGCGGCAAGCTGACCCGCGCGTCGCTGATGATGGCGGCGGCAGCGGGGGTCGGGCTGCGACCGGAGGACGTCCTCGCCCCGGCGGCGGCACTGGAGCTGCTGCACAACTCGACCCTGGTCCACGACGACATCATCGACGCGGACGACCTGCGGCGCGGGCGGCCGGCGACGTGGCGGGTGTTCGGCACGGGCCTCGCGATCCTCGCCGGGGACGCGTTGCAGGCGCTGAGCATCCAGATGGTCGTCGAGGACCCCGGTCCCGGCCGTGCCGAGATCGCCGGCGCGTTCGCCGAGGCCACCCGGCTGGTGCTCTCCGGCCAGTCCCGCGAGCTCACCGTCCGGCTGGGCCCGGACGCCGGAGTCGCCGCGTACGACCGGATCGTGGAGGAGAAGACGTCCGCGCTGCTGGAGTGCGCCCTGGTGACACCGGCGTTGCGGGCGGGCAGCGCGGACCACGTCGTGGCCGCCCTGCGCGGCGCGGGCAGGCACCTCGGCCTCGCCTTCCAGATCGCCAACGACGTCGAGGACGTCTGGGGCGACCCCGCGGTGACCGGCAAGCCCGTCCGCGGCGACATCGGGCGGCGCAACCCGTCCTTCCCCGTGCTGGCCGCGCTCGCGACCGGTGGCCCGGCCGGCGAGCGGCTGCTCGGGCTGTGGGAGTCCGACGACACCTCCGCGGCGCACCTGCGGGAGATGGCCGACCTCGTCGAGGAGTCCGGCGGTCGCCGCACCGCCGAGCGGACCTCCCGCCAGCACTTCGACTCGGCACTGGCGCACCTCGCACGCGCCGGGCTGACCCCCGCGGCGGCGGCCGAGCTGGCCGCCCTGTTCGACCGCATCGTCCACCGCACCCCGTGAACCTCGATCCCGGCGGAGGTCGTCAGTGAGTACCCCGGTTCAACTGCCGTTCGAGCAGGAGGACGTGCTGCGGCTCGCACCGCGGTTGCGCGAGCTGCAGTCCCAGGGCTCGGTCCACCGGGTGCGCACCCCCGACGGCGGCGCGGCGTGGCTCGTCACCGGGCACGCCCACGTGCGTCAGCTGCTCGACGACGACCGGCTGAGCCGCACCAACCCCGACCCGGCCGCGCAGGACCCCAGCTCGGCGCTGCTCGCGAGCCTGCTGGGCGGTTTCGCCACCGACCACGCCCGGATGCGCGCGCTGCTGGAACCGCACTTCTCGCCCGAACGCATGGCGGAGCTGCGCCCGTACGTCGAGAAGCAGACCGGACAGCTGCTCGACCGGCTCGCGGAGCGGACGCCGCCGGTGGACCTGCGCGAGGCGGTGGCGCTGTCGTTGCCGATCCAGGTGATGTGCGAGTGGCTGGGCGTGCCGCAGGAGGACAAGGACCGCTTCGGCGGCTGGACCAGGGACGCGGCCGGCGTCGGTGACCCGGTCCGGTCCAAGCAGGGGCTGGGCGGGTTGTTCGGCTACTGCCGGCAGCTCGTCGCCGACAAGCGGCGCACCCCCGGTGACGACGCGATCTCCCGGATCTGCGCGACCGAGGGCATCACCGACGACGAAGTCCTCGGGCTGACCGCGTTGTTGTTGTTCGGCGGCTACGAGACCACGGTGGCCCGGATCGGCACGAGCACCCTGCTGCTGTTGTCCGATGTGGACCAGTGGCGGGCGTTGGTGGCCGACCCCGGTCTCGTGCCCGGTGCCGTCGAGGAGACGCTGCGGCTGTCGATGCCGAACCCGCACAACGGTGGCATGCCCCGGTACGCGGTGACCGACCTCGACGTCGACGGGGTCACGATCCGGGCCGGTGACCCGGTGCTGCTGAACATCATCGCGGCCAACCACGACGAGGCGGTCTTCCCCGGCGCCGACCGGGTCGACGTCACGCGCGACACCGCGGCCAGCCTCGTGTTCGGGCACGGCGCGCACCACTGCGTGGGGGCGGCACTGGCGCGGATGCAGCTGCAGGTGGTGCTCACCCAGCTCGTCGCGCGGTTCCCGTCGCTGCGCCTGGCCGTCGGCGTGGACGAGCTGGCGCTGCGCACCGACACGCTGATCGGCGGTCTGGTCGAACTCCCGGTGACCTGGTGATTGGGAACCTGATGCTGCACAAGATATCCGCGGGCGTCGTCACGAAGAGCCCGGACCCGGTCCGCCCGTACCTGCTGCTGATGCGGCTGGACCGGCCCACGGGGTACGTCCTCTACCTGCTGCCCGGTCTGTGGGCCGTCGTGTTCGCCTCCGGCCACCGGCCCGACCTGCTGTCGGTGGCGGCCATCGCCGTCGCCGCGGTGCTGATCCGCGGCTTCGCCTGCGCCAGCAACGACGTGACCGACAGGGAGATCGACGCCCGCGTCGCCCGCACCGTGGGGCGACCGGTCGCGGCGGGGACGATCAGCGTCCGCAACGGGATCCTCTGGGGCGCCGCACAGGCCTTGGCCGCGCTGCTCGTCCTGCTGCTGGCGAACGTCGAGACCGCACTGGTCGCGCTCGCCACGTACCCGCTGATCGTCGCGTACCCGTTCATGAAGCGCTTCTTCTTCTGGCCCTCGGGGTTCCTCGGGCTGGTGATGAGCACCTACGTGTTCGTCGGCTGGACGGCGGCGACCGGCGACACCGACTACCCGCCCGCGGTGTACGGCCTGTACGCCGCCGGGACGTTCTGGACGATGGTGCACGACGCCATCTACTCCCACCAGGACAAGGAGTTCGACCGGAAGATCGGTGTCAGGTCCTCGGCGCTGCTGTTCGGCGGGGCGACCAAGGCGTGGCTGTCGCTCTTCGTCGTGCTCAGCGTGGCCGGTGTGCTGTGGGCCGGTTCGCTGACGTCGATCGGGTGGGCGTTCTACGCGGTCGTGGTGCTGGCGGCGGCGTACCTGGCGCACCTGCTGTTCCGGGTGGACCTGGACGACCCGAAGGCGTGCTGGGACACCTTCGTCGCCAACACGAACTACGGCTGGATCGTCCTGGCCGCCGTGATCGCCGGGCAGTTCACGTGAGCACCGCGATGTGGCAGGGCGACGCGGTCGACCTGGACGCCTACCTGGCCCGCGTGGGCGTCGAGGGCGCGGTGGCGCCGGACCTCGACACGTTGCGGCGCCTGCACGTCGCCCACGTCGACGCGATCCCGTTCGACAACCTCGACCCGCTGCTCGGGCGCACCGAGGTGCCGCTGGACCTCGACCGCGTCCAGGAGAAGGTCCTGCGGCAGGGCCGCGGCGGCTGGTGCCTGGAGCAGGTCGTCCTGGTGGCCGCGGTGCTGGACCGCATCGGGTTCACGTTCACCGCCTTCGCCGGCCGGACCCGCATCCGCACCGGCAGCAGGGTCGGTCCGGCGCTGCACGTGGCCCTGCTCGTCGACCTGGACGGCGAGCGGTGGCTGCACGACGTGAGCTTCGGCGCCCACGGGCCGCACGAGCCGATCCGGTTCGCGCAGGACGCGCGGCTGGACGGCCCCTGGTCGTTCGACCTCGTGCGCGAGCCGACCGGTGAGCACGTGCTGCGCATGCTGCGGCCGGAGGGACCGGCGGAGCTCTACGGCTTCACCACCGACGTGCGCTACCCGTCGGACTTCGAGCTCCTCAACCACTTCTGCCTCACGCACCCCCGGTCCCCGTTCAACCACCGGATGGTCCTGCAACGCACGCGACCGGACGTGCGGCACCTCCTCGTCGGCACCACGCTCACCGAGCTGCGGCCGGGTGCGCCGGCGGAGGTCCGCGAGCTCGACGAGGCGGAGGCGCTGGCCGCTCCCGGGGAGGTCTTCGGGATCACCCTGGAACCGGAGGACGTCCAGCTCCTCGGGAAGACCTTGGCCGGCTCATGACGCGCACCCTGCTGGTGGACAACTACGACTCGTACACCTTCAACCTGTTCCAGCTGATCGCCGAGATCAACGGACGGGAACCGGTGGTCGTGGTCAACGACGACCCGGCGCTGCCCGAGCTGTGGCGGGAGGGCTTCGACAACATCGTCGTCTCCCCCGGCCCCGGCCGGCCGCAGCACCCCCGCGACATCGGCCTGGTCGGGGAGCTGCTGCGCCGCACCACGTTGCCGGTGCTCGGGGTCTGCCTCGGGCACCAGGTCATCGGGCACCTGGCGGGCGC
This sequence comes from Lentzea sp. NPDC036949, assembly GCF_055608075.1. Classification (NCBI taxonomy): domain Bacteria; kingdom Bacillati; phylum Actinomycetota; class Actinomycetes; order Pseudonocardiales; family Pseudonocardiaceae; genus Lentzea; species Lentzea sp. NPDC036949. The sequence continues at coordinate 25,069 of NZ_JBVJRA010000010.1, forward strand.
GACCGTGGCCGCCGCACCCGAACCGCGCCACGGGCACCTCGCCAAGGTCTCCCACGACGGCGACCCGTTGTTCGCCGGTGTGCCGAGCGAGTTCGTCGCGGTCCGGTACCACTCGCTGTGCGTGCGGGAACCGCTGCCGGAGGAGCTCGTCCCGATCGCGTGGGCCGACGACGGGGTGCTGATGGCGTTGCGGCACCGGGACCGGCCGCAGTGGGGCGTGCAGTTCCACCCCGAGTCGGTCGCCTCCGGTTACGGTGCGGAGATCCTGCGCAACTTCGCCGAGCTGACCCGCCAGGCCCACCGCCGCGGTGAGCTGGAGCTCGTCAGCGCCGTCGTGCCGACGACCGCCGACGCCGAGTCGGTCTTCCTGGAGCTGTTCGGCGAGTCCACCCACTGCTTCTGGCTCGACAGCAGCCGGGTCGAGGAGGGGTTGTCCCGGTTCTCGTTCCTGGGCGACGTGTCCGGGCCGCACAGCGAGGTCGTGACCTACCGCTGCGGTACCGGCGTGGTGCGGGTGCGCGACGCCGGCGGGGAACGCGACGTGCCCGGCACCGTGTTCGACTACCTGGAACACCGGTTGCGCGAGCGGCAGGTCGCCAGCACCACCCTGCCGTTCGACCTCACCGGCGGGTACGTCGGCTACTTCGGCTACGAGCTCAAGGCCGACTGCGGCACCTCGAACCGGCACACCGCCGAAACCCCCGACGCGGCCTGGATGTTCGCCGACCGGGTCATCGCGTTCGACCACCGCGAGGGCCTGACCTACGTCGTCGCCGTGCACGACCCGGCGACCCGTGAGGACGCGCAGGACTGGGTGGACCGGACCGCGACCGTCCTCACCGGACTGCGCCAGGCCGGTGAACCGCCGGTCGAGCCCGCCGAACCGGTCGACGCGGCGGGGTTCCTGGTCCGCGACCGGGAGCAGTACCTCGCGGACATCGCGGAGTGCCAGCGGCAGCTGCGGCTGGGCGAGAGCTACGAGATCTGCCTGACCGACAAGCTGCACCTGCCGTTCCACGACGACGACACGGCGTTCTACCGGCGGTTGCGGCGGGCGAACCCGGCACCGTACGCCGCCCTGCTGCGCCTGGGCGACCTCTCGGTCTTCTGCTCCTCGCCGGAGCGGTTCCTGCGCGTCGAGCGCGACCGCACCGTCACCAGCAAACCCATCAAGGGCACCGCCCCGCGCGACAGCGACCCCGTGCGCGACGCCGAGATCGCCGCCACCCTCGCCTCCAGCGCCAAGACGCAGGCCGAGAACCTGATGATCGTCGACCTGCTGCGCAACGACCTGGGCCGGGTGTGCGAGGTGGGCAGCATCTTCGTGGACCCGTACCTCGCGGTCGAGAGCTACCAGACGGTGCACCAGCTCGTCTCCACCGTCCACGGCCGGCTCGGGGACGGGGTCGGCGCGCTGGACTGCGTCCGGCAGTGCTTCCCCGGCGGGTCGATGACCGGGGCGCCGAAGCTGCGCACCATGGAGATCATCGACGAGCTGGAGACGGAGGCCAGGGGCGTGTACTCCGGTGCCCTCGGCTACTTCGGCCTCTCCGGCGGCGCCGACCTCAACATCGTGATCCGCACGGCGGTGCGCGTCGGCGACCGGCTGACCATCGGCGCGGGCGGGGCGATCGTGCTCGACTCCGACGCCGCCGACGAGTACGAGGAGATGCTGCTCAAGGCCGCGGCGTCGCTGCGCGCCTGGCGTGCCCGGTCCCCGAGCTGACCACCTGAAGGAGGCTTCCCGATGTCCAGCACCCCGGTGCGCGAGGAGTACGAGCGCGACCTGCTGGTCCAGCTGAACCGCCGCTGGGCCGGGCGGGTGGCCGTCAAGAAGGACGAGCTCGACCTCGACGGGCACTTCGACCCGCGCCTGCCGGACTTCCCGGAGCACCTCGTGCCGGTGCTCGCCCTGCCCGGTGCCGAACGGCTCGACCGCGACGCCCGCGAGCGCATCCTGTCCGCGGCCTGGATCGCCTACAACGCCAAGACCGCGGCCATCGAGGACGAGATCATCCTGCCGGCCTGCGGGCTGATGCTGCACGGGAACATCCCGGTACGCCGCGACGACGCCGCCGTCGAGGCGCTGCACCAGACGATGCTCGACGAGCACTACCACATCCTCATGTGCCACAACGCCGTCGGCGTCACGCGGCGGCGCAGGGACATGAGCGACGTGCGGTTCGCACCGGGCGGCTGGTCGGTGGTGCAGGGGCTCGCGGCGGCACGCACCGGGCTGTCCGGGTTCGACCGCGACATCGTCGACATCGCGTTTTCCCTGGCCGCGGAGACGACGATCAGCGGGTTCCTCTCGACGCTGTCCACGGCCCAGGACATCCAGCCGATGAACCGCATCACCACCGACCTGCACCGGCGTGACGAGAGCGGTCACGCCGTGGTGTTCCGCGAGCTGTGCGGATCGCTGTACCGGCGCCTGGACTCCGCGCAGCAGCGGATGTTCCGCGAGGCGCTCGTCAGCGGCCTGACCGCGTTCCGCTCCGCCGACCTGGAGCCGTGGGTGGCCGTCGCGGCACAGGGCGGTTTCGAGATCGGCGCCGACCAGCTGCGCGAGTGGGCGGCGGCCCGGCCCGTGCCGAAGCGGGACAACGGACCGCTGCAGCTGCTGCTCGACGACCTGGGCATCGGCCACGACCTGCTCGGGACGTGACGCGACGACCCCGCCCCACCACCCCAGGCGCCCACCGAAGCTGGTGATGAACCCATGCGCGTTCTGCTCGTCGACAACTACGACTCCTACACCTACAACCTGTACCAGCTGCTGGCAGAGGTGTACGGCGTCGCGCCCGTGGTCGTGCGGAACGACGACGCCGGCTGGGAGCACCTCGACCTCGACGGCTTCGACGCCGCGGTCATCTCGCCGGGACCGGGGCACCCGGCGCTGTCCCGCGACTTCGGCCGGTCCCGCGACGTGCTGGAGCACGGCCGGCTGCCGGTGCTGGGCGTGTGCCTGGGCCACCAGGGCATGGGACTGCTGGCGGACGCGCGGATCACCCCCGCCCCGCAGCCGCGGCACGGGCACCTCACCACGGTCCGGCACGACGGCGAAGGCTTGTTCGCGGGCCTGCCGCAGGACTTCACCGCCGTGCGGTACCACTCGCTGAGCGTCGCCGAGCCGGTGCCCGCGCACCTGGAGATCACCGCACGGGCCGAGGACGGCGTGGTGATGGGCCTGGCGCACCGTGACCGGCCGTGGTGGGGCGTGCAGTTCCACCCCGAGTCGATCTGCACCGAGCACGGTGCCCGGCTCGTGGCGAACTTCCGCGACCTGGCCCTGAGCGCACACCGGCGCACCAACGGGCACGGCCTCACCGGCAACGGCACCGGCACCGCACTGCCTGACGCACCGTCCACAGTGCACTCTCCAGATGCACCGCTGCGGGCGCACATCAGGATTCTGGACAAGGCCGTCGACACCGAGGCCGCGTTCCAGACCGCGTTCGGTGCGAGCCGGCGGGCGTTCTGGCTCGACAGCGCGCACGTCGAACCGGGACTGGCCCGCTTCTCGTTCCTGGGCACCGCCGACGCACCCGGTGCCGAGATGCTCACCTACCGGGTGGAGGACGGGCACGTCGTCGTGGACCCGGCCGGAGGCACCGCGCGGTTCGAGAGCGGCACGATCTTCGAGGCGCTCGACCGCCGCACCGGCCGCGTGGTCGCCGGCACCGAGGGGCTGCCGTTCGACCTCACCGGCGGGTACGTCGGCTACTTCGGGTACGAGCTGAAGGCCGACTGCGGCGCGAACAGGGCCCACCGGTCCGACACCCCGGACGCCGTGTGGCTGCAGGCGGACCGGTTCATCGCCGTCGACCACGCGGAGAACCGCACCTACGTCGTCGCCGTGGGCGAGCAGCGGGACCTGGCAGCGGCCGAGGAGTGGACCGGCACGACCGTCCGCGCGCTGGCCGACCTGCCCGCTCCGGCACCGGACCCCGTTGCCGCGCAAGCGGAACAGCACGACGTGTCGGGGTTTCTCGTCCGTTCGCAGGAGCGGTACCTCGCCGACATCGCCGAGTGCGACCGGCGGCTGCGCGAGGGCGTGAGCTACGAGATCTGCCTGACCGACAAGCTCCGCCTGCCCGCACCGGCCGACGACTTCGCCTACTACCGGCGGCTCCGGCGGCTCAACCCGGCGCCGTACGCGGCGTTCCTGCGGCTGGGCGACGTCACGGTGCTCAGCTCCTCGCCGGAGCGGTTCCTCAAGGTCGACGCCACCCGCACCGTCGAGACCAAGCCGATCAAGGGTACCGCGCCCCGCCACCCCGACCCGCGCACCGACGACGAGCGGCGGCGCTCGTTGCAGATGGACCCCAAGACCCGCGCGGAGAACCTGATGATCGTGGACCTGCTGCGCAACGACCTCGGGCGGATCTGCGAGGTCGGCAGCGTCACCGTGCCGTCGTTGATGGCCACCGAGTCCTACGCCACCGTGCACCAGCTGGTCTCCACGGTCACCGGCACGCTGCGGGCCGGCACGTCCGCGGTGGACGCCGTGCGGGCGTGCTTCCCCGGCGGGTCCATGACGGGAGCGCCGAAGCTGCGCACCATGGAGATCATCGACGAGCTGGAGACCGAGGCCCGCGGCGTCTACTCCGGCGCCATCGGTTTCCTGTCCCGCAACGGAACCGCCGACCTCAGCATCACCATCCGCACCGCCGTGAGCCACGGCGGCGAGCTGACCATCGGCGCGGGCGGCGCCATCGTGCTCGACTCCGACCCCGCCGCCGAGTACGACGAGATGCTGCTCAAGGCCCAGGCCACCCTGCGCGCACTGCCGAAGGCGAAGGTCCCCGACGATCGGAAGGCCCCCTGATGACCGAACACCCGCCACGCTCGGTGCTGCTCGCCTCGCCCCGGTCGTTCTGCGCCGGGGTGGAGCGGGCCGTCGAGATCGTGGAACGACTGCTCGACCAGCGCGGTGGCCCGATCTACGTGCGCAAGCAGATCGTGCACAACGTCCACGTGGTGCGCGGTCTGGAGGCCCGTGGCGCCGTGTTCGTGGAGGAGCTGTCGGAGGTTCCTCCCGGTGCCACGGCGGTGTTCTCCGCGCACGGCGTCTCCCCCGCCGTGCGCGCGGAGGCCGTGGAACGGTCGCTCGACGTGGTCGACGCGACCTGCCCGCTCGTGGCCAAGGTGCACACCGAGGCCCGCCGGTTCGCCGAGCGCGGCGACACCATCGTGCTGATCGGCCACGCCGGGCACGAGGAGGTCGACGGCACCCTCGGCGAGGCGCCCGACCGGACGGTGCTCGTGGAGACCGTCGCCGACGTCGAGGCGCTGGAGATCACCGGCCCGGTCTCCTACCTCACCCAGACCACGCTGGCGGTCGACGAGACCGCCGAGGTCGTGGCGGCGTTGCAGCGCAAGTTCCCGCAGCTGCGCGGACCCGGTTCCGACGACATCTGCTACGCCACCACGAACCGGCAGGTGGCGATCCGCGACGTCGCCGCGCGGTCCGACCTGGTGCTCGTCGTGGGCTCGAAGAACTCCTCCAACTCGGTGCGCATGGTCGAGCTGGCGGCCCGCACCGGCACCCCGGCGCACCTGGTCGACGACGCCTCGGAGATCGACCCGGCGTGGCTGGAGGGCGTGACCGCGGTGGGGCTGTCGGCCGGTGCCTCGGCGCCACCGGAACTGGTGGACGAGGTCGTCGCCGCGTTGCGGGAGCTGGGCGTGGTCGACGTGTCGACGCACACCACCGCCGTCGAGACCATCTCGTTCACCATGCCGTCGGCGGTGCGCCGTGCCGACTGATCACACCGGTCACCGCAAGATCATGTTAGCGATAACATTTAGGTTGTCCGGAAGTGGTCATCGAATCGTCGAACGTGCTTGTAAAGCCGGGATGGCACCCTGGTCCAAAACCTCACCACGGACGTTAGCGCTCACATCGAACCGTTGACCGGTCGGTGAGGTCGTGGCTACATTCGGTCGCGGAGCCACGACGGTGCGACGTCGCACCACTCGCCGAGCAACCGGAGCGCGCCATGTCCTCATCGTTGAGTCGACGCAGGCTTTTCCAGGCAGCGGGCGTGGTCGCGGTCGCGACCACCGCACCCTCGTTGGTCTCCGCCGCGGCCCAAGCGGCCGCGGTGCCGCCGGTGCGCGGTGACGCGGGGGTGTCGGCCTACGCCTTCGACCTGTCCGAGGTCCGGCTGACGTCCGGGCGGTGGCAGGAGAACCAGAACCGGACGTTGTCGTACCTGCGGTTCGTCGACGTGGACCGGCTGCTCTACAACTTCCGCGCCAACCACCGGCTGTCGACGAACGGCGCCGCCGCGCTGGGTGGCTGGGAGGCGCCGAACTTCCCGTTCCGCACGCACAGCCAGGGCCACTTCCTCACGGCGTGGGCGCAGGCGTGGGCGATGCTGGGCGACACGACGTGCCGTGACAAAGCGAACTACATGGTCGCGGAACTGGCCAAGTGCCAGGCGAACAACGGTGCGGCCGGGTTCAACACCGGGTACCTGGCCGGTTTCCCGGAGTCGGACTTCGACGCGATGGAGTCCGGCTCGCCGAAAGCCGTGTCGTACTACTCGATGCACAAGACCCTCGCCGGGCTGCTCGACGCGTGGCGCTACCTCGGCAACAACCAGGCGCGCGACGTGCTGCTGCGCCTGGCCGGCTGGGTGGACTGGCGCACGTCCCGGTTGTCCTACAGCGTGATGCAGCGCGTGCTGGGCACCGAGTTCGGCGGCATGAACGCCGTGCTCGCCGACCTGTACCAGCAGACCGGCGACTCCCGCTGGCTCGCCACGGCCCAGCGGTTCGACCACGCCTCGGTCTTCGACCCGCTGGCGGCCAACCAGGACCGGCTGGCCGGCCTGCACGCCAACACGCAGGTGCCGAAGTGGATCGGCGCGGCCCGCGAGTACAAGGCGACCGGCACGACCCGGTACCGCGACATCGCCTCGAACGCCTGGAACATCACCGTCGGCGCGCACACGTACGTGATCGGCGGCAACAGCCAGGCCGAGCACTTCCGCTCCCCCAACGCGATCGCCGCGTACCTCAACACCGACGCGTGCGAGGCGTGCAACACCTACAACATGCTGAAGCTGACGCGGGAGCTGTGGCTGCTCGACCCGAACAGGGCCGCGTACTTCGACTACTACGAGCGCGCCCTGATCAACCACCTGATCGGCCAGCAGAACCCGGCCGACCCGCACGGCCACATCTGCTACTTCACCGGCCTCAACCCCGGTCACCGGCGCGGCAACACCGGGCCGGCGTGGGGCGGCGGCAACTGGAGCACGGACTACACCACGTTCTGGTGCTGCCAGGGCACCGGCCTGGAGAACAACACCAAGCTCGCCGACTCGATCTACTTCTACAGCGGCACCACGCTGACGGTGAACCTGTACGCGCCGTCGGTGCTGACGTGGTCGGCGCGCGGCATCACGGTCACCCAGGCCACGACCTACCCGGCGAGCGACACGACGACGTTCACCGTCACCGGCAACGTCAGCGGGTCGTGGACGATGCGGTTCCGCATCCCCGGCTGGACGTCGGGCGCGACCATCAGCGTCAACGGTGCCGCGCAGGACGTGACCGCCACGCCCGGTTCCTACGCGTCGCTGACCCGGTCGTGGACCTCCGGTGACGTGGTGGTGCTGAAGCTGCCGATGCGCGTGATCGCCCAGGCGGCCAACGACAACTCGAACGTCGTCGCGCTCACCTACGGCCCGGCGGTGCTGGCGGGCAACTACGGCAACTCCAGCCTGTCGGGGTTGCCGTCGCTCAACGTGAGCTCCGTGACGCGCACCAGCTCGTCGGCGCTGGCGTTCACCGCGACGGCGAACGGCACGCAGGTCAACCTCGGGCCGTTCCACGACGCGCACGGCTTCAACTACACCGTCTACTGGAACGCCGGCGGCGGTGGTGGCACGACGAGCCACCGGCTGGTCAACGTCGCCACCGGCATGGTGCTCGGCGTGCAGAACATGTCCACTTCGGACGGTGGGCTGGCGGTGCAGTGGCACGACAGCGGTACCGCCGACCACAACTGGCAGATCGTCACCGACGGCGCCGACGTGCGGTTGCGCAACGTGCACAGCGGCAAGGTGCTGGGCGTGGAGAACATGTCCACCGCCGACAACGCCCGCGTCCTGCAGTGGTCGGACAACGGCACCGCCGACCACCGCTGGACGCTGCTGCCGCAGGGCGACGGCACCTACAAGGTCCGCAACGCCAACAGCGGCAAGCTGCTCGGCGTCCTCAACGGCTCCACCGCCGCCGGCGCTCAGATCGTGCAGGACCCGGACAACGGCAGCGCGGACAACCGCTGGCGCCTGGTCCAGAACTAACTCCCCTGCTTGCCCCGGGCATCTGCAAGTACCACCAACTCTTGATCAAATCGCCGCTGACTGCACCCAACCTGTTCGCCGGTCGCCGAAGCAGCAGGTGACGGGAGGACGAGTTGGTAGTGGAAAAGTGCTCGATGATCTTGAGTTGGTGGTACTTGCAGATGCGGGTGGAGCAGGGGGTCAGAGCGGGCCGCCGGGGCGCCGCCCGGAGGTCAGCGCCTCGACCTGCTCGGCCGTGAACGGCGCGCCGAGCAGGTCGTCGCGCACCGCGTGGCAACGGAACATGTCGGCGATGTAGTGCATCCGGTCCGGCAGGTCGGCCCAGTCCCGCGCGGCCGTGTCGCGCAGGCTGTCCGGCGTCGGGTCGACCTGCGCGAGCAACGCCAGCAGCTCCGGGTCGGCCAGCTCTGCCAGCAGCGGCGGGAACGCGGCCGGCAGGTCGTCGCTCAGGTCGAGCACCTCACCACCGGGCAACGCCAGCGTCATCAGGTGCCGGGTCACCGCACGGCGGACCACCGCACGCGCCTGGTCGGCCAACTGCTCCGTGGCGATGCGCACGGCGGTCCGGCGGCCGAGCACGAACAACACCGCCTTGCGCAGCCACCGCACCACCCGGCTACCGGGCAGCAGCAGCTCGAACAGCCGCCGTTCGAGCTCGCGGGGGTCGACCACGGGCGCCTGCATCGCGGCGGCGATCTCCGGCTGCAACCGCGTCTGCTCGTGCAGGCCGACCTCGATGTTGGCCAGCAGCAGCAACTCCGCGCGTTGCTTGGGGTCGTCGGTGGTCATCGCCCGGTGGTACCGGCCGAAGGCCTGGCGCAGGTACCGCTGCCCCTCCGGCGGCTCACCGGACCGCAGCGAGTCGCGGAACTCCCCGATCGGCTCGTCCGCACCGCCGCTGAAGCCGGCCAGGAACCGGGCGAACTCCCGCGCGACCTCCTCGAAGACCTTGAGGTTGCCCCGCGCCGCCGCGGCACCGACGTCGTCAAGCCGCGCGGTCGTCAGCACGGCCTGCCGCACCACGCCGTGCGCGTGCTCCAGCACCTCCCGCGGCACACCCCGCCGCAGCCCGCGCACCACCAGGTCCACGCCGGCGGCCACCTCGGGCGAGGCCTTGAGCAACCGCTCGACCGTGCGCGCCAGGTCCTCCTGCCGGATCGACTGCCCCACCTGCTTCGACGCCCACACCGCGAAGGTGCACCAGTTCGCGCCCCCGCCGGTGCGCGCGGCCAGCGCCCGCGACAACCGGTGGTAGCAGTGGGTGATCTGCAGGTTGCGGACGACCGGGTCGGCGTGAGCGCAGATCCGTTCCACCTCACCGACCACCGGCGCGCTGTCGTCGCCGAGCACGTGCACGTCCACACCGGACCGGCTCATCGGCTGACCTCTCCTCTCAGGAACCACACCTTCAGGGTGGGCCAGATCATCGCCTGGCTTGCGCGAACGCTGAAGCAACTGGTCGTGGCGATGCAGTTGGATGCACTTGAAAGCATCTCAATCCTATTGCCACACCTTGCCTTCTCCCAATCTCCTCCCGCCATCCTCCCATGTTCAGCCTGTACCTACCGTTGCGGACGTCGAACGCCTGTACGCGAATCAAGTGGTCGTCGATGGTCCAGCGACGGCGTGGTGTGCGTTCGAGTCCCCGGCGGGCGTACCAAAGGATGGGGGTCACCTGCTCGTGCAGCAGACCCGTCGCGTACTTCGAAACCTTCCTCAAAGGCGACTACGACGAAGACCCAAGCCTGACCGAGCGATGTGTGCAGCGGTTCACGAAGCTGAGCGAGATGGCACTGAGCGATGGTGAGTCGTTGGAGCTCATCGCCGAGGCTGCCGCCGAGCTGCAACACATCCGGTAGTCCGACACCCAGACCACCACCTGGCCCGCCAAGACCGCGCACGCCGACGGCCTGACCGACTGGCAGCCGCAGGCGGTGCAGAGCTTGTTGTCCTGCAGTACGACGAGGGCAAGATCTAGTACGTCAACGGGGGCAGCACCGCGGTCGCGCGATGTGCGACGCTGGCGTCGCCTGCACCATTACCGCCGATAACATGTGGAACTCGACCTCGCACCCACTTGCGCTTGATCAGCACGAACAGAAGTCGCGATCGCAGGGTGGTGTCTCGATCGAGTGAGGCCCTCGATCGACACCATGTCGTCATGACCTCTACGACCACGGCGGAAGTCGACCACGGTCGCCCTGCGGCTGGCGACGTCGATACGCACCTCACCTGGCTGCGTTGGCTCGCCAGCGCCGGTTCGGTTGCCGGGCAGTTCGCCGGCCGGGCCGGTGAGTTCATGCGTAAACAGCTGCGCTCGGTCCCGCGCATCGGCGGCACGAAGGACATCGTCATCCTGACTGACCTGTACGGGAGGCAGGCGTGAGTGAGCGGTCGCTGGGCGCACTGGCCGCCCGGCACGATCTCGGTGAGGCCACCACCCTGGAGGGTGCTGTGCGCGCGCATCTCGGCCCGACCGCCGGTGTTCACGATGTCGAAGCGATCGTGGGCGACTACCTGGCGGCGTTGAACAGGGTGCTCGACCCGGTCGGGCTGTACATCGAGGACGACGAGGTCTTCGCGGACGGGTGGGTCGACGCCGAGGTGGATGTGGCGATCGACGACGCGTTCTTCCGTGTCGACCTGACGGCCATAGCGGCAAACCACCGGCGCTGAGGACCTTTCACTCAATCGAGGCACGGTGCGATTCGTATTAGTCGCTACATCAAGCACGGCAACTGCGCCCGCCAGGCCATGCGTCTGGCGGGGTCCCTGCTTTTGTCGGTGCCTCGTGCGAGCATCGATGCCGATCGGAGGGGCACGGTGGCAACGATCGGCGAGGTCGGGGACGGACTCAACGGGGCACTCAACAAGATCGAAGAAGCGATCAGTGCGGCACACGCGGCGGCGGATCTCGCCGAGGAGGCTTACGAACTTCTGGGGGCTGCTGGGACGGGTTCGCTTCAAGCGGATGTTGAAGAAACACGTGCCATGTTCACGAAGGCAGTCGAGGGCATACGCGAGCCCGAGGGGTTGACGTCGGGTCTCGGCTCGGCGGCGGACGCGATCAAGAGCATGGTCAGTCGGTTGCAACTCGACGGCGGCCCGCCAACTTCGCCTTCACCCGCGCCTCCCGCATCTCCGGCGCGTTCTGGTGGACCGAAGCCGGGCTCACCCGAGCACATCCAGAAGCTCCGCGATCAGCTTCCCCCACCCGTCGAGGCGAGCACAGGCCAGAAGACGCACGGGCGGTGGTTCGCGGACGGAGTCGATGACACGGAAATCGTGAGCGGACAAGGAGCCGACGCCGCTGACGTCGCGGAGTGCCTGAAGTCGCTCCAACTTCCGCGTCCCGGGCTGCCGTTCTCCGCGTGGCACGTGGAAACGAAGCTCGCGGTGCACATGCGCAACAACGACATCCAGCACGCTACGGTTCTGATCAACAACCTTCCGTGTCCCGGTGACTTCGGGTGCGAGGTGCTCGTCGGGGCGATCCTGCCCGCCGGCTCCACGCTCACGATCTACGGTTCGGACGGGTACAAGCAGACGATCGCAGGAGGGACACGGGCACCGTGGCAACGCTGAAGGCCGTTTTTGATCGCGAGTCGGCGAAATCTCCCGTACTGATCGACTCAGAGGAAGAGTTGTCCGCGTTGATCGATCGCGTGATCGCGCTGCCCGGCGACAAGCCGGTTCCCGCGATCGTCGAGCTCGCGGTCAACGACGACCCGTATGGCTTCCCTCACCTGTATGCGGGCATCGGCATGAAGTCCGGTTTCGTGCACGAGTTGTGGGAACCGGCCCGCGCGACGCTTGGCGACCAGAACGCCGCAGGGACGGAGCTGTTCGACTTCGCGGCCAACACCCAAGAGATCCCCGCCGAGCAGGTGGTACCCCTGAAGACGGTGCGGAGAGTCCTCACCGCGTACTTCGAGCACGGCGGCAACATCCCCGCGGACTTCGCGGATCTCCACCGACTTGCGCACAAGTAGTTCGCCGTCCAGGTCCGCAGGTTGCGGTTCATCCGGACACACCTCCCGCAACGAGTACCACGGACAGATGCAGTGCGCCCCTTCCAGGCGAGCCGATGTACTACACGATTGAGTGGTTCTACTGATCGGGCTGCTGCCGAGAGTCTCAACGCTGTTGTTTGATGTTGCGAGCACGGTGGAGCTGGGGGGAGGGCTTGCGAACACGGACGTGACGATTTTCCTCGCCACGCAATACCGGAAGAGGCCGACGAGCTGGCCGACCGCATCGCGGTGATCGAGGGCGGCCAGGTCGTCGCGGAGGGCCCGCGGCCGAGGACACGCTCGCCGAGGCCACGTGCGACTGACGGCAGCCTCGCCCTCCAGGTGCCGACCGACGGCAGCGTCCGCGAGGTGCAGCCCGTGCTCGCCGCATCGACGACATCGGTGTCGATGCCGAGTCGCTGACCGTCCGCGCACCCGATCTCATCGATGCGAACAGAGCAGCAGCCAGTCCCTGTCAGCGGGAATCGTCACTGGCAGCGGTCGCGTGACGTTCCGCCATCTCAGTTAGCTCGATCGTGGTAGTCCGGGCGTATGAGGGTTTAGGTCGCGTAGTAGCGGGCGCCCACGCGATCGGTGGTGAGTGCCGTTTGTCTCAGAGCGATCGCCACGAAGGTCAGCAGGGGTGACCACCCAGGGTGTGACGTGTGCTCGATGGTCTGTGTTCGTGCCCATGATTCGAGCAAAGTCGTTCTTCAATGGCACCAGCCACTTCTCTGGGCCGATCGGGTGAACGTTTGAGTACTGAGCGGATTTCGGACGTCTACAGAATGAAGGAGCAGGACCGACAGATTCTTCGGTAGCCCTCACGGAAGGCCGTTGAAGAGTACTTCGATGCCTTTCCTGCCTTCATTGGACGAGCACTGCATCTTCCCCAGAAGGAGAACAAATGCTTTTGCCGAGAAGTCCGCGCGCCGTCGCTGCCACAGCAGCGGCATCGGTCCTGCTGTCCCTGACCGTGGCGACCCCGTCGGCCATGGCCGCTCAGGGTTGTTCCACCACACCGACGTTCTGCGCGTGGGACCAGCCCTACTTCCAGGGAAACGTCTACAACGTGACGAACCCCTCCCCCACCCCGGTGCTCAACCTCCTGCTCGGTCCGCGGACCTGCTACGACCTCAAAGGACCGCGAAAGTCGTTCAAGAACGAGACGGGGTACTCGGCCGTCGTCTACGACGACGCGAACTGCACCTCCCTGAACGCCGTGACGATCGCGAGCGGCTACATGAACAACAACCTCTCGATCGGTAGCGTCGTGTTCATTCCGGCCTGACCGGACCAATCGATTTACCGGGTCACGTTGACCTGCCCGTTCCACATCGATATCAGGTGACCAAGGAGGCTGTGATGTTCGCTCAGCACGTATTCCTCGGCGCGGTGACCGCCGTCAAGGAGCAGAGCGCGGTGGAGGCGCTCATGGTGGAGCCCGAAGCCGGTGTCAGTGACGCGCCGCGGCGCGTCGACGTCCCGCAGGCGCTGCTGCTGCTCAAGCTCAAGCTCTCGCCCCCGCTGCCCAAGGAGCCCAAGCACTAGCACGGGTTCGGCCCCGGACCGCCGGGGCCAGCCGCAAGTCGAGTGGAAGGGCTGTTGGTACCGGTGAACGATGAACGACTGCAAGTGTCGCTGATGGACGCGGCGGCCAAGGTCGCCGACCGCGTTCTCGGCGCCGTGGACGGCGCCCAGGACATCGGGCTCGCCGACTACATGAACACCGGTGCGGACACGGGCATCGCCCTCGGGGCGGTCCGGTTGATCGGCGCGGACGTCTTCGCTCCGCACCTGCTGCTGGGCCGCCCCGTGCACCCTGACGACGCGGCGGTCATCGCCCGTTCCTTCACCGTCTTCCCCCTGCCGGGCAGACCACCACCCGGCAGCAGCAAGTCGTGGCATGGCGGGACTGGGCCACGAGCCATTTGCTCGCCCGTACTGGCCAGCCGGACCCTTCGGGACCCGATGCCGTCCCGACGGCGGTGCCGCAGACGGCAGCGGCGTTCCTCGACGGTGCGAGGACATGGCAGGAGTGGTCGGCCACCGCGGCGCAGCTTTCTCCCCTGGCGTTGCCGGGCGTGGGCGGTCCGATCGCGGCGGCGATGTTCCACGGCGCACGTCCGCTCACGCGAGGAGCCACCCGAGCGATGTTGCGCCGGGACTTCGTCACCGCGGCGCGGTTGGTCCGCTGGATCGCATTGCTGAGCAGCAGCGGCGTGCGGCAACTGCTCGATCCGGGCCTGCTCGTCGAGCGCATCCGGTTGTACGGCGGCACCGGATCGCGGCTGTCACTCGACCTCGCCATCGCCGGCCGGCAACTCGGAATGGAACCGGCATGACGGCCTCGCTGATCCCGATCGCCCACGACGTCGCCCACCGGGGCCTGACGTACCTGCACGACCATCGAGACGCCGAAGTGTTCCCGGCCGACATCCCGGTCGAGCCGGAAGAGCCCGACACCGTCTACAAGCCCGTCGCCGAAATCGGCATGGCCGCCGCCCTGGTCCTGCGGGAGGGGGTCGGGGGCACCAGGCAGCTGCACGCCGCACGCGAACTGATCGACTTCACCTGGCGCCAACTGCGCGAGGGCGACCTGCTCTACGAACGCCAGATGCGCAACTGCCTGCTCACCGACCCCATCGAGGTGTACTGCCACTTCGTCCACGGTGGCCACCGCCACGAGGAACTCGAGCGACTCGTCGCGCACAACGCCGCGGTCGGCTCGCTGCCCGAGGTCTACCCCAACCGCCGGCTCGCGGTGGCCAACTCCTACCGGACGTGCGGCATCCCCACCGGTGACGACTGGGAATCACTGCTGCGGGCGACCTGGCTGGGCGCGACACCGCCCCCCTGGGCCATCGATTGGGACACCGCGTACAGCATGACCCACACCGTTTTCCACGTGACCGACTGGGGCGCACGGCCCCACGACCTGCCGCCCGACATCGCCGAGTACCTCGGCACCTGGCTTCCGGTGTGGACGGACGTGTGGGCAGAAGTCGGGGAGTGGGACCTCGTCGCCGAGTTGCTGATCGTGGACGCCTGCCTGCCCGAACCGCGATTCGACCTCGACGTGTGGACGCGATTCGCTGCCGTCCAGCACAACGACGGCCTGCTGCCACGCGACGCCGAGACCGTCGACGGCGACCGGGCCGAGCGTTTCTGGGACCACTACCACCCCACGGTCGGCGCCGTGGTCGCCGGCACACTGGCCGTGTCCCGGCTGCTGGGCAACCGATGACCGCGGCCGGCACCTCCGACCCCGGCGAGCTGATCCGGGCGTTGCTCCGACGGTCACCCGGCGTGGCGGTGGCTGTCTTGCACGGCGACCGGAAAACCTTTCGCGCAAACGGCTTCAGCGCGAAGGATCGAACGCAGCCGATCACGCCGGACACCCGGTTCGAAATCGGGTCGGTCACCAAGACCTTCACCGCGTTGCTGCTGGCCGACATGGTGCGACGCGGAGAAGTCCGCTACGACGACCCCGTCGACGACTACCTCCCACCGGGATGGCGGCTGCGGCGTCCGGCCCCCATCACGTTGGAACACCTCGCCACCCACACCTCCGGCCTGCCGCAGGTACCACTGGCCGCCATGCCCAAGGTGCTGCGGACCTGGATCTCCAACACCTACCAGGCTCTGGGGTCGGCTGAGATCCAAGCCGCGCTGGCCCGCGTGCGGTTGCGTTCGGCGCCCGGCTCGCAGTGCCACTACTCCAACTTCGGAGTCGGGCTGCTCGGGTGGGCGCTCGCCGAAGCGGCTCACCTCCCGTTCGAGCAGCTGCTCGCGCAACGCGTCCTGCGCCCCTTGGGCTTGACCGCCACCAGCGGTGCGCCGACGCCTCAGGCCGTGGGCCACTGGCGAGGCATACCACTGCCACCGTGGCACATCCCCGGCCTGCCTGCCGCCGGGGTACTCCGCTCCACACCCCACGACATGCTGAACTACCTCGCCGCCCACCTCGCACCCGATGCCACTCCCCTGGCCCGTGCACTCACCGACGTCACTCGCCCCCGCGTTCCGTTAGAAGACACCGCTGACCTGTGCCTCCTGTGGTTCCGCCGGGCGCGGCCGGGACACGACCTGCTGTTCCACTCAGGCGGAACCAGCGGGTTCACCGCCTTCGCGGGGTTCAGCCCCCAATCCGGCACCGCGCTGGTGACCTTGACCAACGCCGGCGCCACCCTGCGCGGCAACTTCATCCAACGCTCCTACGAGACGCTGCGAGCCCTCGCCATGATCAAGTAGCTGCCCATCCGCCGGCGAGGGCCGAAGCTGCTTGACAGCGAGCAGACCCACCAGTCGATTACACGCGGTCGAGATGTGAAGTGTTGTCGCCTCGCTGCACCCAGACCGACGCGGTCGGCTGGATCGGCGCGCGCTCGGCTCACTCCCGAGAAGTCCGGCCGCCAGATCCCGATGATCACGCCGGGCCATGGAGCACACAGCCGCCGCACCAAGCACAGAGGTTGATGCCGACTGTGCGTGAGGATCACGACGCCCTTCGACGAGCACTTCGCTCCTGTTACCGGGATCGCCAGCGCCGCCGAGCTCACGGTGCTGGTCGGCGACATCCCCGCGCGGGCAGACATCGTCACCGGCGCCCCGTAGTCAACCACGTTCGAACCCGCCAACAAGACCAGCCTTCCAGGGGCTGCGTGGTGTGTTGTGGCTGGAATACGACCCGTTCCTGACTGCTCCCCCGCGGTGGCGCTCAAGATCACGATCTCGACCGGGATGCGGACAATATCGCTGCTGGGCGACAACGCCATCGACCTCACACTGCACACCGACATCAACCCGACCTGGAACACCCGGTTCCGAGTCGAGTTGACCCGCCTGGACATGAGTACCTGCACGCCAAGTGTGGTCTGAAGCGACGCAGACCCCCGCTGAGCCCGCAGGGACGGCCTGCCTCGGTGCTGTGACGGCCGCCGGACGGCCACCGCCGGTGAGCAGGCACCGGCGGTGGCCGTGCCATCCGATCCTCCAGCCCACAGTCACTCGCTGGTGCGACCGGCCGCCTGGGCGATAGGGGTGCCGGCCGTCTTCTCACAGTGGTTTTCGGGGTAGTCGGCGCGGAAGTGGTTGTCAATGACAGTGTGCGCACCGGCGGTGCCGGAGTGCAGCGGCAGCACTCCGGCACCGCCAGGCGGACCGAGAACGGTCAGCTCGGCGTGTTTGTTGTTTACACCACAGGTGAAGGACGCACGCTCATCGACCGCGAGTTGTATTTGCCGAAGTCGTGGACCGAGGACCGCAACCGCTGCCGTGACGCCGGGGTCCCCGCGGTGTGGGTGACCGCAGACGAGGCCTACGGCAAGGTCTACAAATTGTGTACTTAGCTGGAGCAACAGCGCATCGGCTACGTCATCGCCGTGGCCTGTGATCAGACTGTCCCCGCGGTCGGCGAAACGTTCCGCGCCGACGTCTTGGCGGCGCGAGCACCAGATGACGCCTGGAAACGTCGCAGTTGCGGCCACGGAGCCAGGGGTCACGGTTGTTCGACTCGGCGATGGCCTCGCTGCCCATCTACAAGGACACCACCCCGCCAGGGTGGCGCCGCTGGCTCCTGGTCCGCCGTTCGCTCACGCGCAATGCGACGGGCGAGCACGAACTGGCCTACTACTTATGTTGCGCGCCAAACCGCACCCGCGAGTGGGCCTGGTCCCGCTGGCGAAGACGTCACCAGCGCCGCGCGAAAACCTTGCACCACCAGCGCAGGCAGGCCAAGGACCACGAAGTGCGGCTGGAGTACCGGTCCGGTTCGAACCGCAGACCGGAGCAAGTTCCGGTTGGAACCTCGACGAACCAACCCCGATGTGGTTACGGTACGAAGTGGGGCAATCACGCACTGCTATCTCATTGGGGTGGA
Organism: Lentzea sp. NPDC036949; assembly: GCF_055608075.1. Lineage (NCBI taxonomy): Bacteria > Bacillati > Actinomycetota > Actinomycetes > Pseudonocardiales > Pseudonocardiaceae > Lentzea > Lentzea sp. NPDC036949. The sequence goes on from NZ_JBVJRA010000010.1 coordinate 43,287, forward strand.
ATCCTTCATGGGGGAAACCGGCCTGCGCCGGCACTTGACCGTGCCCGCCGGGACCGCGCTCGCCGTCGGCGCGGTGCTCGGACCGAGCGTGCTGGTGCTGCCGGCGTTGACCGCACGGACCGCGGGACCGGCCGCGCTCGTCGCGTGGGGGGCCATGTCGTTGTTCGGGCTGGTGTTGGCAGTGGCGCTGGGCCGGGCCGGGGCGCGCATCCCGGACGCCGGAGGCATCATCGCCTACGTCTCGCATGCCTTCGGGCCTCGGTCCGCCCGTGTTTGCGGCTGGTGGTTCCTCGCCTCGGTGCCGCTGTCCGTGCCGGTGATCGCGCTGGTCGGCGCGCATTACGTGACGTCGTACTTCGGCCTGCCCGACGCTGCCGCCTCGGTGTTGGCCCTGGTGCTGTTGTTCGTGTCGCTGTGGCTCAACTCGCGGGGGCTGAAGGCGTCCGCGGCGGTGCAAACCGGGGCTGTGGCGGCCGTGGGTGCGGTGATCGCGGCGATCTCCGTCGCCGGACTGCCCGATGTGCGGTCCGGGTTCCTGACGCCGTTTGTGCCGAACGGGTGGGTGGCGGTCGGAGCGGCCGCTCTGCTGATCTTCTGGTCCTACATCGGGTTCGAGATGGTCGTGCACCTCGCGGAGGACTTCCGCCGCCCCGGACGCGATCTGCCGCTCAGCATGGGGATCGCGTCGATCGTGCTCTCGGTGCTGTACTGCGCGGCGGCGTTCGTGACCATCGGCACCGGCGCGTACCTGCAGGGCAACGGGCTGGCACCGATGAGCGTGGTCGCCGCGTCCGCGTTCGGCCGGGCGGCAGGGGTGGCGACAGCGGTGTTCGCGCTGGCCTGCGCGTTCGTGGCCGTGCACACGAACATCGCGGGCCTCTCCCGCCTTCTGTACGCCCAGGCGCGCGTGGGCGAGCTGCCGAAAGCGTTGGCGCGGCTGCACTCCCGGCACCGCACGCCGTGGGTCGCGTTGGCGTGCCTGGGAGTTTTCTTCGCGGTGGTGCTGCTCGCGGACGCACTGCTGCGACCTGATCTCGGGGAGTTGCTGGGGTGGCCGAGCGCCACGTTCCTCGTGCTGTACCTGGCGGGCACCGCGGCCGCTGTGAAGGTGCTGCCACCCGACGACATCGGCCGTGTCTGCGCCGTGGTCGCGTTTCTGGGGTGCCTGCTGGTGCTGCCGTTCGGCGGGTGGGCGTTGCTGTACCCGCTCGCCGTGCTGCTGCTCGCAACCACACTGAGAAGGGGAATCAGTTGAGTCTGGTCGAGTTCGACGGTGAGCACCTCGACATCGCGGGCATCCGCGCCGTCGCGGAGCTGGGGCAGGAGTGCGCGGTCGCACCGACCGCGCTCGCGAAGGCGGCCAAGAGCCGCGCGATGTTCGAGGACATCGCCCGGCAGAACATCCCGATCTACGGCGTGACCACCGGCTACGGCGAAATGATCTACATGCGCGTCGACGTGGCGAAGGAGGTGGAACTGCAGACGAACCTGGTGCGCAGCCACAGCGCGGGCGTCGGCTCGCTGTTCGCCGTCGACGAGGCACGCGCGATCGTGGCGGCACGGCTGAACGCACTGGCGAAGGGGTATTCGGCGGTGCGGCCGGAAGTGCTGCAGCGCTTGGCGTTGTACCTCAACTCGGACATCACGCCCGCCATCCCGGAGATCGGCTCGCTCGGCGCGAGCGGTGACCTCGCGCCGCTCGCCCACGTGGCGAGCACGGTCATCGGTGAGGGCTACGTGCTGCGCGACGGCAAGCCCGTGCCGACCGGGGAGGTGTTGCGGGCCAGGGGCATCGAGCCGCTGGAGCTGCGCTTCAAGGAGGGTCTGGCACTGATCAACGGCACGTCCGCGATGACCGGCCTCGGCTCGCTGGTCGTGGCGCGGGCACTGGAACAGGTGCGGCAGGCGGAGATCGTGACCGCGCTGATGATCGAGGCGTTGCGCGGCTCCACCAGCCCGTTCCTGGCCGAGGGTCACGACATCGCCCGCCCGCACCCCGGCCAGATCGCCTCGGCCGCGAACCTGCGGGCGTTGCTCGCGGGCAGCTTGTTGACCGTCGAGCACGCCGACCTGCGGCGCGAGCTGGAGGAGGGGCACGACGGCAAGGACGTGCAGCGCACGGAGATCTATCTGCAGAAGGCGTACACCATGCGCGCCGTCCCGCAGGTGGCCGGCGCGGTGCGGGACACGTTGCACGACGCCGTGCGCAAGCTGGAGATCGAGCTCAACTCGTCGAACGACAACCCGTTGTTCTTCGAGGGCAGGGAGATCTTCCACGGCGCCAACTTCCACGGCCAGCCGATCGCGTTTGCCATGGACTACGTGACGATCGCGTTGACGCAGCTGGGTGTGCTGTCCGAACGGCAGACGAACCGGCTGCTGAACAGGCACCTCAACTACGGCCTGCCGGAGTTCCTCGTCGCCGGCGATCCTGGTCTGAACAGCGGGTTCGCCGGGGCGCAGTACCCGGCCACGGCGCTGGTCGCGGAGAACAGGACGATCGGCCCCGCGTCCACGCAAAGTGTGCCGTCCAACGGGGACAACCAGGACATCGTCAGCATGGGCCTGATCTCGGCACGCAACGCCCGCCGCGTGCTGTCCAACAACACCCGGATTCTCGCCGTGCAGTACCTGGCGGCCGCTCAGGCCGTGGACGTGGCGGGGCGGCGGTCCGGGCTGAGCCCGCAGTCTGCGGCCACGTACTCGAAGGTCCGGTCGTTGGTGCCCACTCTGGCTGAGGACCGGTTCATGGCGGACGACATCGAGGTCGTCGCCGCCGCTGTCGCGGCGGGTGAGTTCGTGTCCGCTGTCGGGGTGGAGCTCAACTGATCGGCTTCACACACCGGGGACGATCAGCACGTGATGGTGGTTGACCACGTGCTGGTCGTCGACGTCGAGGCGACCTGTTGGGCGGGAACACCGCCGCCGGGCGAGTCGACGGAGATCATCGAGATCGGGATGTGCCCGGTCGAGGTGTCGTCCGGTGAGCGCGGTTCGCGGCGCAGCCGGTGCTGACGACCTCACCGCGCATCGACAAACCGCGCAACCCACGGCCTTCGACCTGCAAGGCGATCCCGGTCGGCGGCAGCAGCCCACTCATGAAGGCCACCCCGGAAGCACCAGTGCCCGGTCAAGGGCAGTCGGGACCTGCCGGTACCACTTCCCTTCCCCGCCGGCGATCTGACCGTCCTACTCGGACTGGAAGGGCCGAGTACGACGAGTCAAGAAGGCCCGGCGAACGTCCCGATCAGTCGGGGAGGCCGACCTGGGTGTTGGACAGGTCGAGACCGATCGCGAAGTCCGCGCTGTAGCCGGTCCCGGTGCTGGTGGGGTTCAGCACCATCTGGGCACCACCCCTCAGGTAAATGGAGTCCCTGTTGTTGGTGGTGTCCGCAGGGCCTTTACGCGCGTACGGCTGGGTCTGGAGGTAGGCCGCACCGAACGCGGTTGTGAAGTACAGCTGTGACGTGAACTCGTACGGACGGCCGTTGGTGCCGGTCGTCCGGATCTTGATGTGGATGTGGAGGGTCCTGCCGGTGTACCAGCCGGGCAGGATGGTGATGAATTGGGCCTTCCCATCCGTGTTGGTGTTCTGATAGCCGCGCAGGAAACGGCGACCGGAACTTCCCTGTGACGGGATGTCCGAGTAAAGCCCGAACGCATCGCACTGCCAGATGTCCACTGTGGCGTTGGGCAGGGGGGTGCACTGCCCTGGGCGCACCGACTGGACGGTGAAGTTGAGCGTCAGCGCCGTTCCGGGCGACGGCCGACCGGTGGCCGGGTCGGTTCGGATGTCGGACCGGTTGAGCATCCTGTCGACGAAATAAGGACCTTCCATCTGCTCCGGCTTGACCACGCAGTTCAGCGCCGGTGCGCAGACCTCGGGGCCGCCAGCTGTTTGGGTGGCGCCGGCCACGGGAGATCCCGCAACCGTGAGCGTCGCGCCTGCGGCGCCGAGCAGGATCAGCGCCTGCCGTCGGCCGAGTACACGGCCTACCGGCTCATCGTCGTCGTGCATGGAGTTTTCCTTCCGGGCATACCGTTCGCTGTGCGTGGCGGGAACGGAATGCATGTGGTGAGTGGTTGCAGGAAACCGCGCACGATGGAACTGTCCAAGACCGCCAGAATCGCTGTCGAGAGGATTCACCCGTCTGCCGCCATCACGAAATACCGTTCGTGGGACTGATAGGCCGATCATCGGAATCCGCAGTCATTGCACATGGGGCAATTCACGTGGTCCGGACCGTTCCCAGCTATATCTTCATCACGCTGTTACCGCCGGACGGCGGCACGGCGACTGTCGCGGCGCCTCGACGTGGTCACGGACACCTACAGGTTGCGCACGCAGATCGGTGTCTCCGGATCGGGCATTCGAGCCCCGACCGCGCACCCACGCCACCAACCCTGGAAGACGTTGACGGTGCCCTTCCAGGTTGGGGTGGATGAGCACAACCGACGCGGAGACCATTTCCTGTCTCAATCGCCGCTACATGCTGCGAGACTTCGCAACCACGATCCCGTGGGGGAGGAGTCCGGCTACCCGGTGAAGTGCGACCACACCCAACCGACCATCGAACTCCCCATCAACGCCCGGAACTGGGTGCTGCGCATGTCCAACGAGACAGCCTGGTTCGTGGACTCCCAGGGCGGCTGGAGAACATCCTCAGCGGCGGGACGTACATCGCCTGCGTTCAGCATTACTACGTGCTCGACGATTATCCGGCAGAACTGATCGACCGCTTCGGGGATCGAGCCACCGCGCCGCCCGCAACCTGCGGATGACAAGCGGGCGACCCTCAAGCATATTCAGAGGGATCGCCCGGCTTGTTGCGTTCGGACCGCTGCGTGAGCCTTGGGAGCACGGAGTGAGAGCAGATTGGGAGCAACTTCGTGCGTTGAACATGCCTCAATGGTCCTCAATGGACCTCAATGGACCTCAATGGACCTGAACGGAACCGCGCTGACCTGCAGGAGTCTTGTTTTCGCAGGTCAGCGCGGTATCGCTGCCATAGTTCACACATAAGTAGTCCTCGGACCGACCCGACCTGCGCTCGGTCGAGCCAAGCCGCAGGTCAAAGCGTTGAACGGCTTCCGGTCCTCAGTGACCAGATGTGTCCTCTGGATCACCTAGATGACCACCGCGCGAGGAACACCGCGATGTCACCACACTGATCACAGCCCAGCGCTGCAGGTGCACGACCCATGAGATCACCAGGCTCTGCCGCGCTCGGACAACGCCGTCACACGCCGACCGCGACCAGGAAGAACACCCAAACGGAGGGTGCAATTCGCTTGAGGCAACGCAACCCCATTTCGCCCCGCGCAAACCGATTCTCCCCAAATCCTCCCAAATAGCGGGCTACCGGCCAGTAAGGACCAATGTGGACAGTCACAGCAAGATCGAAAGTGACGGTCGCGTTCAGGCCTGCCGGGTCAGCTCACCGAGCACCGCAAGCGCTCGCGCCAGCACCGGCGAGTCGTCGTCCACCCGCACGGCGGCGGCGAGGTCGATGCGGTGCGCCCCGGTCAACGGCCGGTAGACCGTGCCGGTGACGCCCAGCTCGGCCACCGGCTCCGGCACCACCGCCACCCCGAGACCGGACGCCACGAACGTGACCAGGGTCGAGGTCTCCGACACCTCGTGCCGCACCCGCGGCTCGAACCCGGCGGCACGGCACAGCCGCGCGACGATCCCGTGCATCACCGACCGGCCGCCGGAGGCGTGCACGACCAGGTCCTCGGTCTCCAGGTCCGCGATGCCCAACCGGCGGCGGCGGGCCAGGCGGTGACCCTCGGGCAGTGCGACGATCAGGCGGTCGCGGCGGACCGTGCTCAGCCGCACCGACGGGTGGTCGACCGGCGGGCGCAGCAGGGCGAGGTCGATCGTGCGGGCCAGCAGCGCCGCAACCTGGTCGGGGGCGAGCATCTCGCCGCGGAACGCGAAGTCCACGTCGGGCAGCTCCTCGCGCAGGGTGCGGGCGAGGGCGGGCAGCAGGCTGTAGGTGGCGGAGCCGACGCAGCCGACGACGAGCCGCCCCTCCAGCCCGGCGGCGACCCGGCGGGCCTCGGCACCGGCGTCGTCCACGGCGGCCAGCACGGCGCGGGCGCGGTCCAGGTAGACGGCGCCGGCACGGGTGAGCTCGACCTTGCGGGTGGTGCGGCGCAGCAGGGTCACGCCCAGCTCCGCCTCCAGCTGCTGGATCTGCTGCGACAGCGGCGGCTGGGCCATGTGCAGGCGTTCGGCGGCCCGGCCGAAGTGCCGTTCCTCGGCGACGGCGACGAAGTAGCGCAGATGGCGGAGTTCCACGCATTGATACTCACAGAGTCTCAGCCGACGTGAAATGAGTATTTCCAGATATGGACGCGACGATCTAGCGTCGAGGGCATGACCGACGTCGTGATCTGCGCGCCCCTCCGCACACCGGTCGGGAGGTTCGGCGGTGCTCTGGCACCGCTGAGCGCCACCGACCTGGCGGCCACCCTGCTGAAGGAACTGGTTCGCCGCACCGGGCTGGGCGAGGGCGACGTGGACGACGTCGTGCTCGGGCAGTGCTACCCGAACGGCGAGTCACCCGCGATCGGCCGGATCGCCGCGCTCGACGCCGGGCTGGGCGTCGGGGTGCCGGGTGTGCAGGTCGACCGGCGCTGCGGGTCGGGGCTGCAGGCCGTGCTGTACGCGGCGGGCCAGGTCGCGACCGGTGCCGCGCGGGTCGTCGTGGCCGGTGGTGCCGAGTCGATGTCGCAGGTGGAGCACTACGCGCTCGGGCTGCGCACCGGCGTCAAGAGCGGCGGCGTCGAGCTGGTGGACCGGCTGGTGCGGGCACGCGAGACGGCCGGTGGCCGGTTCCACCCGGTGGCCGGCGGCATGCTGGAGACCGCGGAGAACCTGCGCCGCGAGTACGGCATCTCCCGCGAGGAGCAGGACGAGCTGTCGGTGCGCTCGCAGCAGCGGTGGGGCGCGGCGCAGGAGGCGGGCCGGTTCGCCGACGAGCTGGTGCCGGTGACGGTCCCGCACCGCAAGGGTGACGTGGTCGTCGACCGCGACGAGCACCCGCGGCCGGACACCACGCTGGAGGACCTGGCGAAGCTGCGGCCGGTGCGTGCGAAGATCGACCCCGAGTCGACGGTCACGGCGGGCAACGCCAGCGGGCAGAACGACGGCGCCGCGCTGTGCGTCGTCACCACGCGCGCCGAGGCGGAGAAGCGCGGGCTGCGACCCCTGCTCGCGCTCAGGTCGTGGGCCGTGGCCGGTGTCGGGCCCGAGGTCATGGGCATCGGTCCGGTGCCCGCCGCTGCCGCCGCGCTCGACCGCGCCGGGCTCACCCTCGACGACGTCGGCGTCATCGAGCTCAACGAGGCGTTCGCCGCCCAGGTCCTCGCCTGCCTGCGCGAGTGGAAGCTCGACCCGGCCGACGAACGGCTGAACCCCAACGGGTCCGGCATCTCCCTCGGCCACCCCGTCGGCGCCACCGGGGCGCGCGTCCTCGCCACCCTGGCGCACGAGATGCAGCGCAGGGACAGCCGCTACGGGCTGGAGACCATGTGCATCGGCGGCGGGCAGGGTCTCGCCGCCGTCTTCGAGGCGGTGCGGTCATGAGCCTGGACAAGGTGGTCGGCTCAGCCGCGGAGGCGGTCGCCGGCATCCGGTCAGGGGCCAGCGTCGCGGTCGGCGGGTTCGGGCTCGCCGGCATCCCGTGGTTCCTCATCGAGGCGTTGCTGGAGCAGGGCGCCAACGACCTCACGATCGTGTCCAACAACTGCGGTGTCGACGGTGCCGGTCTCGGGCTGCTGCTCGACCACCGCCGGATCAGCCGGGTGATCGCGTCCTACGTCGGGGAGAACAAGGAGTTCGCCCGGCAGTACCTCTCCGGCGAGCTGACCGTCGAGCTCACCCCGCAGGGCACGCTCGCGGAACGGCTGCGCGCGGGCGGTTCCGGCGTCGGCGCGTTCTACACCCCCACCGGGGTCGGCACGCTGGTGTCCGAGGGCGGCCTGCCGTGGCGCTACCACGCCGACGGCACCGTCGCGGTCGTCTCACCGCCCAAGGAGGTGCGGACGTTCCACGGCAGGGAGATGGTCCTGGAGGAGTCGATCGTCACCGACGCCGCGCTCGTGCGGGCCGCGGTCGCCGACCGCGCGGGCAACTGCGTGTTCCACGCCGCCGCCCGCAACTTCAACCCCGCGGCCGCGATGGCGGGCCGGTTCACCGTCGTCGAGGCCGAACGCGTGGTCGAGGCCGGCGAGATCGACCCCGACCACGTGCACCTGCCGGGCGTGTTCGTGCAGAGCGTCGTCGCGCTCACCCCGGAGCAGGCCGCCCGCAAGGACATCGAGAAGCGCACCACCCGCGCCCGCCGGGAGGCGAACTGACATGGCCTGGACCCGCGACGAGATGGCCGCCAGGGCCGCGCTCGAACTGCGCGACGGCGAGTACGTCAACCTCGGCATCGGCCTGCCCACGCTGATCCCCGACCACCTGCCGGCGGGCTCGGCCGTGACGCTGCACGCCGAGAACGGCATCCTCGGCGTCGGCCCGTTCCCCTACGACGACGAGGTCGACCCCGACCTGATCAACGCGGGCAAGCAGACCGTGAGCGTGCTGCCGGGCGCGTCGTTCTTCGACTCCCCCACCAGCTTCGCCATGATCCGCGGCGGTCACATCGACACCGCCGTCCTCGGCGGCATGCAGGTCTCCGCGCACGGCGACCTGGCCAACTGGATGGTGCCCGGCGCGATGGTGAAGGGCATGGGCGGCGCCATGGACCTCGTCAGCGGCGCCGGACGCGTCATCGTCCTCATGGAGCACACCACGCGCAAGGGCGAGCCGAAGCTGGTCGAGTCGTGCTCGCTGCCGCTGACCGGCCGCGGGGTCGTGTCCCGCGTGATCACCGACCTGGCCGTCCTGGACGTCGCCGACGGGGCGTTCCACCTCGTCGAGCTCGCTCCGGGCGTGCCGGTGGAGGAGGTCGTGGCGAAGACGGGTGCGCCGGTGGTGGAACGCGAGCCGGCCCGGCCGTGACCGCACCGCTTCCGCGGCGCGTCAGGACTCGCGCAGCTCCAGCGCCGCCTCGATGGCCGAGGTGACCGCCTCGGACTCGGGCTCGGTCGTCGGCCGGAACCGGGCCAGCACCTGCCCGTCAGCGGACAGCAGGAACTTCTCGAAGTTCCACTGGACGTCACCGGCGGTGCCGTCGGCGTCGGCGTGCTCGGTGAGCGCCGTGTAGACGGGGTGGCGGCCGGGTCCGTTGACGTCGACCTTCTCGTACATCGGGAACGAGACGCCGTAGGTGGCCGAGCAGAAGGTCGCGATCTCCTCCGACGAGCCGGGCTCCTGGCCGCCGAACTGGTTGCAGGGGAAGCCGACCACGCTGAACCCGCGGTCGGAGTACTTGCCCTGCAACCGTTCCAGGCCCGCGTACTGGGGCGTGAGGCCGCACTTGGAGGCGACGTTCACGACGAGCAGCACCTTGCCGCGCAGGGGGCCCAGGTCGCCGGGTTCGCCGGACAGCGTGGAAACGGGGATGTCGTAGATGCTCACGGCACGAACCTATGTCACTGGTGCCTGACTCCACACGGCACTGGTCGATCTTGCTCTGCCGCACCGCCGTGACCTGCGGTGTCGGGGTTCACGGAAGAACGCGCGCCAGTTTCTCGCGCACCGCGTGCGCCTCCGGGAGGTCCAGCGCGTCGAACAACGCCTCGGCCCGCTGCCACGCCTCCACCGCCTCCGCGGCATGGCCGGTGGCGGTCAGCGCGTCGCCCAGCTGGTCGGCCGTGACGGCCTCGCTGTAGGAGTCGCCCAGCTCGCGGAACAACGCGCAGGCGCGCCGGTGGTGCTTGACGGCGGCGGCGTGGTCGCCGCGTTGCTGCTGCACGAACCCGAGGGTGCGCCGGGTGTGCGCCTCGCAGTCGCGGTCGTGCACCTCGTCCTGCAACCGCAACGCGGCGAGGCTGTGCTCGACCGCGAGGTCGAGGTCGCCCAGCAGTGCGTGGAACCACCCGGCCGCGCTGAGGCTGAACGACTCCCACGCGCGGTCGCCGGTGGCGCGGAACAGGGTCAGCGCCCGCCGGGCGTGCTCCAGGGCCGCGGCGGGCTCGGCGCCGCGGGCGTGGGCGACGCTGAGCGAGAAGTGCGCGATGCCCGCGCCGGTGTCGTTGCCGACGGCGCGGAACGACGTCAGCGCCTCGGTGAGCTCCTCGACGGCGCGCGGCTGGTCGCCCGCGACGCTGGTGCCGCGGCCGAGCAGCAGCGACACCTCGGCCAGTGCCGTGCGGTCGCCCAGCCGGTGTGCGGCGGCGAGGGCGGTGCGCTGCGTGGCGACCCGGTCGTCCCACTGGCCGACGCGGGTCAGGAAGGTCGACAGCACCCAGGCCAGCTGCCAGGCGTGCACGTCCCAGCCGGACCGCGCGGCCAGAGCGGTGGCGGCGAGCAGCACCGGGCGTTCGGCGGTGAACCACTCGACCGCGTCGTCGTAGGAGTCGATCGGCAACGGCGTCACGCCGTCGCACGGCGGGGCCAGGTCGATCGGCGGCCAGTGCGGCGAAAGGTGGCGCTCGGCCGCGAAACCCGTGTGCAGGTAGTGGTCGAGCACCCGGCTCAGCGCCTGCCGGGTCTCCTCCGGCGCGGCCTCGGCACGGGCGAAGGCGCGCAGCAGGTCGTGCGAGGCGAACCGGCCCGGCGCGGGCTCGTCCAGCACGTGCGCCCTGGTCAGCTCCGCGAGCAACGGCCGGACGACGCCGGGGTCGGCACCGGCGAGCGCGGCCGCGGCGGCCAGGTCGGCGTCCGGGCCGGGGTGGGCGCCGAGCAGGCGGAACAACCGGGCGGCAGCGGGCGAGAGTCGGTGGTAGGACCACGACAGCACGGCCCGCACGCTCGACGCCGGGTCCCCGGCATCGAGCGCGTCGAGGCGGCTGCGTTCGTCGCGCAGCTCCGTCACCAGCACCCCCAACCCGAACGCGGGGTGCGCCAGCGCCCGTGCCGCGACGACGGACAGCGCGAGCGGCAGCCCGGCCGTGAGCCGGACGAGGTCGTGCACCGCGCCCGAGTCCGCGACCCGCGCCGCACCGAGCCGCTGGGTCAGCAGCGCGGCCGCCTCGTCGTCGGTGAGCACTGGCACCGTGACCGGCCGGGCCTGCTCGGCCACGACCAGTCCGGTCAGCCGGTTGCGGCTGGTCACCAGCACCAGGCAGGTGGTCCCGCCGGGCAGCAGCGGCCGGACCTGGTCCTCGTCGAGCGCGTTGTCGAGCACGACCAGCACCCGCCGTCCCGCGACCCGTTCCCGGAACAGCGCGCTGCGGGCGTCGAGGTCGTCGGGCATCCGCTCGGGCAGCACGCCCAGCGCGCCCAGGAACCCGCGCAGCACGACACCGGCCGCGGCGGGCGGCGCGGACGGGTCGAAGCCGCGCAGGTTCACGTGCAGCTGGCCGTCCGGGAACGCGTGCGCGTGGTCGTGCGCCCAGCGCAGGACCAGCGAGGTCTTCCCCACCCCGCCGGGCCCGCCGACGACGACCACCCCGCCGGCCACGCCGTCCAGCTCGGCGCGCTCCCCCTCCCGCCCGACGAACGCGGGCGGTGGCGCCGGCAGCTGGCGCGGCACCGCAGGCGGCGTGACCAGGGCGAGCGCGGCGTCGTCGGTGAGCATCTGCCGGTGCAGGCGCCGCAGCTCGGGACACGGGTCGACGCCCAGCTCCTCGGCGAGCCGCACGCGCAGGTCCTCGTAGCACCGCAACGCCTCCGCCGCCCGCCCGTCCCGGTACAGCGCGAGCAGCAACTGCCCGGTCAGCCGCTCGTCGTGCGGGCGCTCGGCGACCATCGCCATCAGCTCCGGTACCAGCGCGCTGTGCCCGCCCCGCCGCAACGCGATGTCCGTGCCGAGCAACCGGGCGGCGAACCGCTCGTCCGCGAGCACGGCGCGCTGCGCGGCGAACCAGGGCGTGTCGGCGCCGTCGAACGCTTCGCCGCGCCACAGCCCGAGCGCCTCCGCGAGCAGCCCTGCCGCCGCGTCGTCGGGCAGGTCGCGGGCCTGCCGCACGAGTGCGCGGAACCGGTGCACGTCGACGTGGTCCGGTGCGACGTCGAGCAGGTAGCCACCCGGCCGCCGCACGATCACCACGCCCGGCACGCGCCGCAGCCGGGCGACGTAGGTGTAGAGCGTGGCCCGCGCCCGGTGCGGCAGGTCGTCGTGCCACACCGCGTCGACGACCTGGTCGACCGGCACGACCTCGCCCGCCCCGACCAGCAGCACCGCGAGCACCTTGCGCTGCATCGCGGGGCCCAGGTCGAGCGGCCCGTCGCAGGACCGCGCCTCGATGGTTCCCAGCACGGCGAACCGGGTCCTGACACCGTTCACGCCGCCACCTTACCGAGGTGGTCACGGACCGTTACGACCGGACACGCTGCGCTGCCGTCCGCCGCTCCCCGCCCCGGCGGGTCCGCTCGCTGTATCGTCGCGTTTTTCACCTCGTACAGGTACTGGTGCATGACTGACGCCGATGACCGCTCCGGCCGCGACACGTCCGTCGCCGGTGTTGCTCGCCGCCTCTGGGGCGTCGAGCCGGCACCCGCGATCCCGCGCTACGCGGAACCTGGCTGGCAGCCCTCGCCCCACCCGATCGACCGGCCGTGCCCGCGGTGCTCCGGCGAGCTGCACGGGCTGTACCGGGTGGCGGGCAACGTCGGCAAACCGCGGCTGCAGGCGGCGGTGGTGTGCCCGGGGTGCCCGGCGTCGTTCAAGCTGAGCGACCTGCACCTGGCGCAGCGCGCGGTGCTCGGTGAGCTGCGGCCGGAGGCGGTGGCCCGGCGGCTCGCCGACGACGAGCGGTTGTCGAAGCTGGCCGTCGAGCAGTGGACCAGGCCCGCACCGCCGGAGCCTCGGGCGGCACCGGTCGTGGAACGCCCTCGGCCCACCGAAAAGCCCGCCGAAGAACCCGCCGGAAAACCCGCCGGGAAGCCCACCGGGAAGCGCGCGGAACCGGCACCGCAGCCGCCCGCGCCACCCGAACCAGCAGCGACAGAGCCGATCTCCCCGGAGCCGATCGCCCCTCCCCCGCGGCGCACGTCGACCACGGTCATCGCGGCGAAGATCCGCCGCATCCTCGCCGACGCCGACGGCGCGGAGGAGCGCAGCCACCCGGTCGCGGTGCCGCTGGCCCCGGCCGAGGACGTCACCGAGCACCGGATGCTGTTCTGGTGCAAGACGGTCGACCCGGACCTGACCGTGCCGCGGCTGCCGGAGGGCACCGACGTCCGCGTCGTGTTCCCGGACGCGGACGGGTTCGCGGACCTGCGCGCCCGGCTGAGCGCCGCCGGGGTCCCGTTCCGCGCGGTGCCGCACTGGGTCGAGGAGGAGCGGATCAGCTCGGTCGACGAGGACGCGCTGGGGCCGTTGCGGGTGACGCCGTCGCTGACCGGGATGGCGGGCATGGTCGCCGAACCGACGGCGCCGCTGACCGACGCCGGTGCGCGGGCGGCGCGGGACGCGTTCGAGCTGCTGTGGGACCTGCACGAGCCGGTCGACCGCGCCACCGAACCACGACCGGTGCCCGCGGCTGACCTGGTGCCGCGCGACTGGCTGCGGTTCCTGCCCTACTCGACGCTGAACCCCGCGCAGGCGCAGGCCTGCCCGTCCGTTGTGGACGGTGACGGGCACGTGGTGGTCACGGCGCCGACCGGTGCGGGCAAGACGGTGGTCGGGATGCTCGCGGTGCTGCGCAGCATCCTCGAAGAGGGGCGCAAGGCGGCGTGGCTGGTGCCGCAGCGGACGCTGACCGACGAGCTGGACCGCGAGCTGGAGACGTGGCGCGGGCAGGGGCTGCGCGTCGAACGGCTGTCCGGCGAGTACACCGTCGACGTCGAACGGGTGCGCGCCGCCGACCTGTGGGTGGCGACCACGGAGAAGTTCGAGGCGATCTGCCGGGCGTCGTCGCTGCAGACGGCGCTCGCCGAGGTCGGCTGCATGGTCGTGGACGAGATCCACCTGCTCGGCAGCGCGGGCCGCGGTGCGTTGCTGGAGGCGTTGCTCGCACGGGTGCGCGGGGCCGAGTCGCCGGTGCGGATCGTCGGGTTGTCGGCGACCGTGGCCAACGCCCAGGAGGTCGCGGACTGGCTGGAGGGCGAGCTGGTCACCACGACCTGGCGGCCGTCGCGGCTCACCTGGCAGCTGCCGATGCTGCCCGCCACCTCCCGGCACGCCGAGGCGTCGCGGATGCGCGAGCAGGCGGTGGCGGAGCTCGTGCAGCGGCACACCGCCGACAAGGGCAGCGTGCTGGTGTTCTGCGGGTCGAAGCCGAAGGTCCGCTCGACCGCGCTGATGATCGCCGCCGAGCGCGGTGCGCCGGTGCACCTGGTGGGGCCCACCGACTTCGACAAGCTGGAGACGGTGTGCGCCGAGGTCGGGGTGCGGCTGCACTACGCCGACTGGGACGGCAAGCACGCGGCCGAGCAGGCGTTCCGGGCGCGCGAGGCCGACGTGCTGGTCGCCACGACCACGGTCGCCGCGGGCGTGAACCTGCCGGCCCGCGCCGTGGTCGTGCGCGACACGAAGATCGGCACCGACCCGATGGACACCGCCACGGTCATGCAGATGTTCGGCCGGGCCGGTCGCGTCGGCGCCGGCGAGACCGAGGGCTGGGCGTACCTCGTGACCGACGAGACCGAGCGCGCGGACTGGCAGCGGCGGCTCATGGCCGGGTACGCCGTCTACTCGCAGATCTACGACAGCCTGGCCGACCACGTGCTCGCCGAGGTGTTGCAGGGCCGCATCACCACGGTCGTCGAGGCCGAGGCGTGGTGGCGGCAGACGCTGGCCTTCGCCCAAGGCGACGAGGACGTCGAACCGGTGCACGACGCCGTGGCGTTCCTCGTCGAGAAGGACTACCTGGTGCAGCGCGGTACCACGCTGACGGTCACCGACCTCGGCCGGCTGACCGCGCAGCTGATGGTCTCCACCTACACCGGCGCCCGGCTGCGGCAGGTGCTCGGCCTGCTGCCGGCACCGGAGGACGCCGACACGGCGGAGGAAGCGCTGACGTGCGTGCTCGGCGTGACCGTCCCCGAGCTGGCCGACGCACCGGTCGCCGAGGCCAACCGCCCGGCCGTGGCCACCGCGATCCGGGCCCGCGGCCGCACCTCGCGGATCACCGACACCACCGCCGTGCAGGGCCTGGGTTCGTCGGCGAACGTCCAGCGCGGTGACCTGGCGTGGGCGGCGCTGCTGCTCGTGGCCCGCTCACCCGAGCTGTTCGCGGGCCGCGGCCGCCGGGCTGTCGCGGGCATCCCGCTGGGCTCCCTGCACCCGGTGCTGGAGCAGGCACCGCGCTACCTCGCCTGGCTTGCGGCGCAAGGACATCTGGGCACCGTGCACCCGTGGGTGGCGATCGTGTCGGCGGACCTGGACCGGCGGGTGCGGTGGCGTTCCTGCACTCCCGGCCGCGGTGCGGGCCGCCTGCTGTGGATGTGCGAGCAGATGGCGACCCGCGCGCACGCCAAGGAGCTCGTGCCGGGCATGTGGCGCTCGGCGGTCAGCCGCGGTGTGCGCGCACCGGACTGGGCCCCCGGCCGGCCACCGGCGCACTGCCAGCTCGACCAGGCGTCCTACACCGCGTTGCTGCGCGAGCGGACCACGTCGGCGGTGCTGACGGTGAGCGCGCAAGGCGTTGCGGTCACCGGGATCGCGGGTGCGGCGGCGGTCGCGTGGACCGGCCGCAAGCGCACCGCGGTGACGATCACCAGGGCCACCACGGAGATCGGCTACCCGGTCGTGGACGAGGGCGACCCCGACCTGGACGCCGCGTCCGGTGCCGCGGTGTTCACCCGCCGCGGTGACCACCGGGCCACGGGCTGGCTGGCGGAGTACGACCGGATCAGCCCGACGGTCGAGTCCGACGACGAACCCGCGCCCAAACCGGCCCGGCGCGGGCTCGGCCGGGTGCGCTGAACGTCAGCGCCAGCCGGTGATCGTGACGTCGTCGCCGACGGCGATGGTGCCGGGCCGCAGCACGGCCGCCTTCAGGCCGAAGACGACGCCGTCGGGCCCACGGCGGTAGGTCGCGAGCGTGCGCAGCGGTTCCGGTCCGGCCCGCACGCCCTCGTCCTGGTCGACCAGCGTGACGGCGCACCGGACGGCCAGCTCGCCGAAGCCGAGCTCCGCACCGCCAACGGCCATCCGCTCGGCCCTGTCCTCGGTGCAGGGCTCCGGCCAGCCGCTGACCACGACGTTGGGCCGGAACCGCTCCAGCGCCACCGGGTTCCCGCCGCGCTCGGCGATCCGGGCGTTCAGGTCGTCCACTGAGGACAGTGAGAGGACGTGCACCGCGGTCGGGTCCGTGCCCGCGGCGGCCCGAGCGGCCCTGTCCGGCTCCCGCACCAGGCGGACCGGCTTGCCGACGACCTCGGACAGCCACGCGGCCGCCTCGTCGCCCTGGTCGATCCCGGTGTCGGGCCACTTCTCCACCGCCACCGGCCGGGTGGCGCCACCCGTCACGACGGTCAGCACCAGCTCACCGGCGCCGGGTGCGCTGAGCTCCAGTTCCGCGCCCTCGCGCAGCACCCGGCCGCGGACGAGGGCCAGCCGCGGCAGCTCACCCTGCCACTGGGTCGACCCGTCCACCCCCACGACGGCGAACAGCCGATCGCCCGCCGGCCCGGCCGGGGTGAGCTCTGCCCGGTCCACGGCGACACCGGCGCACCCCTTGATCGGGTACAGCGTCAACGCGTGCACGTGTGCCATGTGCGCCAACGTACTCGGCCTCGGACACCGCTGAGTCGAATTCGATGAGAACGCTCTCACGATTGGTGGAACTGCCCGGCGCACACAGCGGCGGGGCCGGCCTGAGCCGACCCCGCCTCGTGATCACCTGGTGGTCACGCCTTCACGGAGTGCTTCCCGTGCGCCCAGGACGTGGCGTCGCCGCCGTCGCCCGCGGGACCGGAGTGGCCACCGACCGTGGTGCTGTGGTTGGTCGCGTCACCGGTCGAACCCGTGGCACCGGTGTTCCCGGAGTCGCCCGAGCTGACCTCGGTCCAGGACTGGGTGCCGTGGTTCGTCCAGCCGTGCTTCCAGTCGTGGCCCTTCCACCCGTGGCACTTGTCGCCGTGGTGGCCGGGTTGTTCGTTCTTCACCACGGCCGTGTTGCCGCCGGTGGCACCGGAGCTCCCGGAGTCGCCCGAGTTGCCGGTGGTGGCGTTGTTCGAGCTGGTGGCGTTGCCACCGTCACCCGAGTTGCCGCCGTTGCCCGCGGTGGCCTTGGTGGAGCCGGACTTGCTGTGGTGGCCCCACTTGTCGCTGTGGTGGTTCCAGGACTTCTTCTGCTCGGTCACGGCCCACGCGTCGCCGCCGTCACCGGCCGGGCCGGAGTTGCCGCCCACGGTGTTGCTGTGGTTGGAAGCGTCACCGGTCGCACCGGTGGCACCCGTGTCGCCGGAGTCGCCCGACGTCACCGCGGTCCAGGACTTCGTACTGTCCCAGGACCAGCCGTGGCCCCGCTCGGACCCGGTCGTGCGGACGACCGCCGTGTTGCCGCCGGTGGCGCCCGACTTCCCGGAGTTGCCCGAGTTGCCGGTGGTGGCGTTGTTCGAGCTGGTGGCATTGCCACCGTCACCCGAGTTGCCGCCATTGCCCGCGGTGGCCTTGGCGGAGCCGGACTTGCTGTGGTGGCCCCACTTCTGACCATCGGTGGCGTGCCCACCGTTGCCCGCGGCACCGGAGTTGCCGCCCACGGTGTTGCTGTGGTTGGCCGCGTCCCCGGTCGCACCGGTGGCACCCGTGTTGCCGGAGTCGCCCGACGTCACGTTCGTGTGGCACTCCGCCAGCACGCAGAGCCCGTAGGCGCTGTTGCCGCCAGTGGCACCCGAGTTCCCGGAGTTGCCCGAGTTGCCGGACGTGGCGTTGTTCGAGCTGGTGGCGTTGCCGCCCTGACCCGAGTCACCACCGTTGCCGGCGGTCGCGGAGGTGTTCCGCGCACGACCCGTGGCGGTGGCGTCGCCCCCGTTGCCCGCGGCGCCGGACTTTCCGCCCACGGTGTTGCTGTGATTGGAAGCGTCACCGGTCGAACCCGTGGCACCGGTGTTCCCGGAGTCACCCGAACTCACGTTCGTGTGGCACTCCGCCAGCACACAGAGCCCGTAGGCGCTGTTGCCGCCAGTGGCACCCGAGTTCCCGGAGTTGCCCGAGTTGCCGGACCGCGCGGTGTTCGAGCTGGTGGCGTTGCCGCCGTTGCCCGAGTCACCGCCGTTGCCGCCCTTGACGACCGAGCTCACGATGTCGTTCACCCCGCCCAGGAGACCGTGGTCACCCGTGTCGGCGCTGGCCATCGCTGTTCCGAACAGGAGGAATCCTCCCGAGAACGCTGCGGCCACGAGACCGCGTCGCACAGAGCTGTGCATGTCGAACCTTCCCGTCAATCAAGCTGGTGATCTGGTCGGCTTGGTTGCGGGACTGCTCAGCTGGGGTGATTTCGGCCGTAGTAATAACACCACGAGCCGCGGAACTGCTGTTTTCCACTCGCCATCGGCGACGCGTTGTCCGAGTGCACTCCCGAAAGAGCCGGGAGGTCCGGGACGGCGGTGCCCGTCGATCCGCTCGACGACGCCGATCCCGTCGTGCCGGGCAAAGCGAGCGGCACAGCGGGCGACTGCCCTTCCGGCGACTGGACCGGCAATTGGACCGGCGTCTGGACCGGCGTCTGGGCCGGTGGCGCCACGTCAGGCGCGGAGGTCTGCTCGGCCTTCGCCGGCACGACCTGCTGGGGCAGCGCCACCGCGGGCGCCTCGGGAACAACGGCCGGCACCACGGGTGCGACCACCTCCGGCGGGGCCGATGGCAGTGGCACCAGCGGTTCCACGACCTGCGGAGGTGGATCGTCCCGCACCACGCCCACCACGGGGGCGAGCACCGGCGCGGTCACGGGCCGCAGCGGCTCCAGCACCGGGTCCAGGGTCTGCACCGCGGTGTCGACCACGGGTGTCAGCAGCGGTGCGGTCACCTGGGCGATCGGCGCCACCACCTCGGCCACCGGGGACACGAGCGCGTCCAGCAAGCCCGAGTCGTTCTCGTCGGCATTCGCCACTCCCGCCGAGAGCAAGCCGAATCCCAAGAGGAACCCGGCCACTCCCAGAGTTCGCCGCAGCGTTGTAGAACATGTTGATTTCATGCGTATCACCCCCTTTCGCTGAACCAGCACCTGTCATCGAGGCATTCGGTGCCCCACGGGTGCCGGTTCACTCGAAAGTGGAAGTTTTTCTTTTGCTCCAGGTCAGCGATCTGAATTAGTTTGAAACACGCATTTCCCACTACTTTGCGACACCGTTCGAGGCCGATGGGTCAACGCGGAGTGAGAGCGCGGCGGAGCGGCCGACTGGATCATCGGCGATCAGCGGTCCGTGGGTTACGGTGGTCGGCGTGCTGACGACCACGTCGCCTGCGACCGGGCATCAGGTGGCCGAGCGGATCAGGCGGCTGGAGGCGCGGCTGGTCCGCGACCACGACGAGGTGCCACCGAGCCTGGTGCACGAGTGGGTCGAACGCGCCATCGCCCGCTTCGGCGGCGCGCGCGTGCGCGACTACGTCCCGCTGCTGGTGGAGCGCTCGGTGCGGGCCTCCGCGCAGGGCTTCTCCTCCGGCTCACCGGAGCTGCCGGGCACGTGGCTGTCGGCCTGGGCCCGCAACACCGCCCGCCGCCTGCTCGCCACCGAGCTCCCCCGCCGCTGGTCGCACACCGCCGGCGTGGCCCGCCGCGCCGAGCAGGTGGCCCGCGTCCTGCCCGCCGGCCAGCGGGACCTGCTGGTGGCGGCCGCCTGGGTGCACGACATCGGCTACGCCTCCGAGCTGGCCGACACGGGCCTGCACCCGGTCGACGGCGCCCGCTACCTGCGCCGCGCCGGGATGTCCCCGCTGCTGTGCGGTCTCGTCGCCCACCACTCCGGTGCCGCCGCCGTCGCCGAGCTGACCGGTCTGGCCGGCGCCTTGGCGGAGTTCCCCGACGAACGCGGCCGGCTGCGCGACGCGCTCTGGTACGCCGACATGTCCACCTGCCCCGACGGCCACGCGATCACGGTCGAGGCCCGGCTCGCGGAGATCCGCCGGCGTCGTGGCCCCGACGACCCGGTGGTGCGCGCGCTCGCGCTCAACGGCGAGGAGCGGCTGGCCGCGGTGCGCCGCATCCACCGGCTGCTGCGCCGGGCGAGCTGACCTCAGCCGCGGCCGGCCTCCGGCCACCGGAAGATCCCCGCTGTCGCCATCACCACCCGCCGCCGCGCCTTCTCCTCGTCGTCCCCGAACCGGTCGATGGCCCAGGACAGCGCCAGCACCAGCTCGAACACCTCGTCGGCGCTGATCTCCCCCGCCACCTGCCCTGCCTCCTCGGCCGCGTCCAGCAGCACCCCGACCCGTTCCACCAGCGGTGCGTTCGCGGAGTGCAACGCCGAGCTGTCGTCGTCGTGCGCGGTCGCGAGGCACACCGGCAGGTCGTGCCAGATCCGCAGTCCCCAGCCCACCCGCACCAGCCACTCGGCCAGTGCCTCGGCCGGAGGCAGTGCACGGGACAGCTCGTCGGCCTCGGCCAGCGCACGGGCATAGAAGCCCTCGATGACGGCGGCCACCAGGTCGTCGCGGGTGGGGAAGTTCCGGTAGAGGGTGGCGTTGCCGACGCCGGCGCGCAACGCGATCGCGTCGAGCGAGGCGAGCACTCCCTCCGCCTCGAACGTCTCCCGCGCGGCGGCCAGGATCGCGTCGCGGTTGCGCTGGGCGTCAGCGCGAAGAGGGCGTGTTCCAGCCAACGCAACTCCTCCTCGACAAAGTGGGGAGTGTCCCCACATACTCGCATCCGGGGAAGCTCCCCACTTATCGCAGGAGTGTAGATGACCTACGACGACCTGACCGGGCTGCGGATCTCCGTGGCCGACGGCATCGCCACCGCCACGCTCGACCACCCGCCGCTGAACCTGATGGACGGTGTGCTGGTGCCGTCGTTGCGCGGCTTCGTCAACCGGGTGCGCCACGACACCGGCGTGCGCGTCGTGGTGTTCGACAGCGCGGACCCGGAGTTCTTCAGCGCACACGGCGACATGGCCTACCTGACCGACCCAGCGGCGTTGCCCGCCGCCACCGCCGCCGCGATCGCCGCCGCGCCGGACGCGCCCGTCCCGGACGGCATGAACATCCTCCAGGCCGTTGCCGACGAGGTGCGCGGGCTGCCGCAGGTGACCATCGGCAAGATCGCCGGCTTCGCCCGTGGCGCGGGCAACGAGTTCCTGATGGCGCTCGACCTGCGCTTCGCGGCCATCGGCCGGTCCGGTCAGGCGCAGCCGGAAGCCGTCATGGACATCCTCCCCGGCGGCGGTGGCACCGTGCTGATGACCCGGCTGCTCGGCCGGGAACGCGCGCTGGAGGTGCTGCTCGGGACCGACCTGGTCGACGCCGAGCTGGCCGAGCGGTACGGCCTGGTCAACCGGGCGCTGCCCGCCGACGAGATCGACGCGTTCGTCGACCGGCTGGCCCGCCGGATCGCCCGCCTACGCCCCGAGGTCGTCGCCGCGATCAAGGCCACCGTCGAGACCATCGCGCCGAAGATCCCCCACGAGGCCTACGCCGTGGAGAACGCCGCCCTGTACTCGCTGTTCACCGAGGACATGGTCGCGTCCGCCCACCGCCAGCTCGCCGCCGGCGTGCAGACCCGCGAGGGGGAACGCGACCTCGAAGGTCTCCTCGACGGGCTCTGACCGGCACGGCGACGCCGGTGACGTGGGCGGTGCGGATCGGCAGGAGGTGGGCGCGGTGAAGCGGACGCCCCAGCCGCCCGCCCGGAGGGTCCGGGAGCACGGGTGGCTGGTTCCGGAGGAACGAGATGTCCCGCACGGACAAGACGAAACCGGCGTGGGTGCGGCACCGCGAGCACGGCGGCCGGCCCTGCACGACCACCGGAGCGGCCCCTGCGACCTGCCGCCACTGCCCACCGGGGAGGACACCGGCACCCGGTGCCGCGGTCACACCTGGACGTAGCCGCCGTCCACGAACAGCTCCGCCCCGTTGACGAAGCTCGCGGCGTCCGAGGCGAGGAAGAGCGCGGCCGCGGCGATCTCGTCCGGGTCGGCGACCCGGCCCAGCGGCACGGCGCTCGCGAGCTCGTCGAGGAACCCGGACCGCTGGTCCTCCGCCACCAGGCCGACCAGGCCCGGCGTCTCGGTCGGGCCGGGGCTGAGCACGTTGACGCGGAAGCCGCGCGTCTTCGCGTCGCGCGCCCAGCTGCGGACGAGGTTGCGCACCGCGGCCTTCGAGGCGCCGTAGACCTCCAGCCCCGGGTCCGGCCGGAGCGAGCTGGTCGAGCCCGTGACGATCACCGACGCACCGGGCGACAGCAGCGGCAGCGCCTTCTGCAGTCCGAAGATGACACCCTTGACGTTGCCGGCGAACGTGCTGTCGAACTGCTCCTCGGTGATCTCCTCCAACGGCGCCATCACGCCACCGCCCGCGTTGGCGGCGAGCACGTCGATCCGCCCCGCCTTCTCGCGCACGACGGCGTAGAGGGCGTCGAGGTCGGCGAGCTTCCCGACGTCGGCCCGCACGGGCACGACCGCGTCACCCAGCTCGGCCGCGACCGCGTCGAGCTGCTCCTGCCTGCGGCCGGTGACGAAGACCCGTGCGCCTTCGGCGACGAACCTGCGCGTGATGGCCAACCCGATCCCGCTGTTGCCGCCGGTCACCACGGCCACCTTGTCGGCGAGCACACCGGACATGAAGCACCACTCCCTAGTTCTTGACTGGTTCGTCCATAACGTAGGCACTTATGGACGATTCAGTCAAGAACTGGGTACGATGAGGCATGCCACGTCCGCGGAAGTTCGACGAGTCAGCCGTCCTGGCCGCCGCACGCGACCAGTTCTGGTCGGCGGGGTACGCCGGCACCACCATGGACGCCGTCGCCGCGGCCACCGACCTGGGCAAGGGCAGCCTGTACGGCGCCTTCGGCGGCAAGCAGGAGCTGTTCCACCGCGTGTTCGACGACTACTGCGCGCAGGCCGAGGACGGGGTGCGCCGCGAGCTGACCGGCCCCGACGAGGAGGCCTTCACGCGCCTGACCGCCCACGTGCACGGCATCGCGGCCTCCGTCGCCGCGGACACCGCGCACCGCGGGTGCCTGCTCGCCAAGGGCACCGCCGAACTGGCCGAGCACGACCCGGTCGTCGCGGCCCGCGCGCTGCGGACGTTCGACGAGCTCGAACGCCTCCTGGTCGCCGACATCGAGGCGTGCCAGCGCCACGGCGACCTCTCCCCCGGCGCCGACCCGCACCGGCTGGCCGCGCTCGTGCTCACGGTGTTGCGCGGCATGGAGGCCCTGGGCAAGGCGGGCAAGGACGCGCGCTTCCTGGAGGCGGTCGCGGAGAGCGCACTCGCCGCGCTCCCGCGCCCCTGAGCCGTCAGACCCTGGCCTGCTCCCGGACCGGCCTGACGGCGTCCGGCACGCGCCCGCCCTCGGGATAGGCGCAGGTGAAGGTGCCGCGGTAGCCGAAGAGCGGCCCGAACCGGTGGTTGGTCACCTCGACGTCGATGCGGAACCGGCCGAGGTCCTCGTCGTAGGACTCGCGGACCGTCGCGGCGCCGGTCACCAGGCCGGGGACGCGGAAGTGGAGCGGGCCCTCGTGGAAGCGCTGCTCACCGCTGCGGATCAGCAGCCCGCCGCGGTCGTCCACGGACAGGTCGAGGTCGACCGAGACGTGCTGGTGGGTGCCCAGGTAGTCCACGACACGGCCGCGTTCGGGGCTGTAGATCATCGTGGCGTCCCACCGCCGGGGCCGCTCGAAGGCGAAGGTGCGGACGAACGTCATCGTCTCCCGGCCCAGCGAGTCGCGGTAGGGGTAGTTCTCGATGGTGAAGGGGACGTCGCTGCCGTGGCCGGGGAGCAGGATGTGGCGCTTGGCCCCGAGCCACAGGAACGGCCGGGTGAAGCCGCGCCCGTGCCACACCCGGTCCATCGTGCCGGTGCCGACGCAGGCGATGCCGTCGTCGCTGGTGAAGCCGAACCGGCGTTGCAGCTGCGGGTGCAGGCGGTCGAAGTCGGCGCCGAGGGCGCGCTGGAAGATCGACGTCACGGGTGCTCCAAGGTCAGCAGGGTCGAGGGCGCCGTCGACGACCGGCGGTCCGGCGGCGTGCGCCGGCACCTCCTGGCGGCCGGGGTGGACGGCAGCGGCGGGGCCAGCAGGGCGGCGAGGGTGAGGGCCGCGGCGAGCACGGCGGGCCCGGACAGCCAGGCCACGGCGCAGACACCGGCCCTCGTGCCCGCGTCCAGCAGCGCCCACCGCAACGACACCTCGGGACGGACGCCGCGTTCGAGCCACAGCCGGAGCCGGTCGAACGACCAGGCCGTCCCCCACCCCATCAGCAGGCGGAACGGGCGGTCGGCCAGCGCCCCCAGCCGCCCCCAGCCGGGCCGGTAGTCGTAGCCGGTGAGGAACCGGACCCCCGCGGCGGTCGGCACGTACCGCCAGTACCCCGACCCGGCGCGGATCGGGGACAGCGGGTGCGCCGAGCTGAACCGCAGCGCCGACGTCCGCGAGCCGTCGGCCTTGACCCGCTCACCGACGCTGACCCCGGTCCCGTCCACCTCCAGACCGGGCAGGACGCGGACCGAGTACCGGAAGCGCTGCTCCGCGTCCTGGTCCGCCTTCGGCAGGTGGTCGATCGTGGTGAACCGCAGGTCCCACCGCTGGTGCTGGTGCGGGTCCTGGGTCCGCAGCCACACGTCGTCGAGGTCGGCCCTGATCACCGTCTCCACGTAGAGCGTCCGCCGCCGCGCCATGGCACCCCTCCTGTTTGAGCAGTTGCTCAAACAGGAGGGTAGCCGGATTTGAGCAGATGCTCAAACAGGGCGTTGAGCTGGGGTTACTTCGCCTTCCCGGCCGTCTTGCGGAGTTTGGAGCGCAGCGCGCGCACCGCGATCGGCCCGAGGTCGTCCACCACCTCGATGAGCACGGCCAGCCGGTCGAGGGCGTCCATGGCCGCCTTCGACCCGTCCGGGTCGACGCCCTCGTACAGCTCCAGCCCGATGAACCCGGCGCTCACCGCACGGGCGAGACCCGCCGTGTCGATCAGGTCGGAGACCGGGGAGCCGGCCAGCGACCGGGTCAGCGCCCGCTCGATCGGGTTGATCCACAACCGCAGGGACGCCGCAGTGGCCTCGGCGAGCCGGGGGTCGGCCTGGGCGCCGGCCAGCAGCTGGGCGAGCACCATGACGTTGCCCTGCGCCCGTTCCTCGGCGTGCAGCGCGCGGCCCAGCTCCAGGAGCCGGCGCAGGTCGGTGATCTGCTCGAGCCGCTCGGCGAACAGCTCGACCCGCGCCTGCGTGGCGGCCAGGCACGCGGCCTGGAGCAGGTCGTGGACGGTGCCGAAGTGGTAGAAGACCAGCGCCTGGTTGACCCCGGCGGTGGCCGCGATGCTGCGCGCCGTGGTGCCGGTCAAACCGTGCGTGCGAATGGTCTCGATCGCGCCGTCGATCAGGCGTTGTCGGGTGTCGGCCACGGCATCACCGTAGAGGCCCGCGCCGGGCGCCCGAGGTGAGACGGCCCTCGACTGGACGCACACCGGACGCGCCGGTACCGGTGGGTGCTCCACGGCCTCACAGGGCGCACCGACCGGCGGGTCACCGACGAGCCGTTCCTGTCACCACGCCCCGCCGAACACCACGTCGCCCGCGCGATGCGGAAGCGGGATGTCGGGTCCCCCGCTGCCGTCTCGGTGCGGCGGCGGTGTCGAACTCGGTCCTCGTGCCCCTCGACCTGAGGTCACCACCGGCCCCAGCGGCTCCAGTCGGCGAGGGCGTACGACACGACCACGACCTGCGGACTTGATCGAATTCGGCCGGGCGTTCGCGCCAACCGGAGATCATGGTGTAGGGTGGTCCCCATCAGTCATGGTTACGAAGTAGAACTCGCCCGTGATCAGTATCACGGGCTTTTTGCTGTTTCAGCGTTTCCGCAGGCCGTGGCGGATGATCCCCAGGCACCCGCGACAGTGCGGATGCCAACTCATCACAGGAGTGCACATGGCTACCGGAACCGTGAAGTGGTTCAACGCCGAAAAGGGCTTCGGCTTCATCGAGCAGGACGGCGGCGGCGCCGACGTGTTCGTCCACTACTCGAACATCGCCGCGCAGGGCTACCGGGAGCTCCAGGAGGGCCAGAAGGTCTCCTTCGAGGTCACTCAGGGTCAGAAGGGCCCGCAGGCGGACAACGTCGTTCCCGCCTAGTTCTGCGTCGGCTGCCGGTCCGCTCGTCGGACTGAGCTGGTCACACCGAAGCCCGGCCTGGGTCCACCGATCCCGGCCGGGCTTTGACGTGCGCGGTGGCCGCTCGCCGGCTCCGGTGCCACCACCCGCCGCGCCGAGCCGGACCGAGCGTCGTGCGCTGGTCGAGCAGGCCACCGACTTCGCGTACTCCTCGTTCACCGCCGGCACGGCTGATCACGCCGATGGAGCGCGAGTGGTGTGCCGCTCGACGTCCGGGGTACTCGACCGAGCGACCCCGACGGGAGAGAGCCCATGCGTGGCGACATCGAGACCTACTTCGAAGACGGCCGGTGGAAGAACAAGGTCCAGGGCAACGACCAGGTCTCCAGCACACACCTCACCAAGCAGGACGCGGCCGCGAACGGTCGTGAGATGGCGATCGTGCACGCGGTGGACCACATCGTCCGGGGCCGCGACGGGGTGATCAGCGAGCACGACGTCTACCCCCGCGGCCGCGACCCCCACACCTTTCCCCGCTGATGCCGCTGTCGGTGTTCTCGCACCGGGAGTGCGAGAACACGGCACGACCTGGTCGGCGGGTGAGGAACGGCGGGGTGGCGACCGCGGAGCCTGCCCGGCGACGCGCCCGCAAGCCGCCGGCGAGACCGTACTGCGCGCCGCGGGCATGCGCGCAGTACGGTGAAAAAGTTAAACCTGATGCGGTCACGCAAGGCGTGGGCCCAGACCTCGCTACGTCCACGAGCGACTGGAATCAGTCGACGTGGTGGAGGAATGCTGTGCCAGCCGTGGACGACCGGCCGTTGTTCGGCGGTGTGAGCGAAGGTGCGCGCACCTGATGGGCCGCATCGGTCGGTGAGCGACGCACGAGCGGCGGTGATGGCCGCGCTTCGGGACAGCGGGAGCGGGCTCGACACCATGGCGCGCGTGATCCGCGCGTGCGTGGACGTGCTGCCGGTCGACGGCGCCTCGATCTCGGTGATGAGCAGCCCGCGGGAACGTGAGACGTTGTACGCCAGCGACGAGATCGCGACGAAGATCGAGGACGTCCAGTTCACCCTGGGCGAGGGCCCGTGCTTCGAGGCGTTCGCGAGCCGCAAACCCGTGCTGGTTCCCGACCTGCCCCGTGCGTCGGTCCTGGAGTGGCCGGTGTTCGCGGCTGCCATCGCCGCGCTGCCCATCGGCGCGATCTTCGCGTTCCCGCTGCAGGCGGGGGCGATCGGCATCGGCGCGCTCGACCTCTACCGCAGGCAGCCCGGCTGGCTTTCGGCTGACGAGCTCACCATGGCGCTGGAGGTGGTCGACGTCGTGACCGCGGTGCTGCTCGGTCTGCTCCTGGGTGAGGTCGACGACACCACCGGCCTCCGCAGCGTCATGGCACCCGGTCGCGAACAGGTCCACCAGGCGACCGGCATGCTCATCGCCGCCCTCGGCGTCCCCGCGGAGGAGGCGCTGTCCCGGTTGCGGGGCTACGCCTTCGCGAGGGGCAGGTCGCTGGACGAGATCGCCAGGGACATCACGAGCCGCAAGCTGTCACCGCTGGAGCTCGCCACATGACCACGTACGACACAGCACTCCCGTCCTGCGCGGCACCCACCGCAGGACGACCAAGACAGGAGCTGGTGATGAGCGATAACGCACTGTCCACGACAGAGCGGGAGTCGCGGTTGCTCAGGGCGCTCGTCCAGCTGGCGGACACGCTCGTCGACGACTACGACGTGGTGGACGTGCTGCACCGGCTGGTCGAGCACTGCGTCCACCTGCTGGATGCGACGGCGGCCGGGTTGATGCTGTCCGACCAGCACGGCGGCCTGCGGGTGGTGGCCTACTCGTCGGCCCAGACCCACATGCTCGAGCTGTTCCAGCTCCAGGCGAGCGAGGGCCCGTGCATGGACTGCGTGCACAGCGGTGAGGCTGTGCTGGTCGCGGACCTGACGACGGAGGTGCGGCGGTGGCCCCGGTTCGCACCGCGCGCCGTCGAGGAGGGTTTCGCCTCCGTGCACGCGGTGCCGATGAGGTTGCGCCGCGAGACCATCGGGACGTTGACCCTGTTCCGCCGCGAGACCGGGCTGCTCAACGACGAGGACCTGCTGGTCGTGCGCGCGCTGGCGGACACGGCGACGATCGGGATCTTGCAGGAGCGCGCGATCCGGCGCGGTGAGGTCGTCACCGAGCAGCTGCAGACGGCGTTGAACAGCCGGGTCGTCATAGAGCAGGCCAAGGGGGTGCTGGCGTTCGCCGGGGATATTGAGATGGAGCAGGCGTTCCACACACTGCGCAGCTATGCGCGCAACGGCGGTCGCCGCCTGGCCGACGTGGCCAGGGAGCTCGTCGTCGGAGAGCTGCGGCCCGAGGACCTGCTCTCGGTGCGGCGTCGTCCTTCCGACGTGTGATTCCGACTCACGTCGCCCGCACGCCGACCGCGGGCTGCGCTCACCGCGTCACCGCGTGTGGGACCCACCGGGTCCGGGTAGTCTGATCTCGCTGGTAACAAGGAACAACCGCCCGGACCCGCGGTCTCATCACCTCGTCGTGAGGAGAACGCCGTGGGCGTCAGCACCGAGTCGATCGCGTTCACGCGCAAGAGGATCGCGCTCGTGTCCCAGCAAGCCAGTCCGCTGACCGATCCGGGTGTGACCGGTTCCGGGAGCCAGAGCCGCCACGTGGCGGGGCTCGCCGCCGCCCTGGCCGCGCTCGGCCACAGGGTCGTCGTCTACACGCGGCGCGACCACCCGCACCTTCCGCAGCACGTGCAGACCCCGCAGGGCTACGAGGTCGTGCACGTGCCGGCCGGGCCGGCCGCGGCGCTGGACGCGGAGGAGGTCCTCGGCCACGCGGGCGACTTCGTCGAGTTCCTCGAACGCGCCTGGACCTCGCAGCGCCCCGACGTCGCCCACGCCCACGGCTGGCAGTCCGGCATCGCGGCCGTGCTGAGCGCGCGGAGGAGCCTGGTGCCCGTCGTGCAGACGTACCACTCGCTGGGCCCGGCGCAACCGCAGGACCGCTGTGCGACGGACCGCGACTCCACCAAACGCCGCACCGTGGAGCGGCTCGTCGGTCACGAGGCCACCCGCGTCGTCGCGACCTCGTCCGCGGAGGCGCGGGCCGTGCTGGGGATGGGCGTGGACCGGTCGAAGCTCGTCGTGGTGCCCACCGGCGTCGATCTCGACCTGTTCGCGGCAGGACAGGGGACCACCGACCGGAATCCTCCGCGCAGGATCGTCTCGGTGGGCAGGCTCTTGCCGCACAAGGGGTTCGACGACCTGATCCGCATCCTGTCCACTGTGGACAACAAAGAGCTGGTGATCGCCGGCGGGGGCGCGCAGGGCGACGTCCGCGGTGACGCGGAGAGCAGGAGGCTGCTCGCGCTGGCCCGTTCGACGGGTGTCGGCGACCGCGTCGTGTTCGCGGGCCACGTGCCCTACGCGCAGCTGCCCGTGCTGCTGCGGTCCGCTGACGTCGTGGTGTGCACGCCGAGGCACCAGTCGTCCAGTGGCGTGGCGCTGGAGGCGATGGCCTGTGGCACTCCTGTTCTCGCCACCCCGGTCGGCGGTCTGGTCGACCTCGTGGTGGACGGGCTGACCGGGGTGCTGGTCCCGCGCGACCGGCCGGAGGCGACCGCCAAGGCGTTGAGGGCCCTGCTCGCCGACGGCACGTACCGCGATCTGCTCAGCGTCGCAGGACACGACAGGGCACAGGCGCGGTACTCGTGGCAGCGGGTCGCCTCCGACCTGGTGCGCACCTACTCCACGGCGGTGAACGCCCGCAGTGCCGGTACCTCGGTGGTCGGGTCGCGGTCCTCCCGCGCGCGGACGGGGTCGACACCGAGGTGAGCGCGGCGGCTCCCCCCGCCGCCGCCCCGGACACCGATACGCCGGACGCCACCGCCCCCGACCACCACCGCACGTCACGGGGGCACCGCCGTCACCACCGGCGCCGCCTGGCCGGCCAACGCCCGTACGCCCTCTCCCGTGCCGCGACCGGCTCGAACACGTTGCCGGAGGTGGGTGAGACCGTCTCCCTCGTCAGTGCCGCGAGGCGGAACAGCGGCCCGACGAGCCGGTCGTAGAGCTCCGGCAGGCAGCGGAACACCGAGACGATCAACGGGTTCGCCGGGCCGACCGGCACGGAGACGTGCCGGCGCGGCCGGTCGGCCAGGCGCACGATCGCGGCGGCGACGCGATCCGGGCTCAGCACCGGGACCGGTGGGCGTGCCGCACGTCCGCCGTAGTTGGCGGCCTGGTCGTACACCGGGGTGTTGACGCTGCCGGGGCTGACGATGCACACGTGCACGCCTCGTTCGTCGCGGGTTTCCTGTTGGAGGGTGCGCAGCAGCGCGCGCTGGCCCCACTTGGCCGCGGTGTAGGCGCCCATCCGCGGAACGGTGATCGAGCCGAGCAGTGAGTTCACCCCGATGAACACCCCCGTGCGCTGACGCCGCAGGACCGGCAGGACCGCTTGGGCGAGGTGGAGCGTGCCGTGGACCGCGGTGTCGACGACCGAGGTGAACACGGCCGCGGGCATCGACTCGACGGGTCCGTAGGCCATCACCGTGGCGGTGTGCACGACGACGTCGATGCGGCCGTGCAGCTCCAGCGCCTTCGTGACGATCCGGTCGGCGGCGGCGGGATCTCCGACGTCGTCGACGACGACGTCCACCGCGGCCACGCCCACCGCGCGGCAGGCCTTCTCCGCGGCGTCGAGCGCCTCTCCGCTGCGGGAGACCAGCACGACGTCGTCCCCGCGGAAGGCGAACGCCGTCGCCGCGGCGAGCCCGATCCCGCTGCTGGCCCCGACCACGAGCACGACGCGCCCCGTCACGGGTTCAGCACCACCTTCACGCAGCCGTCGCTCTTGGCGCGGAACACCTCGTACCCGTGCGCGGCGTCGGCGAGCGGGAGGCGGTGCGTGGTCAGGTCCAGGGTGCCGAGCGGATCGGCCGGGTCGAGCACGAACGGCAGGATGTCGTCGGTCCAGCGGCGCACGTGGGCCTGTCCCATGCGCAGCTGGATACCGCGGTCGAACATCTCCATCATCGGCATCGCGTCGAGCTCTCCACCGTACACACCGGACACCGACACCGTGCCGCCGCGCCGCACGCCCTTCAGAGCGGTGTGCAGGGCGTCGAGCCGGTCGACGGCCAGCTTGTCGACCACCTTCTGCGCCAGCGCGTCGGGGAGCAGTCCCGCGGCCTTCTGCGCCAGGGCGACGGCACCCCCGCCGTGCGCCTCCATGCCGACGGCGTCGATGGTGGCGTCCGGACCGCGGCCGTCCACCATCTCGACCAGCGCGGCGGCGAGCTCGTCGGAGCCGCCGAACTCGTCGAAGTCGACGGGTTCCGCGCCGTGCCGTTCGGCCAGCGCGAGACGTTCGGGCACCCGGTCCACGCCGATCACACGGCCGGCGCCGAGCAGCCGCGCGATCCGGACGGCGAACTGCCCGACCGGGCCGAGGCCGAGCACGGCGACGGTGCCGCCCGGTGGCACGTCGGCGTACCGCACCGCCTGCCACGCGGTCGGCAGGATGTCGGACAGGAACAGGAACTGCTCGTCGGGCGTGCCGTCCGGGACGACGATCGGCCCGAACTGGGCCTGCGGCACCCGCAGGTACTCGGCCTGGCCGCCGGGCACCGAACCGTAGAGCGAGGTGTAGCCGAACAGGCTCGCGCCCTTGCCCTCGCCGCGCACCTGCGTCGTCTCGCACTGCGCGAACAGGTCGCGCTCGCACATCCAGCAGTGCCCGCACGAGATGTTGAACGGCACCACGACGCGGTCGCCCACCTTGAGGTGGCCGGCCGCCTCGGCGCCCACCTCCTCGACGACGCCCATCGCCTCGTGGCCGAGCACGTCACCCGGTTTCAGGTAGGGCCCCAGCACCCCGTACAGGTGCAGGTCCGATCCGCAGATGGCGGTCGAGGTGACCCGGACGACCGCGTCGGTCGGTTCCTCGATGCGCGGGTCCGGCACGTCGACGACCTCGACGTTCTCATTGCCTTGCCATGTCAGCGCTTTGATGACATCTCCTCGGTCAGGTCACGGCCGAGCTGACCGCGGACGGTGTCCGCGAGCTCGTCCCAGCTGTCGGTGAACTTGCGGACCCCCTGGCGTTCCAGCTCGTCGGTGACCTCGCGGTAGTCGATCCCGAGCCGGCCGATCTCGCTGAGCACGTCGCGGGCGGGGCCGTAGAGCTCCCCCGGCACGAGAGGTGGTACCGAGCCGTGGTCGGCGAAGGCTTCCAGGGTGGGCCCGGGCATGGTGTTGACGGTGCCCGGGATGGCCAGTTCGGACACGTACATCGTGTCCGGGTAGGCGGGGTCCTTCACCCCCGTGGAGGCCCACAGGGGCCGTTGTGGCCGGGCTCCCGCCTCGGCCAGGTGGCGCCAGCGCTGCGTGGTCAGGCTCGACACGTGGATCTCGTGGGCGAGGCGGGCGTTGGCGATCGCCGCCTTTCCCTTGGCCGCGAGCGCGCGGTCGGTGCCGATGGCGTCGAGGCGCGCGTCGATCTCGGTGTCCACGCGGGAGACGAAGAACGAGGCCACCGAGTGGATGCCGGCCAGGTCGTGCCCGTTGAGCCGGGCCGCCTCCAGACCGGTGACGTGGGCGTCGACCACCTCGCGGTAGCGGTCCAGGGAGAAGATGAGCGTGACGTTGACGCTGATGCCCTCACTGATGACCGCGGTGATCGCGTCCAGTCCGGCGGTGGTGGCCGGGATCTTGATGAGCAGGTTCGGCTCGTCCACCACCGACCAGAGCAGACGGGCGCGGTCGACGGTGGCCTGCGGGTCGTGGGCGAGGCCGGGGTCGACCTCCAGCGACACCCTGCCGTCGACACCGCCCGTGCGGTCGTACACCGGGCGCAGGACCTGACAGGCCGCCCGGACGTCGTCGGTCGTGATGGCGAAGACCGTGTCCTCGACGCTCGCCTCTGCCTCCGCGAGGCGCCTGAGCTGCGGTGTGTAGCGCTCGCCGCGTGCCAGCGCGGAGGCGAAGATCGTCGGGTTGGTGGTGATGCCGACGACCCCGCGGTCCGCGACCAGCGCCTTCAGGCGGCCGTCGGAGAGGAGCTCGCGGGACAGGTCGTCGAGCCAGATGGACACGCCTGCGGCGGCGAGTTCGGTGAGCGGGTCGTGGCCCATGGCCATGATGCCTCCGTGGTCGGGAAATCCTGGTGGTTCAGGCGGGGCGGTCGCCGGTGCCGCCGGTGGTGGGCGCGGTGCTGCGCTGCACACCTCCCGGGCGGACCGACGTGACCGCGTCGTGCAGGCAGTCGTGCGCGGCCTCCGCGACCGCAGTGGCGGTGACGCCGAACTCCTCGTAGAGGCGGCGGTGGTCGGCGGAGGCGCCGAAGTGTTCGAGCGACACCATCCGGCCGGCGTCGCCGACGACGTCGCGCCAGCCCTGGGCGACCGCGGCCTCGACGCTCACGCGGGCCCGCACGCCCGGCGGGAGCACTTCGTCCCGGTAGGACGGTTCCTGCGCGGCGAACCACTCGAGGCAGGGCATCGAGACCACGCGGGCCTCGACGCCGTCCTCTGCGAGCAACGCGCGGGCGTCGAGGGCGATCTGCACCTCGGACCCGGTCGCGACCAGGACCACGTCCGGCTCTCCTGGTCCGGCGAGGACGTATCCGCTCCGCGCGGCGCCCTCCGCCGGGGCCAGGCCGCCGGGACCGCGGTCGAGCACGGCGACGTCCTGCCGCGTCAGGACCAGACCGGCGGGACGGTCCCGGTTCTCCAGAATCCGCCGCCAGCACACCGCTGTCTCGTTGGCGTCGGCCGGGCGCACGACGTCCAGACCGGGGATCGCGCGCAACGCGGCGAGGTGCTCGACCGGCTGGTGCGTGGGTCCGTCCTCCCCCAGCCCGATCGAGTCGTGGGTCCACACGTGGGTGACGGGCAGCTGCATGAGGGCGGCCAGCCGGATCGCGGGCCGCTGGTAGTCGCTGAAGACCAGGAACGTACCGCCGTACGGGCGGGTCAGGCTCTGCAACGCGATGCCGTTGAGCGCGGCGGCCATGGCGTGTTCGCGGATGCCGAAGTGCAGGGTGCGCCCGTAGGGACCGCCTTGCCACTTCGTGGTCTGCTTGCCCATCGGGACGAACGACGGCTCGCCGTCCATCGTGGTGTTGTTGCTCCCGGCCAGATCGGCCGATCCACCCCACAGCTCCGGCAGCACGGGAGCCAGTGCCGAGAGGACCTTGCCCGACGCCGTGCGGGTCGCCATCCCCTTCGGGTCGGCGGGGAAGACCGGCAGGGCGTCGGTCCAGCCGTCCGGAAGCCGCTGATCGCGCAACCGGTCCAGCAGCGCCGCGCGGTCCGGGTTCGCGGTGCGCCAGCCCGCGTAGCCGGCTTCCCAGCGCTCGTGGGCGGCCGCACCGCGGTCCAGCACCGCACGGGCGTGCGCGAGCACCTCGTCCTCCACCGCGAAGCTGCGCTCCGGGTCGAAGCCGAGCAGGGTCTTGACGGCGGCGACCTCCTCGGCGCCGAGCGCGGACCCGTGCGCCTTGCCGGTGTTCTGCAGGGTGGGCGCGGGCCAGCCGATGACGGTGCGCAGCACGATCAGGGACGGACGGCCGGTGTCCGCCTTCGCCGCCTCGACCGCGGCGAGCACCGCGTCCACGTCCTCGACGTAGCGGCCGGTGCTGGTCCAGTCGACGGACTGGACGTGCCAGCCGCAGGCGGCGAAGCGGGCGGCCACGTCCTCGCTGAAGGAGACGTCGGTGTCGTCCTCGATGGAGATGTGGTTCGCGTCGTAGAACGCGACGAGGTTGCCGAGCTCCTGATGCCCCGCGAGCGAGGAGGCCTCGGCGGTGACCCCCTCCATCAGGTCGCCGTCGGAGGCCAGGACGTACACGTGGTGGTCGAACGGGCTCTGCCCCGGCGCGGCGTCCGGGTCACGCAGTCCGCGTTCGCGGCGAGCAGCGAGCGCCATGCCCACCGCGCAGGCGAACCCCTGGCCCAGTGGTCCGGTGGTGATCTCCACACCGCGGGTGTGGCGGTACTCCGGGTGGCCGGGCGTGGCGGAGTTCCAGGTGCGCAACGAGGCCAGGTCGGTCAGTTCCAGCCCGTAGCCGCTCAGGTAGAGCTGCGCGTACAGCGTCAGGCTCGTGTGGCCGCAGGACAGGACGAACCGGTCGCGGCCGAGCCACTGGTCGTCGGCGGGATCGTGCCGCATCACCTGCTGGAACAGCAGGTAGGCCAACGGTGCGAGGCTCATCGCGGTGCCGGGGTGGCCGTTCCCCGCCTGTTGGACGGCATCGGCGGCCAGCACGCGGACGGTGTCCACGGCACGGACGTCCGCGTCGGTCCAGCCCGCGGCCTGCGCGACCGGCAGCGGCAGGGACGGGTCGCGGTGAAGTGGTGCGGTGGCCGTGCGTGTCATCTGTCGAGGCCTTCCCGGAGCTCGGTGCGTCCACGTGCTGGATCAACGAAGTCGCGGGTCCGGGCGGCTGTTGAAGCTTCCCCACGCGAATAGCCGCAATCGGGCCGCCGAAACTCGCCGTGCACCTCGGTGTCGCCGATGTGGTGGAACCGGCGGACCGGGTGACTGCGGGACCTGAGCCGATCGCTCGTCCACGGGGACGCGCGCAGCACTGTCGCGACCGCCTCGGGCACACCGGTGGCTCCGCGCAGGTTCCGCTTGACCGCCTCGGCGCACCTCGGCGGTTCGGGGACGGCGCCGGTCCGCGAAGCCGCCTGCCCCGCCCGGTGCGCCGGGCGGGTGTTGCGGGTGACGTGCCAGGGCGGCAGAGCACCGGAGCTGGTCCTGGTGCTGCCGGGTCTCGGCGGCAGGTGGCGGTGCACGGGGCACCGGGCGAGGGCCACGTCCCGGTGCCCTGTGCCGCCGCCGACGTCGTTCCGGCGCGACCGGCGCGTCCCGGTCAGGGGCGTAGAGTGAGTGGTCCGAGGGGACCTCGCGCATCGGCGTCCGAGCCAGGTGCCCCCTCCGGAGTGTCAGCGACCCCGCCCGGCTGGTCCGGACGGAGGCGGGAGCACCGGGATGATCTCGGGCCCGACCAGCACCAGTCCCAGCACCGAACTGACCGCGCCACGCGGGCTGCGGGTGACGAGGAAGCCGGACGCCCTGTCCGGCGGCCGGTTCCCCGGCGGCTGGCGACCTCTCGCCACCGACCCCGCCACCACCGTTCCGGCGCTGAACCCGCCGACCTGGTGCACGCGGCCGTGACCCGGCTCGTCTGACCTCCGCACCGCCTCACTCCTGAACAGACACCGCCCCGCCCCGGCCTCACGCCGGGGCGCGAAGCCGTCTGCCCCGATCCGAAAGGCCCACCGCTCCATGGTTCGCACCTATGGCTTCTTGAGCACCTATCCACCAACACAATGCGGGCTCGCGACGTTCACCGCCTCCCTCCAGCGCCACCTCGCCGCCGTCACCCCCGGCAGCGGGAGCCGCGTCGTCCGCGTCCTCAGCGACGTCGAACCGCACACAGCGGAACCGTCGGCGGGGCACCCCATGCGTCCCGGTGGGGTGGAGGCCGCGGCCGCGGTCCTCAACCGGTGCGACGTCGCGCTGGTCCAGCACGAGTACGGGATCTACGCCGGCAGTGACGGCGAGGAGGCGCTGGACGTGCTCGCCCGGCTGCGGGTCCCGGTGGCCGTCGTGCTGCACACGGTGCTCACCACGCCCACGCCGGGACAGCGCCGGGTGCTGGAGGCGGTCGTCGACCGCGCCGACGCCGTCATCACCATGTCGGAGGCGGCCAAGAGCCGCCTCCTGGCGGGTTACGCGGTCGAACGGCCGGGCGAGGTCGTGGTGATCCCGCACGGCGCCGTGCCCGCCGACAGGCCGGCCTCCGCAGCACCGGGCCGTGGCCCGCTGGTCCTCACCTGGGGCCTGCTCGGACGCGGCAAGGGCGTCGAGTGGGGCATCGCGGCGCTCGCCGCGCTGCGCGACCTGCGGCCGCGGTACCTCGTGGCGGGTCAGACCCATCCCAAGGTGCTGGCACACGAGGGCGAGGCGTACCGGACGCACCTGCGTGAGCAGGCCGCCGCCGCCGGGGTGACCGACCTGGTCGAGTTCGACCCGGCCTACCTCAGCGCCGAGGCGCTGGCGGACCTGGTGGGCAGGGCCGATGTCGTGCTGCTGCCGTACGACTCGTCCGAACAGGTCACCTCCGGAGTGCTCGTCGAAGCCCTCGCCGCGCGCAAACCGGTGGTCGCGACGGTGTTCCCGCACGCGGTCGAACTGCTCGCGGACGGCGCCGGACTGCTGGTACCGCACCGCGATCCCGCCGCCATCGCCGCGGCGCTGCGCCGCGTGCTGACCGAACCGGGTGTCGCCGCGGGCATGCGCGACCGGTCCGCGGAACTGGGTGCCGTGCTGAGCTGGCCCGCCGTGGCGAACCGCTACCGCAGCCTCTGCGACACCCTCGTGGCGGACAGGCTGTTCGCCGACCGCGTCGCCGTGACGCGATGAGCGGCCTCGATTTCGCCCACCTGATCCGGCTGAGCGACGACACCGGTCTGCACGAGCACGCCGACGGCCCGCTGCCGCGCCGCGAGCACGGCTACTGCCTCGACGACGTCGCGCGGGGCTTGGTCGTGCTGAGCCGCGAACCAGCCCTGTCGGCTGAGCTGGCCGCTCTGGCCGAACACTTCCTGGCCTTCACCGCCTACGCGCAGGCCGAGGACGGGCGCTTCCACAACCGGCTCAGCCCCGATCGCCGGTGGATCGACGAACCGGGACTGGGCGACTGGTGGGGACGCGCGCTGTGGGGGCTCGGCACCGCCGCAGCGCGCAGCACGGTGCCCGCGATCCGGCGGACCGCGCTGGAGTGCTTCGACCGCAGCGCCCACCACAGGCCACCGTCGGTGCGCACGATGGCGTTCGCCGCACTCGGTGCCGCCGAGGTGCTGAGCTCCGAACCCCTCCACGCGCCCGCCGCCGCCCTGCTCGGCGACATCACCTCCTACATCGGTGGTCCCCGTCCGGACCCGAACTGGCCGTGGCCGGAGAACCGGCTGTTCTACGCCAACGCCGTGCTGCCGGAGGCGTTGATCGCCGCGGGTGACCTCCTGGGCAGCGACGAGGTCCGCGACGACGGGCTGCGGCTGCTGGACTGGTTGCTGGCCGTGGAGTCCAAGGACCGCCACCTCTCGCCGGTCCCGACCGGCGGGTGGTTCCTCGGCGAGCCGCGACCGGCGTTCGACCAGCAGCCCATCGAGGCGGCCGCCCTGGCCGACGCCTGCGCCCGCGCCTACCGGGTCACCGGGGACTCCGCGTGGCTCACCGGTGTCCGCCGCGCGATCGCGTGGTTCAGCGGGGACAACGACCTGGGCTCGCTAATGCAGGACGAGCACACCGGGGGCGGCTACGACGGCCTGACACCGCACGGCCCGAACACCAACCAGGGCGCCGAGTCGACCCTGGCGCTGATCTCCACCCGGCAACACCTCCGCACGCTCCAGCGGAGCGCCGGGTGAACGCCCGCGTCACGCGCAGCCCGGTGCGGCTGCGCCCGGACCCCCGCCGGGTGATCACCAAGCTGTTCGTGCCGGGAGAAGAGGTTCCCGAACACGAGTCCCGGTCGGCGGCCGTCATCCGGCGGGTGATGGCGCTGGACGAGACGACCGCGTGCGCCGCGCTCGAACGCACGGTCCGGCTGTTCGCCGGACGGCACCGCGACGTCCGCGCGACCTTCGCGGACAACTTCGCGAGCGTCAGCCACCGGCTGGCCCCGGACGTCGAGCTGTCCGAGTCCCGCCGTCTGCTGATCGGCGCGTACTTCACCCACGAGTACGCCGTCGAGGGTGCCGCGCTGTGCAACCCGTCCATGGTCCCCCACCCCGACCAGAGCGGGATGGCGCAGGGACAGCTGAGGTTCGTGCTGAGCGTGCGCGGGATCGGTGAGGGGCACCTGTCCTCGATCGGTTTCCGGACCGGCACGGCCGGTCCGGATGGCGTTCTCACCGTGGACCCGCAGCCGGGCACCACCAGCACCGGTCTGCGCAGGGACTCGGTCTACGACAAGGGCCTCTTCCAGGGCAAGCTCGCCGAACGCGGTCATGACGACGAGGTCTCCGCCGTGCTGAACCGCTGGCTGCCGGTGCGGTTCACCGGAGCGGAGCTCGACGAGCTGCTGACCGGTCTGCACCCGAAGCTGGTCGAGCGGCAGGCCGCTCACCGCACCGTCGAGCTGGTCAGGTGGATAGCCGCGTGCAACTACACCACCGAGTTCCCGCAGGAGTCGTCGGTGGGTGGACGGGTGCTCTGGCCGGCCGGCCCGTCGGAACGCCACGGCATGGAGGACGCCAGGTTCGTGCGCTTCACCGACGACGACGGCTCGCAGACCTACTACGCGACGTACACCGCTTACGACGGTGTCGACGTGGCGCCGCAACTGTTGCAGACCGACGACTTCCGCACGTTCCAGGTCACGCAGCTGACCGGTCCCGCCGCGCGCAACAAGGGGATGGCGCTGTTCCCCCGCCGCATCGGCGGCAGGTTCGCCGCGTTGTCCCGCGGAGATGGCGAGAGCACGGCCGTGACCACCTCCGCGGACCTCAGGACGTGGCAGCGACCCCAGGCCGTGGCGGCACCGGCCAGGGACTGGGAGCTCGTTCAGGTCGGCAACTGCGGCTCGCCGATCGAGACGCCCGAGGGCTGGTTGGTCCTCACCCACGGAGTGGGTCCGATGCGGCTCTACTCCATGGGCGCGATGCTGCTCGACCTCGACGACCCCTCGAAGGTGCTCGGCGCACTGCCGGAACCGTTGCTGACGCCGAGTCCCTCCGAGCGCGACGGCTACGTGCCGAACGTCGTCTACTCGTGCGGCGGCCTGCTGCACGGAGACACCCTCGTGATCCCGTACGGCGCGAGCGACGCGACCATCGCTCTGGCCACGACGTCGGTGACCGAGGTGATCGCCGCGATGGTCCCGTGACACCGTCCTGCGCGCGTGCCGCGACGGCACCCGAGCGACCGGCCTGACCGGCACGAGCGCTCGCCGGAGAGCTGTTCCGCACGACCGGGATCGCCGCTCCGGTGCCGGTCGCGCGGAGCCGGGAGAGCCTGCCACTGCTCGTCGCGCCGGCACCGCAACAGGTGCGGCGCCGCCTGCGCGTCGCCTTCGCCGACCTGCGGAACCTGGCAGGCTGGGTGTGCTTCGACGCCGGCCTGGTCACCGCTGCGCAACCACTTCTCGCACGCGCCGGCGCCGGCCGAGGTGGCCCGCGACGACGGGCTGATCGCCAACGCGTGCCACCGGCTCGGGCGGGTGTCCCTGCGCCACGGGCAGCTCGACGAAGCGTTGCGGTACTTCGACCTCGGCCGTCTCGCGGCCGCGCGCTCCGGCGACCGGCTCTCGACCGGCGTCCTGGCCGTCAACTCGGCGTGGGCGTGTGCGCAGAAGGGCGTCGAGCACAACGCCCTCACGTTGCTCGACCGCGGCCGGGAGGAGTTCGGCGCCGCGGACCGCGCCGAGGTGGTCGGCTGGGCGCGGTTCCTCACCGAGCCCGACCTGTCGGCCATGGGCGGAGCGGTGCACACCGTGCTGGCCGGCACCACGCACACCGCCGTTCCGCTGCTCCTCACGGCGGTCGACGGCTACGGCGAGGACATGCTCCGCAGCCGGGTGCTCAGCCTGGTGCTGCCGGCCACCGGTCATCTCGTCGGGGGAGACCTGGATGTCGGTGTCGCCACCGGCCTGCGGGCCGTCGAGTCGGCGACCGCGGTCGGCTCGGCCAGGGTGCGCGACCGCTTCCGCCCCCTCGCCGCGCAGGCGCGCAGCCACCCGTCCCACGCCGGGGCGCTCGACCTCGCCCACCGCATCGACTCGGGAACGCCACGGCGGCGTCGTGAGCGACGAGCGGCCGGTCGCGGCACCGAGGTCCGCGTACCGGCCCGGTCGTTCCGGTCGACCCGCCCGCCTCCGCGAGGACGACCGCAGGTGGCGGCGGGTTTCGGCGCGGTGCGGCGGACGTCGCGCCAGTCCACCGGCTCCGGGCGAAGGGGGTGGACGATCCGGCCGGGTGCGGCACGCGCTGCGCAGCAGGGTGCTCGCCGACCGGGCGGAAGTGGTGCTCGCCGGGCACCCGCGGATCGCGCTGGGCGAGGCGGTCGTCCTTCCGCGGCGGCGGGGTCGACGTGGCGGCTCCACGGCCGGCGGGTCGTGGCCACCACCTGACTCACCGCCACGCGGGCGCCAGGTCCTCCTCCACGTGGACGACCATCGACTCCAGCACAGGACTTCCGAACGTGGTGACCATCGCGACGTCGGCGGCGTCCCTGCCGCGGCCGACCACGACCCTGCCCTTGCGGGGCCCGCCGTTGCGCGGGTCGAAGGTCCACCAGCGGTCTCCCAGCCAGACCTCCATCCACGCCGCGAAGTCCATCGACGCCCCGTCCGGCCGCGCGTCGAGGTCGGGCAGGTAGCCGAGGACGTAGCGGGCGGGGATGTCGAGGGCGCGGCAGAACGAGATCGCCAGGTGCGTGAAGTCGCGGCAGAGCCCGATCTCCGCGGCGTTGACGCCGGCGGACAACGCCGTGGAGGTGCCGCAGCCGCTCTCCAGCGACTCGTGGACGTGCCGGCAGATCGCTCGCACCCTGCGGTATCCCGGCGGATGGGCGCCGAACCTCGACCAGGCCTCGTCGCCCAGCGCGTCGGACGCGCAGTAGCGGCTGGGCAACGTGTAGAGCAGCGCGTCATCGGGGAGGTCGTCGGGCCACAGCTCCGGCGCGTCCTCGTCCACGTCCTCGACGCGGTCGGGCACGTCCACCCACGCGACGTAGTTCACCGTGGACAGTCGGGGTGGCAGCACCAGGCGCGCGAGCCGGTTGCCGTACACGTCGAAGTGCTCCCGCACCGGCAGGTCGGGTTCGGTGAACAGGTCCTCACCGCTCACCCGCACGTGGTCCCGCCGGTCCGGTCCGACCAGGAACACCGCCGGGGTCGGCACCTCGGCGCGGTAGGTGAACACGCAGCCGACGCGGAGCAGGCGAGTGCTCCGCGTCGGTCGTGCCTCGCCGCTGTGGCGGAAGGTCACCGCACTCGCTCGGGGATGTGGTCGAGCGCGTGCAACACGTGCACGGCCAGAGCCCGCGCGGCCTTGCCGCCGAGCTCGGTGCGGCCGGTCAGCACGTCCTCCACCATCTTGAGCCGGCGGTCGTAGGCGGACGTGAAGGTCGATTCAGTCATTCTGCATCTCTCGTCTTCTGCTGGGGTACCCGGCCGCCCTCGGCTTCCCAGAAGTCCACAGTGGACTCCTCGGCTTCCAGGGCACCGATGCGGAACAGGTCTTCGACGGTGTCGGTGTTGTCGCGCCGGACAGCGCGCATCATCGTGTGGTGGGCGGCGGACGGGTCGGTGCCGGGCGGTACGACCAGCAGCGCGAGGCGGCTCCGGTCACCCGCGACGAGGTCGAGGGTGTGCGCCGGCCTGGACCAGAACCCGTTGAGGCGGACGCGGACGCCGTCCACCGCGATCTGGCGCGGCGCCGTGTCCCAGCCGGTCAGGTCGTAGCTCACCCGCGGGATGTCGCCCAGCCGAACTGCCAGCACCGAGAGCAGTGCCGGCAGTTCGGCGGCGAGGTCCCGGGAACGCGGCCACCACGCACCGTCGACATGCCCCGTGACGAGCGCCTTCGGCCGCAACCGCAGTCGCAGCTGGTGATGCCGAGGCTGCTCCGTGGCCGTGACGGCCGGCGGGGCGATGGACCGGTGCGGAGCCGACGTCATGCCGGGACTCCCGTCTCCGGCCGAAACGGCCGGTTCTGGTTTCGCCGAGTACGACGTGAGCTTGACCGCTCAGGTACGAGATGTTCTCGGCACAATTGACACTACACCCTTTTTTCGCACTCAACCGATTGCACGTCCACTGATTTCTGACCGCCACCACCTGCCGACAGCGCTGCCGGCAGGTGGCACGCAGGGGCAAATCCGTTGCGCGGCCGTCCGCCCGCAGAATTCCGCCGCGCCCACCGGAACGTTCTCGCCACGGTGCGCGAAATGATCCGAGGAGGTTTCGGCCGGCGATTTCCTGGCCGAGCCGGAAAATCGCCGGACGCCGGTGGCCGTTCCGTTCTCGCGAGAAATCGCCGACGAGCCGAACGTTCATCGGGCTCGCCGACGGGGGAACAGCCGCCCGGCGGATCAACGGAGGTCGCCGGGTCGGCGGGGGGCGGCCAGCCGCGACCTCGCCGGTGGCGACGCCGGGGCCGCGTGCTCGCACACCACCGCCCCGGCGACGTCGAGGTGGAGGTCGAGGACGGCTGACAGGCCGGTGATCGTCAGGGGCATGCACACCTGGCGGTTGGGCGCGACGACGCACAGCACCGCGCCGGCCTGCCGTGCCGTCTTCTCCAGGGCGACGAGGACGGTGAGTCCGGCCGCGCAGAGGAAGTCCACCCCTCCGAGGTCGAGAACGAGGTGGTGGGTGAGCCGCAACTGCCCGAAGACCTGATCGTGCAGCACCGCGCAGGTGATCCCATCCACCTCACCGCGCACGGCGACCACGACCGCTCCGGTGGGGGTCGTCCGCGCGGTGGTGGTGAGCAGTTCGGCGGGGCACCGGC
Organism: Lentzea sp. NPDC036949; assembly: GCF_055608075.1. Taxonomy (NCBI): domain Bacteria; kingdom Bacillati; phylum Actinomycetota; class Actinomycetes; order Pseudonocardiales; family Pseudonocardiaceae; genus Lentzea; species Lentzea sp. NPDC036949. The sequence goes on from NZ_JBVJRA010000010.1 coordinate 87,049, forward strand.
TCGGCCGGGCCGCCCGCAGGCCGCCGGCACCGGTGAGATCGATGTGCACCACAGGAACTTCCTTCGTCGGCTGGCGCGACGCCGGGTCCAGGGCACGTGCCGCTGACGTTACACCGCAGTACCACCGAGGCGGAAGCTCCGCGTGCCGCGACGTCTCCCCCGCCGCACCGGAAGATCCACAGTGGATGATCGAGGACACCGGTCCCGCGGAGGTGGAGTAGCGTCGGAGGCATCAACGACTCCGAGCACGAAGAACGACCGGCCGCGGGCCCGACTCAGGTCAGGGGGAGGATCCGCGCGGGCGTCGCCGTGGTGGCGGTCCTCCTCGCGCTCCTCGCGGCGGTGCTGGCGGTGCTGCTCGGCCTCGACCAGGCCGGTGTGGTGCTGCTGGGGGTCCTGGGCTGGCTGGTCGCCCTGGCGGCTCGGCTCCCGGTGCTGGGCTCAGCCGGGCGGCTGCACGCCCTCCGGCGGCGCGAGACCATCATCGCGGTGGTGTCCGGTGCCACCGACGAGGTGGTCCGGCTCGCGCTCGTCGTGATCGTCGTCAGCGGTGTCGAGTCCGCGCTCTGGGCCGGGTTCGGCTGGGCGCTGGCTCAGCTCGTCTTCCTCGCCGCCACCGAGCTGACCAGGTTCAGCGGGCCCGTCGGACGGCTGGCCGCCGAACAGCTGAAGGCACAGGGCGGGTTCGTCAGCACGCACCCCGCGCACAGCGCAGCTCGTGGCATCACGACCATGTCGTTCCACCTCGGTGCGACGCTGCTGCTGAGCACCGGTCCGTGGTGGGTGGTGGTGACGGCGTTCGCACACCTGCTGGTGAACACGGGACTCGTGCGGTGGGCCGGAAGGCGGCTCGTGCCGGTCGAGCTGTTCGGCGCCTTCGTGAGCGCAGCGCTGCTGCTGGCAGGACTGGTCGGCACCGGGGTGCTCGGCTGACCGCGGGTGGAGCGTGCGCCGATCTTCTCCACCGGCTCCTCAAGCCGCCGGACTCGGCGTTGGAGCCGGTCCTTCCTCCCACCTGACCCCCGGCGGGACGTCGATCCCCGGATGCCCGGCGCCGCCGAGGCCCGACAACGCCACAGCTCATCCGGGTTTGTGGTCCGGGCGGCGGGGAATCCCGTGCAGAGGTGCGCGGGCAGACCGCTGCCCCACCGATGACCCCGGACCCGGCGTCGGCGACCGACACCGGAGGTACAGCCGTCGTGATCACCGACCGCGGGGATTCGTCGCCCACGCGGACCGCAGTCCCCTTCACACTGCGCGTCAGCGCGGCTCTCGGCTGGCGCTTCCTCGTCGTCGTGGCCTCGCTGTACGTGATCGGTGTCATCTTCGGCCGGCTGGCATCGCTGGTGGTGCCGCTCGCGATCGCGTTGCTGCTGGCCGCGTTGCTCACACCGGCGGTCGGTTTCCTCATGTCGAAGCGGTTTCCGCGAGGTGTCGCGACGATGGTGGTGCTGGTGGGCGGGCTCGTCGTCCTCGGCGGACTGCTCACGTTCGTCGTGACGACCTTCGTCAACGGCATACCGGCCCTGGCCGCGCAGCTCGTCCGCAGCATCGACGCCGTGTCCGGCTGGCTCGTCGACGGCCCCCTGCACCTCAGCGAGACCCAGCTGCGCGAGTTCGCCGACCGGGTCGTCAAAACCTTGCAGGACAACCAGTCCGGCATCACGTCGAGCGCCATCACCACGGCCGCCACGGTCGGGGAGACCCTCGTGGAGATGCTGCTCGTGTTGTTCGCACTCGCGTTCTTCCTCTACGACGGCCCGAGGATCTGGCAGTTCCTCATCCGCGTCGTCCCCGACGGCCCTCGCCGCAGGGTGGACGTCGCGGGCAGGCGCAGTCTCGCCGCGCTGGTCAGTTACGTCCGCGCGACCGGGGCGGTCGCCGTGGTGGACGCGCTCGGCATCGGCATCGGACTGGCCGTGCTGGGGGTACCGCTCGCGGTTCCGCTGGCGGCGCTGGTGTTCATCGGCGCGTTCGTCCCGATCTTCGGCGCGGTGGTGGCGGGTGGTGTGGCCGTCCTCGTCGCGCTCGTCGCGAACGGCCCGGTGACCGCGGCGATCGTGCTGGTCATCGTGATCGCGGTGAACCAGTTGGAAAGCCATGTCCTGCAACCGTTCCTGCTGGGACGGGCGGTGAAGCTGCACCCCCTCGCGGTGGTGCTGGCCATCGCGAGCGGGCTCCTCGTCGCGGGCATCGCCGGCGCGTTGCTCGCGGTACCGCTGCTGGCGGTGCTCAACTCCGCGATCCGTTCCCTGCTGAGCGAGGCCGACGAGCACGTGGCACCCGCCGACGTGCACACCAGCGAACCCGAAGAGTCCGGACCGGACGAACCCGGACTGGACACCGAAGCCGACACACCGAAACCCGGAGCAGGCAGATGACCTCGACCCACGACGTGCTGACGAAGACGGCCGACCGTCCTCGCGGCAGCGACTTCGCCCTTCTGACCAAAGAGATCAAAGCCGCCGGACTGCTGGAGCGCCGTCGCGGCTACTACGTGCTGCGGATGGCGGTCAACGGCGTCCTGCTCGGCGCCATCGCCGCCGCCTTCGTGCTGCTGGGCGACTCCTGGTGGCAGGTGCTGCTCGCCGTGGCCCTGGCCGTGGCCTCGACCCAGCTGGCGTTCATCGGGCACGACGCCGGGCACCGGCAGATCTTCCGCAGCCACCGTTCCAACGACGTGGTCGGGCATCTGCACGGCAGCCTGACCGGCATCAGCTACCAGTGGTGGGTCGCGAAGCACAACCGCCACCACGCCAACCCCAACCACGAGGACCACGACCCCGACATCGAGATCCACGCCCTCGCCTTCAGCCGCGCCCAGGCCAAGGACAAACGCGGCCTGAACGCCTGGATCACCAAACGGCAGGCCTTCCTGTTCTTCCCGCTGCTGCTCGCCGAAGCGGTCGTGCTGCGGATCTCCGGCATCGTCGCCCTGTGCCGCAACGAGCTGCGCAACCCGTGGCGCGAGGCCGCGCTCCAGATCGTGCCGCTGGCGGCGTACCTGCTGGCGGTCTTCGCCGTCCTCTCACCGTTGAAGGGGGTTGTGTTCATCGCCGTGCACCAGGGCCTGATGGGCGTGTACCTCGGGTGCTCGTTCGCACCCAACCACAAGGGGATGCCGATCATCACCGGTGAACAACGCCTCGACCACCTGCACAAGCAGGTGCTCACCTCCCGCAACGTCACCGGTGGCCGGTGGGTCGACGCGCTGCTCGGAGGGCTCAACCACCAGGTCGAGCACCACCTCTACCCGCACATGCCCCGCCCCAACCTGCGCCACGCGCAACCCGTCGTCGAGGACTTCTGCGGACGCCACGGAATCCCGTACAGCAAGACGACCATGGTCCGGTCGTACGCCGAGGTCCTGCGGCACCTGCACGACGCGGGTGCGCCGCTGCGCGGCACAGCACGATGACCGGTCCTGGGGAGACGCCGGCGAACGCCGTGTCCGCGGACGGGACGCGTCCGCGGTCGACCAGCGCCTGCACCTGGCCATCGGCTTCCCGGCGTCCGAACGCGACTGGGTCGTCGAGCGCCTGGCGGCTCTCGGTGCCCGCCTGCGCTCCTACCGCGACGACCGGGCGGAGCCGGAGAGAGCGGTGAAGTGCCGGGAAGCGCCGACCGGCGGGTGGGCTGGTCGGCGAGCGCGGCGTCGAGTTCGGGCCGATCACGTCGGCGCGATCCCGTGTGGTGCGTCCCAGAGGTGGCGGCCAGGCTGTCGAGCGAGGAGCCACCACGCCGTCAGGCCTGCTCCCGCTTCCTCCACCGACGGCGCAGCCACAGGCTCACGCACACGAGCGGGTCGTGGTCCGCTCGTACGACAGTCCGGACGCCTTGCCCAGCGCGTACGAACCGGCCTACATGATCGCGAAGGAGACCAGCAGCGGCACCGCGATCCGGACGACGTCGAGCGGGCGGCTCGTGACGGCCCCGCCCCGCAGCGCGAACAGGACGACGATCGTGAACAGCAGCCCGTACAGGGCGATCGGGCCGACGCGCGGCAGGTACTCCGACTCGTACCACTCCCGGCCCTTCGACGGCTCCCCCAGCCTGCGGCTGATGGCGGTGTTCTCGACGCGGTACCGGCTCAAGTCCCGCGCCTCTCCCCGCTCAGCACGCCGTTCCGGACTCGTCATGGCCACGACCCCGGCCACTTGGATTGACGAAAGTCGATACAACAGGTGTGATCTGCGACGGAGGGCCTCACCGGGACCGAGGAGGACCGCCGTGGCCGACACCCCCGAGGTGCTGGTCGTCCGCGGCCACAACGCGGGCCGTTCCCAGCCGGCCGCGGCACTGCCGCAACACCTCGGCATGGGCCGGGTGTGAGGCCGAGCGCCACGTCGGCCGTTCCGGGCGCTTCGCAGCACCCTCCGCCGTCGGCCTGCTCATCGGGCGCGTCGAACACACCGGCACCGCCGCACACACCGGCCTCGGGCAGCGCCAGCTCGACCCGCCGGGTGGCCGCGAGGTCACCGGAGACCGCGCCAGCGGCAGACCGGGCCCGCCCGGAGCCGGTCAGCGACAGGAACGTCGGCGCACGGCCGTAGCTCTTCATGCCGACCGGGCAGGCCCCGGCGGGCGCTTCCGGCAAGGCGACCTCAGGCGTCCTGCGCGGCGTGACCGGAGCGCGCACCCCGGCCCGGTCGCCCGAGGAGCCGCACACCCTGTTCGAGGTCCAGGGCCGTGCGCACACCATCGAGCGCGAGGCCCAGCTCCACGAGCGTGATCGCCACGGCCGGGCGCATGCCGACCACGACGGTGTCGGCGTCGAACAGCCGGGAGATGGACGCGATCGTGGCGAACATCCGCCCGATGAACGAGTCGACGATCTCGACCGCGGAGATGTCGATGACGACACCGTGGGCGCCGGTCGAGCTGATCTTCTCGGCCAGGTCCTCCTGCAGCGCGAGCACTCCCTGGTCCCGCAGGTCGATCTGGACGGAGACCAGCAGCACGCCACCGATCTCGAGAATCGGGACGCGTTCCATCACACGGCCTCGTGGTCCGGGACGCCGACGCCCTCGTGGCGCAGGGCGTGCCTCAGGGCGTCGGCGAGCGAGGCCTTGGTGACGATGTCGCCGAACTCGATGCCCAGCGCCACGATCGTCTGCGCGATCTGCGGGCGGATGCCGGACACGATGCACTCCGCACCCATCAGCCGGGCCGCGACGACGGTCTTGAACAGGTGCTGCGCGACCTGCGTGTCGACGGCGAACACCCCGGTGATGTCGATGATCGCGTGCTCGGAGCCGGTCTCGACCAGCATCTCCAGCAGCTTCTCCATCACCACCTGGGTGCGCGCGGAGTCCAGCGTGCCCACCAGCGGCACGGCGAGGACGCCCTCCCAGATCTTGACAACCGGCGTGGTCAGCTCCAGCAACTGCTCCGACTGCTCGCGGATGATCTCCTCACGCGCCCGCGCGTACGACTCGAACGTCCACAACCCCAATGCGTCCAGCAGCGCGGAGAACGCGAGCGCCTGCCGGAACAAAGCCGGATCTTCGCCGTTCTCCACCAGCGCGAAGACCCCGCGCTGGAGCGAGAAGACGCTCGACGCGGTCTCCGTGGGCGTGAAGCCGCCCCGCACGCCGGAGCGGGAGTACTCCTGGAGGAACGACCGGACCTCGTCGAACGCCGGTCCGGAGACGTCCCGGCCGTCCGATCCCGCCAGCGGCAGCACGAGCTGCAACAGCTCACGGAAGTCGATGGTGAGCTCCGCCCTGGTCGAACGCCCGCGCAGCGGGGCCGCCACGGCGTCCACCCACTCCTCGACCACCCTTTCGGCGTTGGTCCGCAACAGCTCCGCCAAGTGGTTGGCTTGCCCTGCGCCTGCAGTCATACGAGCCTCCTGGGCTTCCACCTCCGCGGCCGGGGCTGACCACCCGCACGCCTGGTGGGGGCCAGGTCCGCCGGCACGAGGTGCGTTCGGTGCCGATGCGGTCAGTCGCGGTCTGGCGGGTGGGGCGAGGTCGGCGCGGCCGCGTCGAGGTCCGCCGCGCGGAGGCGGAACACCTGGAGTTCGGTGCCGAAGTACTTCGTGGTCTCGCCGACCCAGTGCATGCCGTTGTTGCGCACGGTGGCCGCCGCGCGGGTGTTGCCCGGCCGGACGACGGCGAACACCTCGTTCACGTCCTGGCTGAACGCCCAGGAGGCCAGGGCGTGGGTCGTCTCGGTGGCGTAGCCGTTGCCCCAGGTGTCGGGACGCAGCTGCCAGCCGATCTCCAGGTCCTCCTCGCCCGGCGGCAGCGGCAGCAGGACTGCCCCGCCGATCACCAGGCCGTCGCTGTCGCGCTGGATCGCCCAGCGGCCCGACGGCGCGGGCAGCCGCACGCTTTCCGCGGCCCACTGCTGCAACAGCAGCCGCATGGCCGCCCGGTCCGGGACCTGGTCCATCTCGGGACTGAGCCAGCGCGTCACCTCGGTGCGCCCGTACACGGCGAGTGCCACGGCGGTGTCCTCGAGCTTCCACGGGCGCAGGGTCAGCCGCCCGGTGGTGAGCACGGTGGTGGTCGTCATGAGCAGATGCACCCCCGGGGCAACGCGGAGACCGCGGTGGCGGTGCAGTACCGCACCCCGAGGGGGTCGTGCTCGCGCCACAGGTGCGGGCAGACGCCGCACACGCGACCGGCTTCGGCTTCGGTGTCGATGGTCAGTGGCTCGGACGTGGTCATGCGGGAACTCCGATGAACGGTGCTGCGAGGAAGAGGACGCCGGTGGAAGAGGCGCGAGGACACCAGGGCCGCGAAACGGGTCCGAGGTCGCCCCGGCGCTCCCAACCTCCAGCCGGACGGCCGGGTCTCGTGATGCGCCCAAGGCGGCACCAGCTCGACCGCTGCTGCACGACATGCCCTCGGTGTTCCCCAGTCTACGCCAGTCCCGGAGCCCGGCTCGCCGGTGCCGCCGCACAGCGCGACGCACCCGCGAGTCCGCGGCGAAGTTCGGTCCTGTTAGGACAGTTAGCGCCGCGACCGGGCCCCCGGCGCACCCCGCGCCAGGGCCCGGCGGGTTCCTCCGAGCGCGGCGCACCGCGTTCGCGCTGAACGCGGGCGCCGGTCCGGCCGCCACCGCACGTCCCCGCGAGGTCGAGCCGGAGGAGCACCCAGCCCTCATCGTCCGAAGTGGACTGACATCGCGGGTCACCCGTCTCCTGTGCCGTGATCGGGGTCTTCCTGCCCGCCACCGGTCGTGTTCGCGGAGCAGCGCGACCCGGCCCTCGCCGTTCGCGGGGGTGAGCCGGGCAGCCGGTCTCCGCGCACTCCCCCGCCCACGCCCGTGACATCGCGGCGACGAGAGCCGGTGCGGGGAAACCGGTCAGGAGCAGACCGGTGCGCGATGGAGTACTGTCGGCGGGGTTGGGGTTCCAGTTGCCGCATCCAGCCGCCGCGGGCCCCGATCCAATCCGGCGCTGTCGCCTTCGGCCGGAGATCGGAGCACCGGCTTGCCGCCGGACCGCCAGCTCTTCACCTCGTCCTCCCGAAGCCACCGCACCGCACCGGACGAGCAGGTGCGCTCATGACACGGACCGGCCAGATCGGCAGGCAGACCGGTGCCGCCGCGGATTTCACCGAGGCCAGGCTCGCCGCCGACGAGACGGGGGTCGTCCGGCAACGCCAAGCGGCCCGCCTCGTCGCGCAGCACTGCCACGACGCGCAGGACTGCCGCGACCTGCTCGCGATGCTGGGCCTGTCCGAACTCGCACCGCGTACCGCAGGTCCGACGCGGGACGAGCAGAAGACCACGACTTCCCCGGAGGCGCTCGGCGTGCACCGGACGACCGAAGGAGCACGTCGATGACCCAGGGAACCGTGAAGTGGTTCAACGGCAGCAAGGGGTTCGGTTTCATCGCCCCCGAGGGCGGCGGACCGGACGTGTTCGTGCACCACTCCGAGGTCCACGAGTACGCCTACCAGGGCATACCGGAACACCAGCCGGTGCAGTTCGAGATCAGGCAGGGCGACAGGGGGCCGCAGGCCACGTCGGTCCGCCTTCTCTGACAGGACAAGGCATCCGAAAGCGGGCCACCACCGGGTGGTCCGCTTTCTCCGCCGGTTCGCCGGTGGCGGACGGCCCCTCCTCGCGCGCCCGCTGAAGGCGCCGGCAGTACTGTCGCCCCATGACTGATGCACAGGGCGGTCCCACGCTCGGTCCCACGTTGTCCGAGTGGCTCAGCGCTCGCGGGGAGACCGAACGGCACCTGGCGGCGGCAGTCGGCGCCCCGGTCGACGCGAAGTGGGTGCAACGACTCGCGGACCTGCTCGCCACCGAGAGGTCCTGGCAGGAGCAGTACACCGACCTCCTCGCGCTCGGCAGTGCCGGTGGTCAGTTCCCGTCCTCGAACCGCTGAGCCGCCGACTGCCGGGAGCCACGTCCTCCATGACGCCGCCGGCGCGCGCTGCGGTCAGGCTTCGCGCGCGTCCAGCCCCGTCACGTCCGCACGGGCAGGCGGTCGACCTCGGGCGCGTCCACCTGCCGGGGCGCACGGCGCAGCAGCGCGCAGAAACCCGCCGCGATCGTGGCCAGCACCGCGATCGTGACCGCCATGGGCCACGTCGAGTGGCCCTCCCCCGCGCTCACCAACGGTGACACGACCGCGGCAAGCCCGAACTGCGACGCCCCCAGCACCGCCGACCCCGTGCCCGCCGCCTGCGGAACGGCGTCGAGGGCCAGTGCCGTGGCCGGCCCGAGCACGAACCCGAGGGACGCGACCGCGAAGAAGATCGGCACCACCAGCCAGCCCGCGCCGATGGGCAGCAGCGCCAGCACGAGCAGCACCACCGCGGCCGAGAAGAGCCACGTGACACCGATCGTGAGGATGCGGCGGGGGTTGCCGCGACGCAGCAGGCGGGAGGCGACCGCGCTGCTCGTGATCAGACCGAGCGCGTTGAGCCCGAACAGCAGGCCGTAGCTGACCGGGCCCATGCCGATGACGACCTGGTACAGGAACGGCGAGGCCGAGATGTAGGCCATCAGGACGGCGAACGAGAAGACGAACGTGGCCGTGGCGGTGAGGTAAGCCTTGCGCCCCAACGCGTGGAAACCGCCGGACCGCGCCGAACCCCGACGTGAGCGCGGGTGGGTCTCGCGCACCACGACCGCGGAACCGGCGAGCATCGCGACGGCGAGACCGGCCAGGACGAACAGCACACCGCGCCAGCCGATGCCGTCGATGAGCAGGCTGCCCAGCAGCGGGGCGACAACGGGTGCCACGCCGCTGACGATCATCATGAGGCTGAACGCGCGCGCGGCGGTGCGGCCGGTGGCGAGGTCGGCGATGACCGCGCGGCCGATGACCATGCCCGCGGCGGCGCTCAGGCCCTGGAAGAGGCGGCCGGCCAGCAGGACCTCGATCGTCGGTGCGGTGGCGACGAGGAGGCTCGCGGCCACGAACACCGCCGAGCCTGCCAGCAACGGGCCGCGGCGGCCCCAGCGGTCCGACAGGGGGCCGAAGACGAGCTGGCCGGCGGCGAGGCCGAGCAGGAACGTCGTGAGGGTCAGCTGGACGGCGGTGTCGGTGGTGGTGAGGTCGGTGGCCATGCGCGGGAACGCGGGCAGGTAGAGGTCGATGCCGAACGGGGCCACGCTCGCCAGCAGGGCCAGCACGAGCAGGAGCGGCGTGGGGACGGCGCCGCGCGCAGGGGTGTCCACGCACTCTCCTATCGGTTGATAGCTATCAGGTGATAGCGAAGTTATCATGTGGCCGTGGACGAGGACCAGAAGGCGCGGTTGTTCGAGCTCGCCGACCTGATCGCGGCGGTCGGACGGCAGATCCACGCCGCCAAGGAGGTGCTGCACCGGGAACCGCTGACACCGGTGGAGATCGCCGCGATGCGGTTCATCGACCGCAACCCCGGCACGTCGGCGGGGGTGGCGGCGGAGGCCACCCACCAGATCTCCAGCAACTTCAGCCGGGCGTTGCGCAGCCTGGAGAAGAAGGGGCTCGTGCACCGCGAGGCGGATGCGGAGGACGCGCGGCGCGTGCGCCTCTACCCCACCGCCCGCGCGCAGGAGAACCTGCGGCGGTTGAGCGTGCTGTGGAGCGATCTGCTCGACGACGCGGTGTCCGATGAGGACGACGTGGAGTCGATGATCTCGACGCTGCGGCGGATCGAGGCGAAGCTCGGCGAGAAGGCCCGCGCCCGCGCCGGTCAGGGCGGTGGGGGCGGTGGGGGCGAGCCGGGGTCAGGCTGACGGGCCGCCGAGGTGGCGGGCCGGGAAGCGGCCGGCAAGACACCGGCCGGGGACACGAGGGTGCCGCGGTGTTCCCAGGGCCACGGAAAGGCCCCACCTGGCCGTGGCCGGAACACCGCGGCGGACTCGTGCGACCCGGTCAGAGCTGGCCGGTACCGGGCGCGGTCTGGCCGGGCGCGGTCTGGCCGGGGCGGTCGACGTCACCGCGCCACGCACCGGTCTCGGCTCCCCCGCGCTCCTCGATGAAGGTCTTGAACCGGTCGAGGTCGCCCTGCACGCGGCGGTCGAGGACGCCGAGCTTGTCGGCGACGTTCTCGACGAAGCCCTCCGGGTCGATGTCCATCTGCACCGTCACGCGCGTGTGGCGGTCGTCGAGGCGGTGCACGGTCACCACACCGGCGTGGTCGGGGCCGCTGTCGGAGCGCCACGCGACCCGCTGGTCGGGGTGCTGCTCGGTGATCGTGGCGTCGAACTCGCGCTTCACGCCGGCGATGCTGACCGTCCAGTGCGTGTGGGTGTCGTCGAGCTGGTCGATCCGGTCGACGCCCTCCATGAACCGCGGGAACTCCGCGAACTGGGTCCACTGGTTGTAGACGCTGGTCACGTCCGCCTCGACGTCGACGGACTTGGTGATCGTGCTCATGCTCGGAACTCCCTGCGGTTGAGGTGAACGCGTTGGCGGACGCGGACGACCGGCGGTCAGCGGCGCAGGCCGAAGACCCCGCACAGCACCGCCCAGGTCACGGCGAACACCGCGACCTTGCGCCGTGCCGCGGGGTCGGGCAGCGTCAGGCCGAACACCGCCGCGTCCGAGAGGTCCGCGGCGACGCGCGTGGCCACGGCCGTGCGCAGCGGTCGCCCCGTAGGTGCGAGGACCATCGCCAGGCCGATCGCGGTGTCACGGGCCCCGATGGCGGCGACGAGCGTCCGCACCGGTCCCGGCACGTCATCTCCCCGCGTGGTCAGGCCCGTGGGCTTGGCCAAGATCCGCGGGGACACGATCAACGCGGCGCTGTACGCGGCGGTCACCGCACCCAGCACACGTGTCATGACCACACCGGCACCATCACGGGACATTCCCGTCTCCTCTCGACACGACCGGGTCATCCGCCGCTATAGCGATACCCGAGAAATCGACTCAGAAACGGTTCACCCTGGGATTCGCACCGATTCGGTGACGGTGCGGACGAACGACGCGAGCGCCGGCGACCGGTTGCCGGGCTGCCAGGCGAGCACCGTCGTGACTTCCGGCGCGTCCACGACGGGCACCGCCACGTGCTCCGGCCACTGCCACGCCCGGCTGGACGCGGGGATCACGAGCAGCGTCCTGCCGAGCGCCACGAGCTGCGCGAGCTTCGACTGGGTGCGCACCTCCGGCCCCGGACCGTCCGGATAGGACCCGTCCAGTCGCGGCCAGCGCGCGATCGGCAAGTCCGGCACGTGCTGGACCTCCGCGAGCGTGAGCTCCGCGCGGGCCGCGAGCGGGTGGGCGGCGGGCAGGATCGCCACCTGCCCCTCCACCACCAGGTCCTCGGTGTCGAACCCGGCCAGGTCGTCGTAGGGGCGGTGCATGACCGCCACGTCCGCGCTGCCGTCGCGCAGCAGCCCGGCCTGCTCGCCGACCTCGCACAGCAGCACCTCGACCGGCACCGGGTCGGGCGCGCTGCCGACGGCGTCGAGCAGGCGCTGCAACAGCTCGTGGGACGCGCCGGCCTTCGTCACGAGCACCAGCGGGCGGCGTTCGGCCGCGGCCTGGCGGGTGCGGCGCACGGCGGCCGAGACCGCGGCGAGGACCAGGCGGGCCTCGTGCAGCAGCACGCGGCCGGGTTCGGTGAGGGAAACGCCGCGGCGGTCGCGGTCGAGGAGCTGGACGCCCAGGCGGTGTTCGAGCTGCCGGATCGCGCGCGAGAGCGGCGGCTGGGCGATGCCGAGGCGGTCGGCGGCGCGACCGAAGTGCAGCTCCTCCGCGATTGCGACGAAGTAGCGCAGCTCGCGGGTCTCGACGTCGTGCACCCCGGCCAGCGTACGCGCGCTGATACCCGTGGAGTATCACGAGGTACTGGATCGATCTTGGACACCGTCCGCGGCGGCGCTGAGCATGGGTGGTGTGAACAAGAAGACCGCGCTGGTCACCGGCGCGAACAAGGGAATCGGTTTCGCCATCGCACGCGGGCTCGGGACGATCGGGTTCCGGGTGGCGGTGGGTGCACGTGACAGCGCACGGCGCGAGGAAGCCGTTGCGCGCCTGCAAGATGAGGGCATCGACGCGTTCGGGGTGGCGCTGGACGTCACGTCCGGCGAGAGCGTCACCGTTGCGGCGAAGACGATCGAGAAGACCGCGGGCGGGCTCGACGTGCTCGTCAACAACGCGGGCATCGCCGGCCGCTTCGACGGTGGCGCGCAGAACCCGTCCACACTGGACCTCGACGTCATGCGGACCGTGTTGGACACCAACGTGTTCGGCGTCGTGCGCGTGACGAACGCGGTGCTGCCGCTGCTGCGCAGGGCCGAGTCGCCGCGGATCGTCAACATCTCCAGCACCATGGGGTCGCTGACGTTGCAGACCGGGCCGGTGCTGGCCGCCTACGCGCCGTCGAAGTCGATGCTCAACAGCATCACCGCGCAGTACGCGCGCGAGCTCGCCGGCACGAACGTCATCGTCAACGCCGTCTGCCCCGGTTACGTCGCGACGGACTTCACCGGGTTCAACGCACCGCGGACGCCCGAGCAGGGTGCGGCGATCGCGATCAGGCTCGCCACGCTGCCCGACGACGGGCCGCGCGGCGGGTTCTTCGACGACGGAGGCCCCGTTCCCTGGTGACGCGCTGGGACCGGTCGTCAGCCGCGCCCGCGACCCCCTGCCTCTACCGGCATCTGCAAGTACCACCAACTCAACATCAACAGGCTCGTAGCTACTACCAACAGCACCTCGGGCTCTCCGCGCACGCCGATCGGGTTCGGCGGGTGACAACGGTGAGGACGGCGGTCAAGGCCTTGCGATCAAGTCGGAGGCCCCCGGGGTGAAGGCACTGCCGGCGTTCAGGGAGAGGCTGGTGCGGTGACCGGGCCGAACCAGCGGGCCAGGTGCGCGTCGAGGTCGTGCTGGTCCTCCCCCGCCCACGCCACGTGCCCGTCGGGACGCAGCAGCACGCACGGCGCGTCCACGTCCACGGAGGGATCGGCGAGGAGGTCGACCCGGTCCGCCCAGCCACCGACGCCGAGGCGCCCGGTGCGGTCGAGCAGCAGGCCGCGGCCGCGGTGCAGCCGGTCGTAGAGCCGGCCCTGCGCCACGTCGAGGTCGCGCAGCCGCCGGCCGACCAGGTCGTGGCCTCCTCCGAGGTCGTAGCGCAGGCCGATCGCGGTGGTCTTCTCGGTCAGGTGGCGGTTGACCACGTCGAAGTCCATCAGCTCGGTGAGCAGCCGGCGCAACGCCCGCGCGCCCGGTTCGGGGGACGCCAGCAGCACCTGGGCGCGGGTGCTGTCCAGGACGTCCGCGGCGACCGGGTGCCGTTCGCAGTGGTAGGTGTCCAGCAACCCCTCCGGTGCCCGACCGCGGACCTGCGCGGCGAGCTTCCAGCCGAGGTTGACCGCGTCCTGCACGCCCAGGTTGAGGCCCTGGCCACCGGCGGGCGGGTGGACGTGCGCCGCGTCGCCGGCCAGCAGCACCCGCCCGACCCGGTAGTGCTCGGCGAGCCGGGTGGCGTCACCGAAGCGGGACAGCCAGCGCGGTGAGTGCACGCCGAAGTCGGTGCCGGCGATGGCCAGCAGCGCCTGCCGGAAGTCGTCGAGCACCGGCGGTTCGCCGCGGTCGCTGACGTGCGGGGCGGGGACGACGACGCGGTGGACGCCGTCGCCGAACGGGTTGACGTCGAAGAACCGGCAGGTCCGCCTGACCTCGGCCACCTTGGCGTCGATCTCGTCCTGCGGGGCGCTCACCGCCAGCGCGCCCATCAGCGTGTCGTTGCGCGAGGGCTCGCCGGGGAAGCCGACACCGAGCAGCTTGCGGACCGTGCTGCGCGCGCCGTCGCAGCCGACGAGGTAGCGGGCGCGCAGCCGTTCGCCGCCGGCCAGCTCGACGGTGACGCCGTCGTCGTCCTGGTCGAGTCCGGTGACCGCGCAGCCGCGCCGGACCAGGGCGCCCAGGTCGGCCGCGTGCCGTTCGAGGACGTCGACGACGACCGGTTGCGGCATGCCCAGCAGGTAGGGGTGCGCGGTGTCGAGGCCGGTGGGCGCCGGCTTGTCGATGGCGGCGAAGAACGCGGAGGCCGGTCGGCGGCGACCGCGGTCGAGCAGGCGGTCGAGCAGGCCTCGCATGGCCATCAGTTCGAGGGTGCGGGCGTGCAGGCCGACGATGCGGACGACCGAGGCGGGTTCGGTGTCGCGGTCCAGGACGAGCACGCGCACGTCGTGGAGGCGGAGCTCGGCGGCCAGCACGGCGCCGGTCGGGCCGCAGCCGACGATGATCACGTCGGGGTGGTCGGCGGGGTGGCCGGTGGGATGCATCAGTGGTGCCCTTCGGGAGTGGCTCGGTGGTCGAGGCGCTCCCGGCGACACCTGCGTCAGTCGCCCGGCCGTGACGGGAGGGAGAGCGCCCACGGCGTTGCGGTCATGGGTCTCACCTCCTCGGTCAGCGTCACGTTCGCCGGGAAGCTACAAGCCCGGCGCGTTCTTCGTCCACCGCTTTTGCCGCGGGTGGCGTTCGGCAAGGCCCGCCTGAAGTTCCTCGTCCTGATCCGCTGACACTCGTCAGGGCGAACGGACCGGCGACACCCACGGTATTAAACCGTCCAGCCGGTACAATAAGTCCGTGACTCCTGAGAACACCCCTGCGGCGGCGACGGTGCCGACTCTCTATCGCCGCAGGTGGGCGGCGTTGGTGGTGCTGGTCGGCTCGATGTTGCTGCTGGCCATCGACGGCACGGTGCTGTACCTGGCGGTGCCGTCGCTGACCGCCGACCTGGCCCCGAGCTCGACGCAGGTCCTGTGGATCGGCGACGTCTACGCGCTGGCGCTGGCAGGTCTGCTGGTGACGACGGGCACCCTGGCCGATCGGCTCGGGCGCAAGCGGGTGCTGCTGGCGGGCACTGCGGCGTTCGGTGCGGCGTCGGCGCTGGCGGCGTTCGCGCCGGACGCGGAGATGCTGATCGCGGCACGGCTGCTGCTGGGCGTGGCGGGCGCGACGATCATGCCGTCGACGCTGTCGATCATCCGGAACATGTTCCCCGACCAGGCCGAACGCACCAGGGCGATCGCGATCTGGTCGGCGGCCTCCGCCGGCGGGATGGCGCTGGGGCCGCTGGTCGGCGGGCTGCTGCTGGAGCACTTCTGGTGGGGCTCGGTGTTCCTGATCAACGTGCCGGTGGTGCTGGTGTTCCTGGTGGCGGGCGCGGTGCTGCTGCCGGAGTCGCGCGACCCGCGGCCCGGCCGGTTCGACCTGCTGTCCGCCGCGCTGTCGATGGCCGCGGTCGTGCCGCTGGTGTACGCGGTCAAGCACGCCATCGGCTCCGGGGTGGACCTCGCGGCGGTGCTGACCGCGGTGGCCGGGGTGACCGCGGGCGTGCTGTTCGTCCGCCGTCAGCGGCGGCTGGAGACACCGCTGATCGACGTGGGGCTGTTCGCGAACAGGGCGTTCAGCGGAGCGGTGCTGGCCAACTTCGTCGCGATCTTCGCGCTCATGGGCGTGCTGTTCTTCTTCTCCCAGTACCTGCAGCTCGTGCGCGGTCTGCGCCCGCTCGCCGCCGGGCTGGTCGAGCTGCCCACGACGGTCGCGTCCATCCTGGCCGTGGCGGTGGTCGGCGTGCTGGTGGCACGGCTGGGCACCGGCCGTGCCGTCGCGGCGGGCCTGCTGTTCGCCGCGCTCGGCCTGGCGCTCGTCGCCGTCGCCGAGAGCTCCGACCACGTCCTGTGGCTGGCGGCGGCGCTGGTCCCGCTGGGGCTGGGCATCGGCGTGGCGATGACGCTCACCACCGACGCCGTGGTCTCCGCGGTGCCGTCCGAACGCGCCGGTGCGGCCTCGGCCATCTCCGAGACGGCCTTCGAGCTGGGCGGCGCGCTCGGCATCGCGTTGCTCGGCTCGACGGTGAGCCTGGTCTACCGGGCGGCGCTGGAGCTGCCCGCGGGCCTGACCGGCACGGCACGGGCGGCCGTGGAGGACTCGCTGGCGGCGGCCGTCAACACCGTCCGCGACAACGCGGGCGTGCTGGAGGCGGCACGGGCGGCGTTCACCACCGCCATGCAGGTCACGTCCGTGGTCGCCGCGGCGACCACGGCGATCGCCGCCCTCATCGCCTGGCGCACGATCCCCTCCGGTAGGAAGAGCGGCACCACCACGGCCCCGATCGAGGAGTAGTCCATGCCGCGTGTAGCCGGGCGCACCCCCGAGGACACCCGCCGCGCGCTGCTGGACGCCGCGGGCGTGTGCATCCGCGCCCGCGGCACCTCCGCCACCCTCGACCACATCGCGCGGGAGGCGGGCGTGTCCAAGGGCGGTCTCCTGCACCACTTCGCCACCAAGGACGACCTGGTGCGGGCCCTGGCCCAGGACCTGTTCGACCGGTTCCGCGCCGACGTCCTCGCCGCCGTGGACCCCGCCGACACCGGGCCGGGCCGCCTCACCCGCGCCTACGTCCGGGTCAGCGCCGCCTTCTCGCAGGACCCCGGCAACTTCCGCGACCTGGTGCCGCTGCTCAGCCACCTGGTCGCGATCCCGGAGATCATCGACCTCGCTCGCGACGACACCCTGCGCTGGCACGGCGACCTCGCGGCCGACGGCCTCCCGCCGCACGTCACCGCACTGGTCATGGCCGCGGCCGACGGGATCAGCGCCATCCCGACCTGGCACCACCACCCCGACCGGCAGCCGCTGGTCGACCTCGAGGCCCTCCTGCTGAGCCTCACCACGCCCGGCCCAGCCTGGGAGCACCTCGCCCCGGCGTGAGCGACGGCTCAGGCGACCTCTTCCAGCTCCCGCGGTTCCGCCGCTGCCTTGCCGCGGCGGCGCAGCACGACGACCGCGCCGACCACCACCGCGATGCCCAGCAGCACCCACATCGCGCCGTTGAAGACGGACTCGACGTACTTCGCGGAGGCACCCGCCGCCGAGCCGATGCCGATGTGCAGCGCCGACCAGCACGCCGCACCGGCGACCGAGGCAGGCAGGAACCTGCGGTACTCCAGCTTCGACGCACCCGCCGACGCCGGCACGAGCGTCCGCACGACGGGCATGAACCGGGCGACGAACACCGCCCACGCCCCGCGCCGCCGCAGCAGGTCGCTCGCCTTGTCCCAGTGCTGCCGCCCGATCCTGCGGACCAGCCGGCTGTCGCGCAGCCGGTCGCCGTAGCGGCGCCCGAGGTAGTAGCCGATGCTGTCGCCCGCCACCGCGCACACCGTGACCACCAGCCACATCACCGCGAACCGGGGCACGCTCGTCACCGTCGTCGAGGCGAGCAGCAACGCGGTCTCCCCCGGCGCGAGGAACCCCACGCCGAGCGTGCACTCGGCCAGCGTCAGCGCACCGGTCACCGCCAGCACGGCGGGCTGCGGCAGACCGGCCAGGCCATCGAGGGCGTCGGTCAAGAAGGCCATGAACTCTCCCGCGGCAGGCGTCGGCGCGGTGGCTCGACGGTGGACTTGCGGACAGTTCACCGGAGCGGCCGCTGCGCGCACATCGGTCCGCGGTCTGAAGAGCGGTACACCTCAGGGGGTAAGGGGACCCCCCGAGTGGTGGGGGACGTCCCCGTCAGGTGGATGCCCCGGAACGATCGTTCGCCTCCGAACCGGAGCGCCGGTCAGTAGGCTGGGCGTGCTGTGAGAGGAGCGCGATGAGCTACTCCACCCCGTTCCGGCGCGACGACGGTTTCCACCGCGAGAAGCGGCAGGAGGACACGTCGGTGGTCGCCCAGGCGCGGCAGGCGGCGGAGCAGCTCCCCGCACCTCCCGCGGACGACAGGGTCGCCGCACGGCCGCTGCGGCAGAAGGAGGAGCCGGCTGCCGCTGCGCCGCCCGTGCTCGAACTGCTGCTGCACCACGAGGAAGAGCGCGCGGCGGCACGGGCCTCCGGTGACCTGCGGCTCGCGGCCACCGCGCTCGTCGGGGTCGTCCAAGACCTGGACGTGTTGCTGGACAGCGCGGAGGACCACCTGCGCCAGACCTCCCGCCGCAGGTCGCGGCAACGGGTGCGGGAGGCCATGCCGCACCTCGTGGCGATCTCCGCGATCTCCGCGCTGCCCTGGGCGGAGGTGGGCGAGTTCCTCGACCTGCCACCCGACCGGGTCGCGGCCGTGCTGGACTCGCTGGCCCGGCACGGTGGCATCAGTCCCGCCCAGCGGCAGCGGGCGCTGGAGCAGATCAGGTGGCTGCGCGGCCAGTTGCGGCAGGTGGTGGCCACCCGGGACCACTCGTTGCTCGACCGGCTGCTGGCGTTCGTGTCGAAGTTCGTCCTGCTCGGGTTCGTCGTCCTCGCCTCGGCGGCCTCGGGCGCGTTCGCCGTGAGCGAGTCGGTGCTCAAGGAAGTCGTCAAGACGGGGGTCGTCGCGCTGGTCGCCGCCGCCTTGCAGATGAGCGTGGACCACGTGCTGGGAAAACGCACCAGGCAGGGCCGGCACAGCGCTGCCCGGGACGAGCACGCCGCGCTGGTCTCGGAACTGTCCGCGGCGGAGAGCCTGTGGGAGGCACCCGCGTACGACGGGGAGCACGCGGTCGTGCGCATGCGGGTGGCGGTGCGCATGTGCGCTGTGCGGGTTGCGTCGATTCCGTTGGAGTGGCGGGAGAAGTGGCGCTACTGGGACCTGCTCGACGAGCTCACCGCGGCGCTGGCCGAGGACACGCCGGACCGCCTTCGGGTCGGGCTGAGGAGGATCACCGCGCTGAGCCCACCGGCGTGACGCCCTACTCCGCCGCAGGCTGACCGTCGGCCTCCAGCCACGGCACGACCGCTTGGACGAAACCGTCGGGATTGGTCATGGGCCGTCCGTTCAGGCACGCCACGAGGTGGCCGACGCCGAGCAGCGCGTCCCAGGTGCGGGCCCGGTGGTAGGTCTGCGCGGACACGGCCCTGCGCACGGTGTCCCAGCCGTGCCAGGCCATCAGCGCCGCGTCGATCGCGGGGTCGGCGGGCATGGCGGTGTCCCAGTCGAGGACGCCGAGGAGCTTGCCGTCGGCCGACCAGTGGACGTTGCCGCCGCCGAGGTCGCCGTGCACCAGGGCGTCGGGGACGGGGTCGAGGGCCAGTGCGGCGTCCAGGCGGCGCAGGACCTCGGCCTGCCAGCGCCGAGGCAGGCGGGGCACGACGTCGGTGCCGATGACGTCCGACCAGTGCCTGCCTTCGGCGCGGCCGTCGACCGCGGCCAGCAAGCCGGCGTCGAGCGGTACGGAGCGGACGGCCTCCAGCACCTCGGCGACCTGGGCGGGCGAGCCCTCGCCCTTCGGCAGCGGGGTGCCGTCGAGCCACGACACGGCGACCGCGGTCTGATCGCCGAACGGGGTGACCGGCGTCAGCGGCACCGGGACCTGGAACGGCAGGTCGGCGGCGGCCAGCGCGTGCAGCACGGCGACGCGCCGGGGCATGGTGGCCGCGGCCAGCGGACGCTTGCTGACGCGGACGGCGGCGGTGCCGGGGACCAGCAGCACGCGGTGGACGTTGCCCTCGGTCGCGAGGACGGCCCGGTCGAGGTTGACGCCGGGAAGCAGGGCGGCGGCGATCTCCAGCAGGTCGTCCACGACGGGTGTCCTCCGGGCTCGGGTGTGGATCTTCGACGGTAGCCGGTGCACCCGCTGGCGCGAAGCCGAGTCGTTCGGCGGGCAGCGGGTACCCGCAGGCGTCCGGCCGACCAGGACGAGCCGAGGAGATGCCCACGATGCGCCTGATGCGGGCGGGGAACGTGCCGGTGCGCGAGGTCGTGCTCGGGTTGCGGGAGAAGAGCCTCAACTACGACCCGGCCGAGATCCGGGCGTCCACCTGGCACTTCGACCACCACCGGTTCGTGCTCGGGCAGGACCCGGCGGGACGGCCGGAGGAGGGGTCGCTGTGGTGGCACGCCTGCCGCGAGCTGGGTGCGTACACGTTCACGCCGAAGAAGCTCCTGCGCGCCCACTACGTGCCCGAGGAACCGCTGCTCGGGCGCAACCTGCTGCTCGTGGGCCGGTTCGCGTTCGCCCGGTTCCTGATGGGCGTGCGGATCACCGAGACGGCGTTCGACGAGGACGGTGTGCGGTACAGCTGGGGCTGGAGCTACGAGACGCTGCAGGGGCACCTCGAACGGGGACGGGTCGACTACCGCGTGGTCAAGCACCTGGAGTCCGGTGTGGTCACCCTGGAGGTGAACAGCTACAACCAGGTGAACCCGCGGGCGCACCCGCTGGTGCGGCTGGGGTGGGCGGTGTTCGGCCGGGGCGCGCAGCACCGGTTCTACACGGCGGTCGGCGCGAACCTGCGGGAGCTGTCCGAACGGGCCCGTGAGACCGGGGTGAGCCCGGCCGTGAGCGGGGAGGGCCTGGTGGAGGTGCCGGTCGAGAGCGGGCCGGAGTCGTCCTGGGCGGTCGCCGTGCTGGACGGCGCGCGGGATTCGCACCCGGACGAGGTGGTGGCGCATACCGGGAGGTCGCACGGGTACACGCCGTAGGACGGAAGTGGACGCCGAGGCGGATCGAGGTCGATCGTGAAGGTCGTGATCACCGGTGCGTCGGGGAACGTGGGCACCGGGCTGGTGCGCGCGTTGGCCGCCGACAGCACCCACCACGAGGTGATCGGCGTCTGCCGCAGGCCACCGGATGCCGTCGCACCCTACGCCGCGGTCCGCTGGGTGGCGTGCGACCTGGCCGGCGACTCGGCGCCGGACGTGCTGGAGGAGGCGATGCGCGGCGCCGACGCCGTCGTGCACCTCGCGTGGATGTTCCAGCCGGTGCGCGACGGCGAACGCTTGCAGCGCACCAACTTCAAGGGCACCACCGCGGTGCTCAGGGCGGCGCGGCGGGCCGGTGTGCGGCAGGTCGTGCACGGGTCCTCGATCGCGGCCTACGCGCCCGCGCCGGCACCGGTGGACGAAAGTGCCGCCACGACGGGCATTCCCGGCTCCAGCTACGGCGCGGGGAAGTCCGAAGTGGAGAGCGAGGTCGCGCGGTTCGCGCAGGAGAACCCGGACATCGCGGTGGCGCTCGTGCGGCCGGCGCTGGTGGCGCAGGCCGGTGCGTCGGCGAGCTTCCTGGCGCTGTTCCTCGACCCGGTCGTGCCGCGGCAGCTGTTCGGGTTGCTGCGCAGGGGGAAGCTGCCGTTGCTGCCGCTGCCGTCCTCGCTGCGGGTGCAGCTGGTGGACGCCGACGACGTGGGTGACGCGATCGTGCGGATTCTGAAGACCCGTGCCCGCGGGCCGTTCAACATCGCCGCCGACACCCTCGACGTCACCGACCTGGCTTCCACCGCCGGTGCGCGCGCTGTGCCGGTGCGGCCGGGCATCGCGCGTGCACTGGTGAGCCTGCTGTGGCGGCTGCGGGTGCTGCGGATGTCGCCGGGCTGGTTCGACGTCGGCACGCGTTCGCCGCTCGTCGACACCGCACGGGCGCGCACCGAGCTCGGGTGGGTGCCGCGCAAGTCCAGCGCGGCCTGTGCGCGGGAGCAGCTCGCGGGGCTCGCGGAGGCGACGGCGCTGCCGAGTCCGGCGTTGCGCCGCGACCGGTTCAAGACGGAGTCCCCGGTTTCCTGACCTGGCACAGGGGGATGTGGTGACACGCAGGCCGGCGTGGTTCCTGGTGGCCGCCGTCGTCGCCGGCACGCTGTCGGGGGTCGTCACCCGCAGGCGGTAGCGCACGGCTCCGCGGGGTCCCACCTGGTACGAACGGCGCTACTATCCGGTTCGGTGGATCACAGCCACCTCCGGTGGCGCCGACAGGGAGTGGCCGAACATGGGAAGACCCGAGGAGCCCGGCGCAGGCGGCGAGCAGGAGTCGCTGCTCGTCGGCCGGCCCGGCACGCTGGAACGGCTGGACGAGGCCACCGTCGCGCTGGAGGCGCTGCGCGACGTCTTCGCGCTCGCCGAGCCGCTCGGCGCCGTCCTCGACCGCGTGGCGCACAGCGCCGTCCAGGCCTTCCACGACGCCGACGGCGTCACGATCACCGTGGTGACCGACAGCGGCAGCCACACCGAGGCCGCGACCGACGAGCACCTCGCCGAGATCGACCAGGCCCAGTACGCCGCCGGACGCGGTCCGTGCCTGCAGGCCGCGCACGCCCGTGAGACCGTCCGCGCGGTGGTGGGTGAGCACGAGCAGGTGTGGCCGGAGTTCGAGGAGGCGGCGCACCGCCTGGGCATCAGCGCCCACCTGGCCGTGCCGATGCTGGTGACGAGCACGAACGGCGACGAGCTGCTCGGCTCGCTGAACATCTACAGCGCCACGGCGAGCGCGTTCGACCCGTTCGACGAAGGGGTGGTGCGGCTGTTCACCACTGCCGCGTGCGCGGCGATCACCAACGCCCGGCTGTGGCACGACACCCGTTCCAGGGTCACGCAGCTGGAGACGGCGCTGTTCTCCCGCGCCGAGATCGACCAGGCCAAGGGCATGCTGATGGCGTTGCACGGGTGCAGTGCGGACGAGGCGTTCGCGTTGCTGGTGAAGCGTTCCCAGGAGCAGAACACCAAGCTGCGCGAGGTCGTGCACGAGCTGCTCAGCTCCGTCCGCAAGGCCTGACCGGGTTTCCCGGTGCTGCCCGCGTTCACCGAGGCCGGGTACCGCACGCTCACGCAGGACCTGCCCGGTCACGGCGCACGGTCCACAGAGGACCTCTCGGTCACCGGTGCTGCGCGTCGCGGGTGCTGCTGTGGCTGGTGCCGGCGTGGTTGCTGCGCAAGCGCATGGCCGCTCACAGCACACGCACCACCGCCGCCTACGACCACGCGCGCCGCTCGGCGACACCGTCAGTCGCGCACCGGCACCTCGCGGCGCAGGACGACGTCGGACGGCGCCATGACGTGCCTGGCGTTGAGCGACCCGAACAGGGTGGCGAGCGGCTTGACCGCGGCGACCAGCCGCAGCACCGGCGCCGGCCCGTCGAGCCCGCGCCGCAACCGCTTGGCACTGCTCTGCTCGATGCGCACCTGCCGTTCCTGCTCGGCCTGCACCGGCGGCCGCCGCCGCACCTCCACCTCGGCGCAGGCCGCGTCGAGCTCGGCATCGGTCCCGCCGTCGAGCAGCACCGGCACGACCTGGTTCGCGGTCTCGGCGGCGTCGCAGATGGCGAAGTTGATGCCGTTGCCCCCGACCGGCGAGATGACGTGCGCCGCGTCGCCGATGAGCAGCACCCCCGGCCGGTACCAGCGGTCGACCGCCGTGATCCGGACCGGCAGCAGCGTGAACTCCCCCGGATCGGCGACGGCGTCGACCCGGTCGCCCAGCCACGGCAGGCTCTCCCGCAACGCCGCCACGACCGGCCCGGCCCCCTCCTCGCGGAACCGCGGGAACGAGCCGGCCTCGATGGTGAACCCGACCTGCCACCGGTCGAGCTGGTTGAGCACGGCGATGGTGCCCAGCCGGTGCCCGAACAGCTGCAACCCCGACAACGCCGGATCGCCGCCGCGGCGCGGGAACTCCCGCCACAGCAGGTCGAGGCTCGCCCCCAGCTCGATGGTCCGCGCCTCGGCGAGCACCCGCACCCTGGAGTTGCGCCCGTCGGCGGCCACCACGAGCCGGGCCCGCAGCTCGTGCCGTCCGTCGGCGTCGGCGTACTGCACACCGCACACGCGTCCGGTGTCGTCGCGCAGCAGCTGGCTCACCTTGGCCTGCATGCGCACCTCGAAGCCGTCGTAGGCGCTCGCGAGCCCGACCATGTGCGGCAGGAACAACGCCTGCGGGATCAGCGCGTAGTACGGGTACTTGGCGCTGGTCTTGTCGTAGCGGGCAATCGTGTACGTCTTCTTCGCCGTGTGCCAGTCGAACGTGCGGGCCGTGGTGTGCGGGATGGTCCGCAGCAGCTCGTCGGCCAGCCCGAGCTCGTCGAGGTAGTCGAGCACCGCCGGGGCGAGCGTGTCGCCGCGGAACCGGCGGTTGAAGTCCTTCTTCGCCTCCAGCAGCACGACCCTCAGCCCGGTGCGGGCCAGCAGGTGGGCGAGCACCACACCGGCCGGCCCACCGCCGGCGACGACGCAGTCGGTTGCGCGTTGTTCGACCATCGAAAGCTCCCGTGGCTGACTACCTGCGGAATCTGGTGAGGTGGGCTCAGGCCTGCATGACGGGCGGAGGTAACGACGCATGCCGTGCCTCCGATCCAGATCGAGCCAGGCGAATCCGAGCGAGAGCGGAGTGGCCCGTTGAGCGCTGCCGAACCCGAGGAACCGAACCGCACCGGGACATCTCCCCAGCAGCACGCACGAGAAGTCACCGGGAACAACTTCTCCGGCACGAACTACGGGACCGCGCTGCAGGCCGGCGTCGTCCACGGCGGCATCAACGTTCAACCCGAGTCGTGCCAGTGCGGCATCAGAGCGATCGGGGCGTGCGTTCGGTGCCGAAGACCCCTGTGCAGCCGCCATGCTCCGATCTACGCGGACCCGTTGCTGTGCACCTCGTGCGCCGTCGCGGACAGCGAAGAGCGGAAAGCGGCCGCGCCCGCGCTGGAAGCGGCTCGCAAGCTGCAGGAACAGGAACGACAGCGGCAGTACCTGGCACTTCCGCTGATGGACCCGCTGGCCCTCGCCACCTGGCTCACGACTCGTCCGGGCCTGGACGGCGAGACACTCGTGATGCGGCCTGGGCCGGTCGACGGTGCGCGCTTGCTCAGAGCGCTCCAGATCACGCGCATACCGCCGCGAACGCGCCCCAACAACGACGGCTCCTGGTGGGACCGGCGCTGGAACCCGGTGATCACCCTCGGATGGCCGGTGCGCGACGAGCACAAGAGCTTCACCGAGACCTCGGGCTGGAGCGAGAAGAGGTACCTCCAGCCCGACGGTCGCACGCTCGTCGAGCGGTGGGGGATGCGGACCTCGCTTCCGACCGACGACGAACTCCTGCCGTCCTCCCACCTGTACGAGCACGACGACCTGTTCCAGGCGCGGATGATCCTCCACAGGTGGAAGGACCACTACCCCGGCGGCGCAACCCTGTTGCCGGAGGTCTGACCGCCGCAGGTACGCCATCGCCACCACGTCGCCCCTCACCGACACGCCCCCGAGCGCCGCCCTCGGCGCGGATCTGGTGCGTGGAGGGACCGCCTGGCTGGTGGAGCGGGACAACGCGACTCCTCGGACATGCGAAACCCGGAACCTGGGATCACACGACGCTCATCATGCAGGCCTGGCAGGGCCGGGCAACCATGGATCGCATGGACGCCGAGGCGTGTCTTGTCACCGGTGCGAGCCGTGGTCCGGCCGTGGGGCCGCCGCGCGGCTCGCGGACGAGCGATGACGCGCCAGGACCTCCAGCAGCTGTGCGGCGCCGCGGTCCGGACCGGCCGCGCGGACCGCGGCGCGCAGGGAGGCGAACGGCTCGGGCTGGTCCAGCACCGACAGCAGCGCCTTCGTCACGTCCTCGGGGGTGGCGGCGTTGGGGTCGAGGCACACGCCCGCGCCCGCCCGTTCCGCGTCGTGGGCGATGCAGAACTGGTCGCTGGAGAACGGCAGCACCACCGCGGGAACCCCCGCCTGCAGGCATTCGGTGAACGAGTTGTTGCCGCCGTGGTGGACCATCGCGGCGACGTGCGGCAGCAACGCGCGCTGCGGGACCACGGACTCGATGACCACGCGTGGATCCGTTGCCAGGTCGGCAAGTTCAGCGACGCGGCCGCCGGCGGCGACCACCACGGTCAGGTCCGGGACCTGCAGGGCGCCGCGGACCACCGTGCGCAGCACGTCGTGGCGTGCGGACAGGAACGTGCCCAGCGCGACGAGCAGGACGCGGCGGCCGCGGACGCGGGCGAGCCAGGTGTCGTCGAGCGGTTCGGGAGTGGTGCAGTGGCCGAGGAACACCTGCTGTTGCGGTGACGGCAGCGGCGGAAGCCAAGGCAGGTGCGGGTAGTTCACGACGGCGGCGTGGGAGGAGGTCGAGGCGAACGCGCGGGGCGGCACCGGCCTGGACGGTGCGTGCTCGGCCAGGAACTCGGCGAACGCGGCGGTGAGGGCGCGGTCGGTGAGCCGCACTTCTGTTGCCAGCTCGGCGAGTTCGGCCGGTGACGGACGCACCGCGGACGGCCACAGCTGCGGCAGGCCGAAGAACTGGTCGTCGCGCGTGACGAGGTAGGTCGGGTGCCCGGTGACGTAGGACACGAACGGCAGGTCGAGCGCGTGCAACGCGAGCGTGGTCGCGTAGTCGATCTGGTCGACGACGTAGAAGTCCGGTCGCACGTCCTCGTGCAGTGCGCGGATGTCCTGCAGCACTTGGGCGGGCGCGGTCAGCGGCTCCGTCCTGCGCCGCCGGGTCTGCGCGAGCAGGGCCGCGACCGCACCTCCTTTCGTGGCTTCGAGGAAGTCGGTCACACCACGGGCCGCGCGGGCGTCCTGCGCGGTCCTCTCGGCGATGCCGCTGTTCGACTCGCGGGTCGTCCTCATTGCCGCGAAACGAACATCGCGTGCCAGGTCGGCGAACTCCGCGCCACAGGCGAACGTCACCTCCCGGGCACCTGCCGCGGCCAGCGCGGTGGCGAACACCGACATGGGCTGGGCGTGCGAGCGGAAAGGGGGACTCACAACGACAAAGCGCGGCACCTGGCTCCTCCTCCTCCTTGGCAGAACTCGGAAGTTGTTCGATCCGAACGCGCCTCCCGGTTCGAACACCGGGTGTGCGGACACATCCAGAGGTTCAGCGAGCGCTGGAAGCCCGGCAGAACACCGCTGCGGCGCCGGCCCCCGAGTCCGTGGTCGCGGCACTGACGAGCGACCCGGCCTTCTTCTCCCTGCTGTGCGAACAACTCCCCGCGATCGTGCGGGCACACGGCGCAGCGGCCGTGACCGCGCGGCTGCGGCACGCGTTGCGGTCCACTCAGGACGGCGAGCTCGGCACGTGGCTGCTCGACGCCGCCACGCTGCACCGCCTCACCCCGCTGACCCCCGACGAGGCACGGGCGCTCCTCCGCGGCCCGGCGCTGTGGCGGTACCTGGACGCGCTGGGCGAGCCGGTCGACGCCTCTCCGCGGTCCCCCTACGAGAAGCTGATGCTCGACCTGCTGCACGACGACCTCGCGCTGCCGGTGGCACCGCCGGCGGACGGGCCGGTCATCGCCCAGTCGATGCTCATCGGCGGCACGGCTCGGCCGGGTGAGGGCGCGAGCGGCGGGCTCACCGTGTTCCTGTCGTCACTGGCGGACGCGCTGGTGCGGCGGCCGGACGTCGGCCGGGTCGTCACCGTCGTGCTGGCGCCGGAACCGACGGCGGTGACGGTGACGCGGCACGCCGGGCTCGACCACTGGACGGTGCACGTCCCGGTCGACTCGCCGGTCGCGCTCGTCCAGCCGGACATGGCCCGCCACCGGGCCGGGATCACGTGGTGGCTCAGCCGGTTGCTGCTGCGGTGCGGTCTGGCGCCGGACGTCGTGCACGTCCGCTACTCCGACGACGGGTCCCTCGCCGTGGCCGACGCCGCGCGGCTGCTCGGGGCGCGGCTCGTGTTCACCGTGACCCCGGACCCGCACCGCCACCTCGCCGAACGCCACCTCGACGGCACCGCGGACGTGGCGGCGATGCGGTTCGACCTGCACCGGGTGTGGGCCGCCGACCACCTCGTCGCACGCGCGGACCAGGTGATCACCATCGGTGGCCGGCAGGACGAGGTCCTGGCGCACTTCCCGCAGCTGGACGCGGCGGCGTTGTGCGCGTTGGAGGAGGGCATCGCGCCACCACCGGCGCCGGCGGACCGCTCGCTGGTCGCCGAGCTGTTCGGGCCGTCCGCGCTCCCCCGGCTCGACGACTCGGCCGCCGGGTTGCCGGTGCTGCTCAACGTGGGGCGGCTGCACCCGATGAAGCAGCAGCCGCTGCTGGTGCGGGCGTGGCTGGAGGCGGGTCTGCACGAGCGGACCGCGCTGGTGGTCATCGGTGGTTCCCGCACCGACCGGACGCCGGACGAACAGGCCGTGCTCGACGAAGTGCTGGCGCTGGCCGAGTCCACGCCGTCGGCACGCGGCCGGATCGCGGTTCTTCCCGCGTGGTCCAACGACGACGTCCGGCGGTTGCAGCACGAGCTGGCGGCCACCGGCGGACCGCACGTCTACGCGTGTTCCAGCGTGAAGGAGGAGTTCGGCATCGCCGTGCTGGAGGCGATGGAGGCAGGGCTGCTCGCGGTGGGTCCGCAGCGCGGTGGCATGCACTGCTACCTCGACCACGGGCGCAACGGGTTCCTCGTCGACACCTCGACCGCGCGCACGCTCGGTGCGGGGCTGGCCCACGTCGTCGGACTCGGCGCGGCGGCGGCACCGGTGGCGGTGGCCGGGCGGGCGACCGTGCGCGAACGGTTCGCCATCGACGCGGTCGCGGAACCGTTCGCGGACCTCTACCGCCGGCTGGCGGGCTGACCGGTCAGGCCGAGCTGACCCGCACGAACACCTCGTCGGCCCCCAGCCTGCTGAACAGGTCCTGGTTGGCCGGGTCGCGGACCGCGGCGACGATGATCGCGGTCCGGTTGAGGCTGCGGACGGCCAGGGTGATCTGCAACCCGTCGAGGTCGTCGGGCACGGCGACGACGACCCGTCCCGCGAACGGCACCCCGGCGTGCCGCAACGCGCAGATGTCGCGCCCGTCGCCGCGGGTGGCCCTGGCGCCGTTGGCGAGCGCGCCGGTGAGCGCGACCGCGTCCGGGTCGACCACCACGACCTCGGTGTGCCCGTGGCGCAACGGCAAGTGGCGTAAGACGTCCAGCGCGGCGTCCCCGTAGCCGACGACGACGGTCAGCCCGATCACAGCGCACCCCGCCTCTCGTCACCCGCGCCGAGCGCCTTGCGGGACGGCGTGAGCTTCTCCGGCGACTCCGACTTGCGCGGCGGCCGGTCGTTGGCGATCAGCACCGCCATCCACGGCAGCGGCACGGACAGCAGGATCAGGGCGAGCGCGAGCCACCAGACCTTCGCGAACAGCACGGCCAGCACGAAACACGGGATGCGCAGGCTCATCATCACCGCGTACCGGCGCCGCCGGGCCGCGAGCTGGTCGGAGTAGGACGGCGCCGCCGAGGTGATCAGCACGGGGTGTTCGCTTCGATGCGAGTTCACAACCGATACCTCCGTTCTCCTAGTGGTTCGGCACGGGGACCGATCGGGTTCGTGTCTTGTGCGTCACTGCGGCGATCCCCGGAGGAGCTCGCGTCGGTGCGCCTGCGGCGGCCTTGTCAGTCGTACCCACGGCGCCCGGTTCCACACGACGCCGGACGGAGTGCTTTCGATGCGCGGCCGCGTGGAACACACCCCCTGGGCGGCGGGCGGGTCGACTGAGGACCACCTGCGCACCTGTGCGGCGTGCCGGTCCGGGCTCGCCGCGCGAGATGGCCGGACTGGGCTGGGAGACGCACCGGAAGGGCTCTAGCGGGTGTGGCTCCACGACGGTGCGGCCACGCTCGGCGTTCTCACCGGCGGCACCGGCACGGGGCGGGGCGATCTGAGCTGACGGTCACGCCGCGGCGGTGCGGCGCAGGCGGAACCACGCGGTCGCGGCGGCCACGAGCACCAGCGCCGCGGCCGCGACCACCGCCAGCGCGGGCTGTCCGGCGTCGGCCGCGGCGATGACCACCGCGACGAGCGCCCAGGCCACGGCGAGGCCGTAGGACAGCAGCCCGGAGGTGCGCCACAGCAACGCCACCGCGGTCGCCGTCGCACCGGCGAGGACCGCGACCTGGCCGGCGACACCGGCGGTGCCGTCGATCGGCGCCCCGCTCCCGGTGAGCGCCGTGGTGAGGTTGACCCAGATCGCCACGGTGCTCCAGCCGGTGTAGACGCCGAGCATGGTCCACAGCAGCAGCCGCGGTGACCGGTGCCAGCGCGCGATCTCGGCGCGGTGGGCGAGCGCGAGCCGCAACGCCTTGAGCAGGAACACGACCATCACGACGAACACGGCCACGGTCGACCACACCGGTTCCACCTCGGCCGCGACGAGCCAGACCGTGAACCCGGCGAACACCACCGCCAGCGGACGCGCCAGCCGGTCGCGCAGCTCACCGCCCGGTGCCTTCGTGACCAGCGCCCACACCGCGTACCCCAGGCACAGGGCCTCGACCAGGCCCCAGATGGAGAAGGCGTACCCGGCGGGCACGATCGGCGGCTCCCCCGCGCGGTCGGACGTGCGGAACTCCCCGCCGCCCAGCGCGGTGACGACGAGCGGGCTCACGACCTGCCCGGCCGCCAGCACGGCGAGCAGCACCCGCCACCCGAGCCCGGTACCGGTCCTCGTGGTCGTCAGCACTGCCTTCCTCCCCGCTCGGCGAACCGCTGCACCTCCATCGTCGGGGTCCGGTGCCCGGCCCGCACAACGGCCGGACGTCACCCGTTCGTGCAGTTCTGCCGGGAGGGGCGCCCGAACTAGGTTCGAAGTGCCGCCGAGGTGGGCCACGACGACAGGAGCAGGTGGGTGAACGCGTCAGCACGGGACGCCAGGGCGGGACTGCTGACCAAGCGCACGCTGGTGATCGCCTCGCACGCTGTGGAACGGGCCGCGCTCGCGGGCGACGGCTCCGAACCGCTGCTGGTGATCGCGATGTTCCAGCGGCTGCCCTACTTCGAACGCGAGAGCGAGGTCTACCGCCGCATCGCCGGGCTGGCGGAGGTCACGGTCGTGGGCATGGTCGCCGACCGCAGGCCGGACCTGCCGGCGGGGGTCACGCCGGTGCTGCTGCGCAAGGACGAGGAGCTGGCCGCCGAGTGGTCGGTGGTGGTGCTGTCGGCGCGGTTCGGTGCGAGCGTCGTGGCGACCGACCTCGGCGAGGTGGCCCTCGACGGCACCTCGCTGGAGCCGGCGCGGCTCTTCCACGGCCGCTGGGGGTTCCGGCGCGAGGAGGCCTACGCCGAGGCGGTCCGGCTGCGCGACGTGCTGGGCGACCGGGTGCCGCCCGACGTGCGCCGGCGGCTGGACGACGTGCTGGCGAGCACGGTCGAGCCGCCCGCGACCGAGGTGGAGCGGCGGGCGGAGGCGGCGGTGGTGCACCTGGTCACCGGCATGGCCCGTGCGCGCGACCGCGTCGAGCGGCTGACCGCGCGGCGGGCCGACGAGGTGCGCGACGCGCGCGACCCGTGGACCGGGCTGCACACGCCGGAGTCGCTGGACTCGTGGCTCGGCACGGACTTCGCCGACACCGTCGAGCTGGGGCTGATTCGCGTCCGGGTGCCGGACCTGGAGGACGTGGAGGGCCTGCACGGGCCGAGCGCCGCGGTGCACACCGAGAACAACGTCGCCGACCTGCTGCGCCGCGAGCTGCGGCCGGTGGACCGGGCGGTGCGGATGAGCCGCACGGAGTTCCTGCTCGTGCTGCCCGCGGTCCCGGCGCCGCGGGTGTGGTCGATCGCCGACAACGCCGCGGAGGCACTGGGGCGGCTGGAGGAGACGTACCCGCACGTTCCCGTCCGGGTGGAGGTGCAGACGGCGGCGACGACCCGGCGGCCGCTGCGGCTCGACGAGGTCTTCGGCACCCGCGGGCCCGCGGAGAACCGGGAGATGGTGCTGTCGGGCAGTTTCGACGACGACGAGTGGGACCACCTCCGCCCGGCCTGAGACGCCTGCCGCCCGTTGTGCGGCGTCGAACGAGGTGCGGTCCGGGCGGCGCCCCGCGGGACTGGTTCCGCTCATCGTGCAGATCCCGCAGGGCCTGCTTAGCGTTGGTGCATGTCCCTGATCTACTCCAGCGTCGTCGACGCACCGCTCGACGAGGTGTTCGCCTGGCATGAGCGCCCCGGTGCCATTCACCGGCTGACGCCGCCGTGGCACCCGATGAGCGTCGTGCGCGAGGCGAGCACGCTGGACGGCGGTCGCGCGGTCCTCGGCTTCCCGCTGGGGTTGCGCTGGGGCGCGAAGCACTCGGGGTACGCGCCGCCGCACCGGTTCGTCGACGAGCTCGACTCGGCGCCGCTGCGCTGGGCGTTGAAGTGGCGGCACAGCCACGAGTTCCGGGCCGAGGGCGACGGCACCCGGATGACCGACCGGGTGGACACGCAGGTGCCCGGCGCGCTGCTGCGGTCGACGTTCGCCTACCGGCACCGCCAGGTGGCGGCCGACCTCGCCGCCCAGCGGGCCGCCCGGCTCGCGGGCGACCGGCCGAGGACGATCGCGCTGACCGGTGCCGGCGGTCTGGTCGGCCGCGCGCTCGGGCCGTTCCTGACCACCGCCGGGCACCGGGTGGTCAGGCTGGTGCGCGGCCAGGTGAACGGTCCCGGCGAACGGCGCTGGGACCCGGACCGGCCCGCGCCCGACCTGCTGGCCGGGGTCGACGCCGTGGTGCACCTGGCCGGCGCGTCGATCGCCGGGCGGTTCACCGACTCCCACCGCGCGGCGATCCGCTCGTCCCGGATCGGGCCCACCCGCGCGCTCGCGGACCTGGCCTCGGCGGCCGGGGTGGAGGTGTTCGTCAGCGCGTCGGCGATCGGGTTCTACGGTCCCGACCGCGGTGACGAGGAGCTGACCGAGGAGAGCGAGCGCGGCGACGGGTTCCTGGCCGACGTGGTCGCCGACTGGGAGGCGGCGAGCAAGGCGGACGGGGTGCGCGTGGTGACCGTGCGCACCGGGCTGGTGCAGTCACCGGCCGGGGGCACGCTGCGGATCTTCCACCCGCTGTTCGCGGCCGGGCTGGGCGGCAAGCTCGGTGACGGGCACATGTGGCAGTCGTGGATCGGCATCGACGACCTCGTGGACGTCTACCACCGCGCGCTCTACGACACCGCGCTGTCGGGGCCGGTCAACGCGGTGGCACCGGAGGCGGTGCGCAACAGCGAGTACACGGAGGTGCTGGCGCACGTGCTGCACCGGCCGGCGCTGCTGCCGGTGCCGTCGTTCGCGCCCAAGGTGCTGCTCGGCGACCAGGGTGCCCGCGAGCTGGCGCAGGCCAGCCAGCTGGTGCGCCCGGCGGTGCTCACCAAGGCGGGGCACGTGTTCCGCTACCCGCGGCTCGACCCGGCGCTGCGCCACCTGCTGGGGCGGTGAGCGGTGGACGGCACCTGCGAGCTGTGCGAGGGCAGCGGCTCGATGACGTGGATGCAACCCGTTCCGGGCGCGGACGGCGGCATGGCGCTGACGGAGATGAGCCACCCGTGCGTCAACGGGTGCTCCGGCTGGTACCGGGCGCCTGCCGCTGAAGCGGGTCTGGTGGTCGACGGCGGACGGGACGCCCCCGCGGTCGGCAACGTCGCCGAGACCAACCTGCACCACCGCAGCGACTGGTCACGGCCGGAGCGCTGAGCGGGCGTAGGTGCTCGGCGTCGTGCCGTACCAACGGCGGAAGGCGTGGATGAAGCTCGCCGCCTCGGCGAAGCCGAGCTGACCGGCCGCCTGCTCCACCGACAGCCCGCCGCGGGTGAGCAGGACCGCGGCGCGCTCGGCGCGGACCTCGTCGAACAGGACCTGGTAGCTGGTGCCGGACTCGGTCAGCCTGCGCCGCAGGGTGCGGGGGCTGACGCCGAGGGCGCGGGCCACGACCGGCATGGTCTCCTCGAACCGGGCGGAGCCCTCCAGCAGCCGGCGGACGTCCCGCGCGATGCCCGGCGTCCTGCGGCGGCGGGCGGCGAGGTCCTCGCACTGCCGTGCGCACA
Source organism: Lentzea sp. NPDC036949 (assembly GCF_055608075.1). Taxonomy (NCBI): domain Bacteria; kingdom Bacillati; phylum Actinomycetota; class Actinomycetes; order Pseudonocardiales; family Pseudonocardiaceae; genus Lentzea; species Lentzea sp. NPDC036949. The sequence goes on from NZ_JBVJRA010000010.1 coordinate 120,935, forward strand.
GCGCCGTGGCCTCCGGGCTGGCCAGCGGCAACGCCCGCACGAGCACCGAGGCGTCCACCACGGACCGGTTGTGCGGTGCGCGGAACCGCGGCCGGGTGCCGAAGACCTGCTCGTGGTCGCGGGTGTCGGCCGGTGCGGGGTGGGCGAGGTCGACCGAGAGCACCGGCACGGCACCGGCGAGGAGTTCGCCGATCACCGTGTGGATGGCGGCGAGGTCGCGTTCGACGAGGAACGGCACCACGTCGGCGGGCAGTGCGCCGGGGTCGAGCGTGATCACCAGCCGGTCGCCGTCCAGCACGGCGGCGGGCGCGGTGAAGGTGAAGCTGAGGTCGAGGAAGCGCAACGCGACGTCGACCGCGTCCTGCACGGTGGCCGCGCTGAGGAACGCGTGACCGAGCACGCCGAACGTGGTGGCGTGGTAGTGCCGGCCCGCGGCGATCCCCGCGTGCGGCAACCGCGCGGCGAGGTTGCGCACGACCGCCAGCTCCTGCCGGGCACCGATCTCCGCCACCGGGTCGGCGAGCTGTTCGGCGGTGAGGTCGCTGCCGTCGAGCAGCTCCGCGCGGGACAGGCCCTGCCCGGCGCCGAAGCGCAGCAGCAGGGCCGCGCTCGCGATGCCGCGGGGGAAGTCCCAGTGCCGGGTCGCGGGTGGGGCCAACGTCCTTATGGCCGCGATTGTCAATCGCGCGGCCGGTGTTGTCCTGGTGCGAACGGGTGGTTGTTCCTAGCTTCGGTGACGTGCGAGAAAACCCCGAGGTGGTGGTCATCGGTGCCGGTTTCGGCGGCCTGGGCGTGGCGTTGTCGCTGCACAGAGCCGGTTTCGACCGGGTCACGGTGCTGGAGCGGGCCGACGAGGTCGGCGGCGTCTGGCGGGACAACACCTATCCGGGTGCCGCGTGCGACGTGCCGTCCTCGCTGTACTCGTACTCCTTCTTCCCCGACCCGTCGTGGCCGCGCCGCTACGCCGCCCAGCCCGACGTCCTGGACTACCTGCGGCGGGCGGCGGCGGTCGTGCGCGACCGGATCCGGTTCGGTGCGCGGGTCGTGGCCGCGACGTTCGACGAGGCACGGCACCGGTGGCGGGTGGAGCTCGCCGACGGCGAGGTGCTGGAGGCCGACGTGCTGGTGTCGGCGGTCGGCCATCTGAACCGGCCGGCGGTGCCGGTGCTGCCCGGCCTCGACCGGTTCGGCGGCCCGGTGTTCCACAGCGCCCGGTGGCGGCACGACGTGGACCTGCGCGGCACGCGCGTCGCGGTGGTGGGCACCGGGGCGAGCGCGGCGCAGTTCGTGCCGCGGGTCCAGCCGCGGGCAGACCACCTGACCGTCTTCCAGCGCACCGCCCCGCACGTGCTGCCCAAGCCCGACGGGGGGCTGCGCGGCCGGGCCTGTCCGCTGGCGGCACGGGCCGCGCGCGGCGGGGTGTGGCTCGCGGGCGAGGCGTTGACCGGGTTGCTGCACTCCGGCCGGTTCTCCCGCGGCCTGGTCGCCGGTCTCGCGGCCGCCCACCTGCGGGTGCGGGTGCGGGACCGGGCGTTGCGCGAACGGCTGCGGCCGACCACCCCGGTGGGCTGCAAGCGAGTGCTGTTCAGCAACGACTGGTACCCCGCGCTCACCGCCGCGAACGTCGACGTGGTGACCGAGCCGATCGCCGAGGTCACGGCGCGGGGCGTGCGCACCGCTGACGGCCGCGAGCACGCCGCGGACGTGCTGATCTGGGGCACTGGGTTCACCGTCGCCGACTTCGCCCTGCCGATGCGCGTCACCGGCAGGCGGGGCCGGGAGCTCGCCGGGGTGTGGGGCGGGCGGCCGCGGGCGCACCTGGGCCTGTCGGTGCCCGGTTTCCCGAGCTTCTTCCTGGTGTACGGGCCGAACACGAACCTCGGCGGCAGCTCGGTGATCACGATGATCGAGGCGCAGTGCCGTTACGTCGTGGCCGCGGTGCGCCACCTCGCGCACACCGGTACGGCGGCGCTGGAGGTGCGGCCCGGGGTCGCCGACGCGTTCGACGCGGAGATGCGGGCGCGGCTGACCGGCGGGCTGTGGAGCGGCTGCGGGTCGTGGTACCGCGCCGGCGACGGGTCCGTCACGACGAACTGGCCCGGCAGCACGCGGGAGTACCTGCGGCGCACCGCGGAGCTGCGGCTGGGCGACCACGTGCTGACGCACACCGGTGACCTGGCAGCGGAAGGGGTGTGACGCCGTGGACCACGACGTGCTGGTGGTCGGGTCGGGGTTCGGTGGCGCGGTGACCGCCCTGCGGCTGACCGAGAAGGGCTACCGGGTCGGCGTGCTGGAGGCGGGGCGCCGGTTCGCCGACGACGAGTTCCCGCGCACGTCCTGGCAGCTGCGCGACTACCTGTTCGCGCCGCGGCTGGGGTGCACGGGCATCCAGCGGATCACGCCGTTGCGCGACGTGCTGGTGCTCAGCGGCGCCGGGGTCGGCGGCGGGTCGCTGGTGTACGCGAACACCCTGTACGAGCCGGGCGAGGCGTTCTTCCGCGACCCGCGCTGGGCGCACGTCACCGACTGGCAGGCGGAGCTCGCGCCGCACTACGACCAGGCGAGCCGGGTGCTGGGGGTGGTGGAGAACCCGTGCCGCACCGCCGCCGACCGGTTGCTGCGCGAGGTCGCCGTCGAGCTCGGGGTGCCGTCGACCCACCGCCCGTCCCGAGTGGGTGTCCACTTCGGACCCGACGGCGAGGACCCGTTCTTCGGCGGTGCCGGGCCGCGTCGCACCGGGTGCACCGCCTGCGGCGCGTGCATGACCGGCTGCCGGCACGGCGCGAAGAACACGCTGCCGAAGAACTACCTGCACCTGGCCGAGCAGGCCGGTGCGCGGGTGTGGCCGTTGACGACGGTCACGGACGTGCGGCCCCGTCCCGGCGGCGGGTACGCGGTGCGCACGCGGCGGACCGGCGGGCGGGCGGAGCGGATCTTCACCGCCGGCCAGGTGGTGTTCTCGGCGGCGTCGCTGGGCACGCAGCAGCTGCTGCACCGCATCCGCGCCGGCGGTGGTCTGCCCGGGCTGTCGCCGCGGCTGGGAGCGTTGTGCCGCACGAACTCCGAGGCGGTCGTGGCGGTGCGGGTGCCGGGTGGGCGGATCGACAACTCGCTCGGCACCTCGATCACGTCGTCGATCCACCCGGACGCCGACACGCACGTCGAGGTGGTCCGCTACGGGCGCGGCAGCAACCTGATGGGCCTGCTGATGACCACGCTCGTGGACGGCGGACCCGGCCGGTTGCGCCGCGGTCTGGCCCAGCTGCGGGCCGAGTACCGCACGGCCCTGCGGATGCACTCGCCGCGCAGGTGGTCGGAGGAGACGATAGCGTTGCTGGTGATGCAGAGCCTGGACAACTCGCTCACCACGTCGTTGCGGCGGGGTCGCCTGACGACCCGGCAGGGCGAGGGCGCGCCGAACCCGTCGTGGATCCCGGCCGGGCACGAGGTGGCCCGCCGGCTCGCGGCCCGCGCCGGCGGCGTCGCGCGGGGCGCGTGGAACGACCTGGCGGACGTCCCGCTGACCGGCCACCTGATCGGCGGCTGCGTGATCGGCGACTCCCCCGCCACCGGCGTCGTCGACCCGTACCACCGCGTCCACGGCCACCCCGGGCTGCACGTGGTGGACGGCTCCGCGATCCCGGCGAACCTCGGCGTGAACCCGGCGCTGACGATCACCGCGCTCGCCGAGCGCGCGATGTCGTTGTGGCCCAACAAGGGTGAACCGGACCCGCGGCCCCCGCTCGGAGCGACCTACGCCCGGCTCAGCGCCGTGGCACCGCACCGGCCGGCGGTTCCGGCGGGGGCGCCGGCGGCGCTGCGGCCCGCGGGCGAGGTGACCGATGTCCGCTGACTTCCCCCCGGCGCCGTGGAACCTGTGCGGCCAGGGCTGGCTCACGGTGTGGACGGCACCACGTTCGGCGACGACCCTGCGGTTGCCGGGCGGCGTCGTGCCGCTGTCCCTGTTCGGCCGCGTGCTCGTGGTGTCGGCGTTCGTCGACTACCGCCCGCCCGGACTGCTCTCCTACCACGAGCTGATGACGGCCGTGGTGGTGCGGCGCGGGTTCCGGCCGGGACTGTCCATCACGGACATCTGGGTCGACGACACCCGGTCGCAGCAGGGCGCGCGAGCGATGTGGGGCATCCCCAAGGAGTTGGCGGACTTCACGCTCTCCGCCGGCCCGCTCGACGCCGTGGCGCTGGTGGACGACACGACCATCGCCGCCGCCGACGAGCAGCCCCTCCGGGCACCGGGCCTGCCGGTGTGGGCGGGGACGTCGGTGTGGCAGTCGCTGCACGGGAAGGCGCACCGCACCGCGCTGCGCACCTCGGCGCGGGTCCGGCCGACGCGGGTGCGCTGGCGGCTCACGCCCGGCGGGCGGCTCGGCTGGCTCCGCGCGGGCAAGCCGTTGCTGCACCTCGCGGTGACGAACCTGCGCATGCGCTTCGGCTGACGCCCCGCCGCCGCCGGACCGACCGCGCGCACCGACTCCGCGGTCGTGTTCGAGGGCACCGGGCAGACCCTCCCGGCACCCGGTGGGTCGCCACCGGAGCGCGGGCGCTACCGGCGGCGGAGGCCGCCCGCCTTCGCCGCGGCGGGGCGGTCCGGTCCCCCTCCACGCCGTGGCGCGGGGCACACCCGTCGGATCTGGTTGTGCAGCCGTCGCCGGGTTTGGGCACCCTGGACAGGTCAACTGTCGAGGTGTGGCGAAGGGACGGTCGGTGACCCGCTCTGACGACACCGGTGAAAGAGACGACCGGCCCGCGCTCACCGGTGTCTTCGCCGAGGACCCGCTGGTCGGTCGTGACCTCGCCGCGGTCGACTGGACCGCCACCCCGCTCGGCCCGCCCTCCGGGTGGCCGCAGAGCCTGCAGACCGCCGTCAGCGTGCTGCTGTCGTCGCGGTTCTCGATGTGGCTCGCGTGGGGCCCGGAGCTGACCTTCTTCTGCAACGACGCCTACCGGCGCAACACGCTCGCCCGCAAGTACCCGTGGGCGCTGGGGCGACCGGCGGCCGAGGTGTGGGCGGAGATCTGGGAGGACATCGGTCCCCGCGTGGACAGCGTGCTCACCACCGGGCACGCGACGTGGGACGAGGCGCTGCTGCTGTTCGTGGAACGGTCCGGCTACTCCGAGGAGAGCTACCACACCTTCTCCTACAGCCCGCTGCGCGACGAGAGCGGCGCGGTGGCGGGGATGCTGTGCGTGGTCAGCGAGGAGACCGACCGCGTCATCGCCGAGCGGCGGATGGCCACGCTGCGCGACCTCGGCTCGGACCCGAGCGTCGCGCGCGAGGAGCAGGAGGTGCTGGCGTTCGCGTGCACGCAGCTCGGGCGCAACCAGCGCGACCTGCCGTTCACCCTGACCTACCTGTTCGACGACGGCCACGCGCGGCTGGCCTGCGCCACCGGCATCGGGCAGGACCACCAGGCCGCGCCGCAGAACCTGCCGGCGCCGCCGGGTGCCGTGGACTGGCCGCTGGCGGCCGCCAAGCGCGGCGAGTCCGTCGTGGTCGGGCTCGACGACCACGACGGCCTGCCCACCGGGGCGTGGAGCCGGCCGCCCACGAGCGCGCTGGTCGTGCCGCTGCAACGGCCCGGTGGCGCGCCGTACGGGTTCCTGGTCGCCGGCCTGAACCGGCACCGGCCGCTCGACGACGGCTACCTCGGGTTCGTGGAGCTGGTCGCCGGCCACCTGGCGGCGGGCATCGCCGGTGCCCGCAACTTCCAGGCCCAGCAACGGCGGGCCGAGGAGCTGGCCGAGCTCGACCGCGCCAAGACCGCGTTCTTCTCCAACATCAGCCACGAGTTCCGCACGCCGCTGACGTTGATCATGGGTCCGGTGCAGGACCTGCGCGACCGGCTGTCCGCCGCCGACCCGCAGGCCGGTCAGGAGCTGGAGGTCATCCACCGCAACGGCCTGCGGCTGGGCAAGCTCGTCAACACCCTGCTGGACTTCTCCCGCCTCGAAGCGGGCCGCATGCAGGCGCACTTCCAGCCGGTCGACCTCGCCGCGGTGACCGCGGAGCTCGCCAGCGTCTTCCGCTCGGCGGTGGAGAAGGCCGGGCTGCGCTTCGAGATCGACTGCGCGCCACTGCCGGAGCCGGTGCACGTCGACCTCGGCCTGTGGGAGAAGGTCGTGCTGAACCTGCTGAGCAACGCGCTCAAGTTCACCGTCGAGGGATCGGTCGGCGTGTCCGTGCGGGCCGGGTCGAACCGGGCGGTCGTGACGGTCAGCGACACCGGTGTGGGGGTGCCGGAGCACGAGATCCCGCGCCTGTTCGAGCGCTTCCACCGCATCGAGAACACGTGGTCGCGGTCCAAGGAGGGCAGCGGCATCGGGCTCGCGCTGGTGCAGGAGCTCGTCGGCCTGCACGGCGGCACGATCCGCGCCGAGAGCACCGAGGGCGCCGGCACCACCTTCACCGTCGAGCTGCCGTTCGGCACGCACCACCTGCCCGCCGACGCGCTCGCGCAGGACTCCACCGCGCCCGCCACGTCCGACATCGCCGCCCCCTACGTGCAGGAGGCGCTGCGCTGGCTGCCGGAGCCCGGCCTGACGGTGGAGGAGCTGCTGCCCAGCACGGCCGCCGGTGCCGCGCCGGAGCTGCCCGCGACGGTGCTGGTCGCCGACGACAACGCGGACATGCGCGAGTACCTGACCCGGCTGCTGCACCGCGCGGGCTACGAGGTGCGCGCGGTCGACGACGGCCTGGCGGCGCTGGAGTCCGCCCGCGCCCGGCCGCCGGACCTGGTGGTCAGCGACGTGATGATGCCGCGGATGGACGGGTTGTCGCTGGTGGCGGCCCTGCGCGCGGACCAGCGCACGCTGGCGGTGCCGGTGCTGCTGCTGTCCGCGCGGGCCGGTCAGGAGGCCTCCGGCGAGGGCCTGCGCGCCGGGGCGGACGACTACCTGGTCAAGCCGTTCGCCGCTGCGGACCTGCTGGCGCGGGTGCGGGCGAACGTGGACCTCGCCCGGTTGCGCGGCCGGCACGCCCGCTGGCGGGACGCGTTGATCGACTCGTTGCAGGAGGCGTTCTTCGTCTGCGACGGCGCCGGCACGGTCGTGGAGATCAACGCCGCGTTCACCGACATCCTCGGCTACGGGCCGGAGGGGCTGCCCTACCCGGTGCCGCACCCGTGGTGGCCCACGGACCCGGAGGCGCGCAAGCAGTTCGCCGCCGCGTTCGAGCAGCGGTCCGGCCGCGACCAGCGCAGCCACACCGTGCCGGTGACCCACCGCGACGGCCGGCGGTTGTGGCTCAGTGCCCTGATGAACCCGGCTCGCGACCCGGACAGCGGCGACACGATGACGGTCGGCACCTTCCGCGACGTCACCGCAGAGCACCACGCCCGCAGGCGGGAGGCCGCGCTCGCGGAGATGAGCATGCGGCTGTCGCAGGCCACGGACACCGGCGACGCGCTGACGAGTGCGATCGAGCAGCTGGAGGGTCTCTGGCGGACGGAGCACGTCCTGGCCGTCGTGTTCGCACGGCACCACGACCCGCTGGTCGTCAACGGGTCCGCCGGCTTCGTCTGGGAGGACATGCCGGAGCACGAGCGGGTGGTGCTGACGTCGTTCCGGGAGCACCAGGCGCTGGTCCCGGTCGTGCTCGGCGACGGCAGCGTCGTGGTCACCGTCGAGCACCCGGACGGACCGATGGTGCTGTGGCTGCGCATCGACGCGTTGCAGCAGTTCACCGAGCAGGACGAGCTGCTGTTGTCGGTGCTGGCCGGTCACCTCACGCAAGGCCTGTCCCGCGCGCACCAGATCGACCAGCAGCGGGAGACCGCGATCGCGTTGCAGCGGGCCATCCTCGGTCCGTCGCTCCTGCCGGGCGGGTTCGCCGTGCGCTACGAGCCGGCCGCGCGGCCGCTGGAGGTCGGCGGCGACTGGTACGACACGTTCGAGCTGCCGGACCGGCGCATCGGCATCGTCGTCGGCGACTGCGTGGGCCGCGGGCTCACCGCGGCGGCCGTGATGGGCCAGCTGCGCAGCGCCTGCCGCGCCCTGCTGCTGCAGGAGATCGGTCCCGCCCGCGCGCTGGAGGCGCTCGACCAGTTCGCCGCCGGGGTGCCGGGGGCGTTGTGCACCACGGTGTTCTGCGGTGTCCTCGACCCCACGACCGGTCACCTCGTCTACTCCAGCGCCGGGCACCCGCCCGCGATCCTGGCGCTGCACGACGGCACCACCCGGCTGCTGGAGGACGGCCGGTCGATCCCGCTCGCGGTCAAGCCGGGCGTGCGGCGCGCGGAGGCCGAGTGCACCCTGCCGCCCCGCTCGACCCTGCTGACCTACACCGACGGCCTGGTCGAACGCCGGCGCCGCTCGCTGACCGAGGGCATCGAGAAGGCGGCGGAAGCGGTGCAGCAGGGCCGGTCCAGCGGCCTGGAGGACCTCGCGGGCGAGATCATGCAGACCCTGGCCCCGGCCGGCGGCTACGACGACGACGTCGCGTTGCTGCTCTACCGCCACCCGGCGCCGCTGGAGCTGAACTTCGCTGCCGAGCCGAACCAGATGCACGGCGCGCGCAACACGCTGCGCACCTGGCTGGGCCAGTGCGGACTGTCCACGACGCTGGCGCAGGGCGTGCTGCTGGCCGTGGGCGAGGCCTGGACCAACGCCATCGAGCACGCCTACCGCGACGAGACCCGCGAGAACGTGCGGGTGCGCGTCGAGTCCGCCGGCGACACCGGGCTGCTCGTGACCGTGGTCGACACCGGCACCTGGAAGACCCCGAACACCGACCCGGCCGCGCGCCGCGGCATGGGCACGACGATCATGCGGACGATGATGGACGAGGTCGCCATCCTCCCCGAACCGACCGGTACGACCGTGACGATGCAGGTGATGATTCCTGATGACGACGCCGCTGAAGCTGACCAAGACCACCGCCGCGGACGGCCGATCGGTGGTCAAGGCAGCGGGTGAGATCGACCTGAGCAACACCGGGGCGTTCGCCGCCGCGCTCTCCGGCACCACCGGCCCGCTCGTGGTGGACCTGACCGAGGTCCACTACATCGACAGCGCCGGCATGAGCGTCCTGTTCGCGCACGCCGAACGGGCGGAGCTGATCGCGACGCCGCTGCTCACGCCGATCCTGGAGATGTCGGGCCTGACCTCGATGACGACCGTCCGCCGCACGGAGGGGTAGCCGGTGCGCAGCACCTCGGTGACCAGGACGGTGCCCGCGGCGGCGGAGCGGATCTTCGACCTGCTGGCGGACCCGGCGAAGCACCCGCTGATCGACGGGTCGGGCACGGTGCGCGCTCCCCGGCCGGGCGCCCCGGCCCGGTTGTCGCTCGGCGCGACCTTCGGCATGGACATGCGCATCGGTGTGGCGTACCGGATCGAGAACACCGTGGTGGAGTTCGAGGAGGACCGGCTCATCGCCTGGCGCCACTTCAACGGCCACCGGTGGCGGTGGCGGCTCGTCCCGCTCGGCGACGGCACGACCGAGGTGACCGAGACGTTCGACTGGTCGACCGCGCGCACGGCGTGGCTGCTCGGGCTGTCCGGGATTCCCCGGCGGAACGAGGTGGCGATGAAGCGGTCGCTCGACCGGTTGGCGGGGCTGTTCGGCGCGGCGGCGGCCTGAGCGGTCAGCGCCTGCGTTTCTGCTGTTTGCCCTGCTTGTGCTTCCTGCGGGCGCTGACGAACCGCGCGTACCCCTCTTCCAGCCCCACCACGGGTCCGGGGTAGTCGAGTCCACTGCGGACGGACGCGTCGAGCTCCCACGGCCGGTGCACGAGCGGACCGGGCACGGACCGCAGCTCGGGCACGTACCGGTGGACGTAGGCGCCGTCCGGGTCGTGCTGCTCGCCGTGCCACACCGGGTCGAACACCCGGCCGGGGCGGGTGTCGGTGCCGGTTCCCGCCACCCACTGCCAGTTGAGCTGGTTGCTCGCGAGGTCGCCGTCGACGAGGTGGTGCAGGAAGAACGCGGCGCCCGGCCGCCAGTCGAGGTACAGGGTCTTGCAGAGGAAGCTCGCGGCCAGCAGGCGGGCGCGGTTGGGCAGCCAGCCCTCGGTGGTGAGCTGGCGCATGGCGGCGTCGACGACCGGGTAGCCGGTGCGGCCCCGTTGCCAGGCGAGCAGGTCGGCCGGGGCGTGGCGCCACCGGTCACCGCGGTCGCGGTAGTCCCGCCACGCGGCGTCCGGTCGTGCGGCGAGGACCCGGAGGTAGAAGTCGCGCCACGCCAGCTGGCGCACGAACTGGCCGGCGTGCGCGCCGACGGCGTGACGGGTCTCGGCCGCGGAGAGCGAGCCGAAGTGCAGGTGCGCGGACAGGTGTGACGAGCCCTGGCGGGCCAGGTCGTCGCGGTCGTCGGCGTACCGGTGCACTCCGGTTCGCGCCCAGGAGTCCAGCAGGGCCCGGCCGTGGCGTTCGCCGCCGGGTGGCAGGCCGGGTGCCGGGATGCCGCGGGAGAAGGTCTCGGCCGAGGGGAGCTCGCCGGGGTCGACGCTGGGCAGCCGCAGGCCGCCGGGTGCGGGCAGCGGGGTGCGCGGCGGGACCTCGTTCCAGCGCTGGAAGAACGGTGTGAACACCGGCTCGAACGGACCGGTCGCTGCCACGGCGGGAACAACGTCGTCGTGCACCACGAGCCGGTCCCCCACCGCCTCGCGCAGGGCGTACTCGCGGCGGTGGGCGTACGCGCTCGCGTCGGCGGACACGTGGACGCGGGTGATGTCGTGCTCCCGCACCAGGTTCGCGACGACGGCCGCGGGGTCGCCGTGCCGGACGACCAGTGCGCTGCCCCGGTCGGCGAGGCCGCGGGCGAGGTCGCGCAGGCAGCCGGTGAGGAACGCGGCCCGGTTCGGCCCGGCGAAGTCCGCGCAGGAGACCACGAAGAGCGGGAGCACCTCGCCGGCGGTGGCTGCGGCGGTGAGCATCGCGTTGTCGTGCACGCGCAGGTCGCGCGTGAAGAGCGCTAGCGAGACGGGCAACGAACCCCCTGCGGCTGGGCGGTGAGCACCTCGTGCGTGCTCAGTGTCGCCCGGTACCCGAACAACAGCAGGGCGTGCAGCAGGAACAGCCACAGCGCGAGTGCCGCCACGACGCCGGGACCGGCCAAGCCGCCGTAGGGAATCGCCCAGTCCACCGGGATGGCGAGGAACAGCACGAAACCGTGCAGGAAGCCGGTGAGGACCGCGCCGACGGCGACACCGGCCGCGAAGCTCGTCCTGGCAGGCAGGTCGACGGGTCCGGCGAGGGCGAACACCAGGCCGACGGTCGCGCAGACCGGCACGAGGTCGGCGTGGAACGACAGCACGACCCCGAGCACCGCGGACCAGCCGCCCTCCGCGTACAGCGGGGCGACGACGGGGGTCACCGCGAGCGGCAGCGCGATCAGCAGCGGCGCCAGTGCGAGCACCGGCAGGAACGCGATGCGGCCCGCCCACCCGGTCCACTTGGTCACCTTCTCACCGGCCGCCTGGCCCAGGCCGCGGCGCAACCCCTCGCCGTAGAGCGACGCGGGCAGCAACGACGCCGCCAGCAGCGGCCACGGCGCGGTCACCGCCGCCTCGGCCAGCCGCACGAGCCCCTCGGTCGGGTTCCGCGCGGCCGCCGGGAGCGCGTCACCGAGCAGGCGGGCGCTGTCGAGCACGAACCCGGGCCCGAACAGCAGTGCCGCGCCGCGCAGGGCCAGCAGCAGCAGCGGGACCAGGCCCAGGCCGGCGAAGAACGTCAGACCGGCCGCCCACAGCAGGAGGTCCCGGCCGTGCAGCGCCGAGCGGGTGGCTGCCACCACAGCGCGGAGTACCTGCATGATCGGGAGGTACCCGAACCTGCGTGATGTCACCCCTCCGCCTACGGTTGTGGTTGTGACCGGTGCTGAGCGAAATCCCGTCGCCGAGTGGTCGCGGGTGCACGGCGAGGACGTGTCCGGCAGCCGGCTGGTCGTCGGCTGGCTGCGGTTCGTGCACGCGCTGGCCCGCCCGTTCGACCGGGTCCACCCCGACGTGTTGTCCGCGGCCGGTGTCGTCGTCGCCCTGGGTGCCGTCGGTGCCGCCGCGGCGGGCGGGTGGTGGGCCCTGCTGGCGTTGCTGCTCGTGGTGGGCACCGGGGTGCTCGACGGGCTGGACGGCGCGGTCGCCCTGCGCACCGGCCGGGTGCGGCCGCTGGGTGCGGTGGTCGACGCGGTCGCCGATCGGCTGGCCGACGTGTGCCTGGTGCTGGTGCTGCTGGTGCTCGGGGCGCAGGCGTGGTGGTGTGCCGGGATCGCGATGTCGTTGCTCCTGCACGAGTACGCGCGGGCCAAGGCGCAGGCCGTGGGGATGACGTCGGCGGGTGCGATCACCGTCGCGGAGCGGCCGACGCGGGTGGTCGTGGTCGCGGTCGCCTGCGCGGGAACGGCGCTGTCGCCCGGTGGCACGCCCGTCACCGGGTGGGGCTGGGCGGCGGTGTCGGTGGTGCTGTGGGCGGTGTGCGCGGTCGTGGGGTTCGGTCAGCTCGCGGCCGGTGTCCGGCGGGAGCTCGCCGGCCGGCCGTGGACCGGGTCAGGCCGGGCCCACCAGCCGAGCGACGATCTGCGCTGACATCGCCACGAGCGGCAGCCCGCCGCCGGGGTGGGCGGAGCCGCCGACGAGGAACAACCCCGGTACCGGCGACCGGTTGGCCGGGCGCAGCAACGCCGCCCGCGGCCCGTTGGACGACGAGCCGTAGATCGACCCGCCGACCGAGCCGGTGTCGCGGGCCCAGTCGGCCGGGGTGCGGATCTCCCGCAGCCGCACCCGGTCGCGCACGTCGAGGCCGCGGTCGGCCATCACCCGCAGGACGCGGTCGGCGTAGGCGGTGGCCAGCCCCGGCTCCGTCCAGTCGACCGGGCCCTGCCGGGGCGCGTTGACCAGCACGAACCACGCCTCGTCGCCCTCGGGTGCCACGGCGGGGTCGTCCGGTGCGCACACGTAGACCGTCGGGTCGGTCACCGGGTGCGGGTGCCTGCCGAAGATCGCGTCGAACTCGGCGTCGTAGTCGGCGGGGAACAGCACGCGGTGGTGGGCCGGGTCCGGTGTCCGGCCCCGCAGCCCGAGCAGCAGCACGAACCCCGACAGCGACGGCTGGGTCTTGGCGAGCATCCGGCGCGGGCGGCGGGCGCGCCGTTCGGTGAGCAGCTCGCCGTAGAGGTGTTCGGCGTCCACATCGGACACGACGACGTCGGCGCCGTGCCGTTCGCCGCCGGGCAGCAGCACGCCGGTGACTCCGCTCGCGTCGGTGTCGACGCCGAGGACCGGTGTGTCGAACCGGAAGCGCACGCCCAGCTCGGCGCAGCGTTCGAACAACGCGTCGCCGAGCCGGCGCAGCCCGCCGCGGACGTACCAGCCGCCGAACCGCTGCTCGATGAACGGGACGACCGTCATCAGCGCCGGGGTGCGGCGCGGGTCGGACCCGCTGTAGGTGGCGTAGCGGTCGAGCAGCATCCGCAGCCGCGGGTCGGTGAACCGCCGCTCCCCCACCCCGCGCAGCGTGCGCCACGGCGCGATCGCCATCAGGTCGCGGACGCTCGCCGAGCGGCGCACGAGGTCGCGCACACCGCCGAGCGGGTTCTGCAGCACCGGTTCGCCGACGAGGTCCCACAACCGTTCCGCGTCGGTCATCACCGCGCGCCACTGCCGGGCGGCCTGCGGTCCGAACGCGTCGGCGATGGCGTCGTCCACCTGCTTCTCGGCGTGCGGCAGGTCGAGCTCGGAGCCGTCGGGGAAGCGGTAGCGGCAGGTCGGTTCCACCGGCACGACGTCGACGAGGTCGTCGAGCGGGGCGCCGGTGGCGGCGAAGAGGTCGCGGTAGACGTGCGGCAGGGTCAGCAACGAAGGCCCGGTGTCGAAGGTGAAACCGCCGCGCCGCACCGTGCCGAGCTTGCCGCCGTGCCCGGCCGCCTGCTCGAACGTCGTGACCTCGTGCCCGGCCTTCGCGAGCCGTGCGGCCGCGGCCAGTCCGCCCATGCCCGCGCCGATGACCACCACCCGTGCCACGTCAGCTGCTCCCCTTCAACGAACGGCCCTTCCAGTGCAGGCTGCCCGCCCGCCGGGCCCGCCACGACCGGGCGACCAGGGTCAGGAACACCCCCACCGACACCGGGTGCGCGAGCGCGTCCGGCCAGACCCGGCCACCGGTGTGCCGGGCGGCCACCACGCGGCTGAGCACCCCCGCCGCGTACCCGACCGCACCCGCGCGCGACCCGGTGAGCGCCGCCAGCGGTGGCAGGACGTACAGCCAGGCGAACAACGCCGACACGGCGACCGCCGCCGCCGGGGTGCCGGTGGCCGACCACAGCGACTTCTCGTAGCCCTGCCGCACGTCCGCCCAGTCCTCGTACATCCGGCAGGCCGCCACCGTGCTGCCGTCGACGACCACACCGCGGCCGCCGCTGCGTTTGACCGCCCGCATCAGCGCGATGTCGTCGAGCACGGCGGTGGCGACACCGGCGAAGCCGCCGCAGCGGTGGTAGGCCCCGGCGTCCACGACGAGGAACTGGCCGTTGGCCGCGGACAGCGCGGGCCGCGGCGAGGTCTCGGCCAGCCGCAGCGGCAGGAACACGAGCCACGACCACTGCAGCAGCGGCTGCACGAGCCGGGTCGCGGCACCGTCGGCGAGCTGCCGCGGGAACGGCGAGACGATGTCGAGCCGGTTGGCGCGCAACAGCTCCACGGCCGCGGCCACCGCGTGCGGGGCGAGCACGACGTCCGCGTCGACGAACACCAGCACCCGCCCGCGGGCCAGCTCGGCCAGCTGCGCGCAGGCGTGCGGCTTGCCCGGCAGCCCGGCGGGTGGCCCGTCACCGGTGACGACCTTCAGCCGCGGGTCGCCGGCCGTCACCCGGCGCACCTCGTCGGCGGTGCCGTCGGCCGAACCGTCGTCGAGCACGACGACCTCCAGGTCGGGCACGCCCTCCTGCTCCAGCACCGAGCGGATGGTCGGCGCGATCCGATGGGCCTCGTCGCGTGCGGGCACCAGCACGGACACCGGTTCCACGCACTCGCGCGGGTCGGCGGGCGGCACGCGCATCAGCCGCGCGTTGACCACGGTGTGCGCGGCGGCGGCAACGGCCGCGACGGCGGCACCGCGCACCGCGCCGGTGACCAGTCGCCTCATCGGTGCGCTCGCCACAGCGCCACCGCGAACGGCACCGCCACCGCACCCATCAGCAGGCCGGCGACCACGGACACCATGGGACGGCCGAAGAACGCCGTGTGCGCCCACACCGACGACCCGTACGTCCACAGGTACAGCACCGGCGCCGGTCCGGACCGCAGGTCCAGCTCGTGCGACCGGCGCGCTTCGGCCGCCGCGTGCGGCACCGGCGCCCGGTCCAGCTCACCCGACCGGCGCGCCTCGGCAGCCCGGTGCGGCACCGACGCCCGGTCCAGCTCACCCGACCGCGTCCCGACGCCCCGGTGCGGCACCGGTTCGCGCGTCCGGAACAGCTCCACGACCCGCCGCCCCAACGGCACCCGGTGCAGCTCGCGCGCCTCCCCGACGGTGCGCTGCAACGCGGTCATCATCAGCACGGCGACCAGCAGCCAGCCCGCGTAGTTCGTCAGCGGCACGTCGGCCACACCGGGCAGCGCAGGGGTGGGGTGCGCCCACTCCCAGTGGCCGGCGTCGACCATCTGCGGGTCCAGGAACACGTCCCACGCCGCCAGCGCCCACGCACCGAGCGCGACCACCGGCCACACCGGCCGGTCCGCGCGCAGCCACCGCGCCAGCGCCCGGCCGGCGAGCAGCGCGGGCCAGCACATCATCACCCAGGCCAGCGGCACGACCACCGGCACTCCGGCGACCTCCAGGCCCAGCGTGCCGGTGTAGCGGTAGTCGCCGAACGGGAACCCGGTGTGCACGCCGATCGTCTCGGCCAGCAGACCGCCACCGCCGGCGACGGCCACCAGCAGTCCCGCCGCACGCGGGCCGAACCGCGCGTACGCGTCGCACACCGACGCGACGGCGAACGCGAGCACCGAGCCGACCGTCGTGAACAGGCGGTCGGCCGGGTCGGTCATGGAGTAGACGATCTGCGCCAGCACCACCAGCGCGCCGAACAGCCACGCGACCGCTGCCGCCGCCCGTGCGCCGGTGGGCCCTCTGCCGGTCGGTTGCCCGGCTGCGGTCACGCGGACCTCCGCCGGCGGGCCGCGGCGCGCAGCAGCGGCACGCGGCCCTCGGACGGCACGGTCCACAGGTCCGTGCCGGTGACGCCCCAGCGGCCGAGCAGCTGGTTGGCGGCGACGAACCCGGTGGTGGCCGCGCGTTCCATCAACGCGACCGGCAGGTCGACCCGGACGAGGTCACCGGCCAGTACGACGAAGTCGTCCGGTGTGCTCACCCGCGGCCGGTGCTCGTAGCCACCGGCGGGGAACAGCGGGCAGTCCTCGCGCCATTCGTGCCGTTCGTCGACGACGGTGGCCCGTTTGGTCTCGGGGTAGATCTCGGTGAGCTGCTGCCAGAGCCGTTGACGGGCCTCGGCCTCGTCCACGTCGGCCGGAATGGCGTACCCGTGCAGCTCCACGACGGAGCCGCCGGTGCGCGCCGCCCACGCCCGTGCCTCGTGCTCGTAGTTGTCGAGCACGCTGACGTTGTCGAGCAGGTCGTACCCGCTCGTGCCGACGAAACCGGGCCGGTCCACGGGTTCGTCGAGCCAGTACCGCGACACCAGGAACGGCGGTGCGGTCCGCAGCGCCGCGATCCGCTCCCGCCACGGGGCGTCGCCCAGGTCCGGGGACGCGGCCACGACCTTGCGCAGACCGGGCACCTCGGCGGCGAGGACCACCGCGTCGGCGTCGATCGTGCCGCCGGCGGTGGTGACGGTGAACCGCCGCTTCCCGCCGCGGGCCACCGACCGCACCTCGGTGCCGGTGCGGACGTCGGCACCGAGCTCGACGAGCCGGCGTCCCAGCGGGTCCCACAGGCCGTGCGGGAACGGGTCGGCGGCGACGTCGAAGAGCAGGCCCTCGCTGGAACCGAGGAAGTAGATGTGGAACATGACCGCGAGCTCGGCGGCCGACATGTCCCGCGGGTGCGCGAAGAAGCTGCGGGAGAACACCTCGAACGCCAGCGCGTGCGCGGCTTTCGGGAACCGGACGCGTTCCAGGTACTCGACGGCGTCGATGCGGTCCAGGTCGTCGTAGACCTCCGGCACCGACACGTCCAGCAGCTTGAGCGCCGCCTCCGGGTTGATGCCGGGCAGGTCGCGCCACCGGAACGTGGGACTGCTGCGCAGGAACGCGAGCACGTTCCACGGCGCGGTCGTCGGCAGCCCGGCGAACGAGTCGCGGTCGCCACCGGCGTGCCACAGCGGGTAGTCCGGCATCGGCGTGAGCGCCCTGCCGCCGGGGTCGACCCGCCCGAGCAACGCGCGCAGGTTGTAGTACTGCCGGAAGAACGCGTGGAAGCCGCGGGTCATCGTGACCTCGCTGCCGTCCTTCAGCCGCGTGCTCCAGCCGCCGACCCGCCCGCCGAGGTAGTCCTCGCGTTCGCACAGCACCACCCGCGCGCCGCGCTCGGCGAGCACGGTGGCCGCCGAGAGCCCCGCGATCCCGCCACCCACGACGACGACGGCGGGAACGTCGTCGGTGAACCCCGGCCGTCCCGCGGGCGCGGCGATCCGCACCGCCTTGCGATCCCTCACCGCTGCTCCTGTCCAGCCCCAAGCCCTTTGGTCGACCGTATGGGTGACCGGGCCGGTGTGCACGACGAGCGGGTCAGCGACGTCGAAAGCGCTGGTCAGGAAGTGGGCTCGCGGAACAGGTCGGTGTAGAACCCCTGCTTGGCCGCGACGGCGGTCTTCGTGGTGGCCGGCTGCACGTCCGGGTGGCTGAAGAGCCCGTCCGCGACGACGTCCGCCGTCGACTGCGCCGAGGCACGCTGCGAAACCATCTGGTTGTTCATGGGAATGCGACTCTCCGAGTGCTGTGCCCGCCGGCGGCAGGCGGTGGTGCTCCAGCTTTCCCGCGCGGGACCCACCGGAAACCGGGAACGGCGACGAATTCGTCCATAATGGAATGCAGGGGTCCGCGGCCGGCCCGTGACGACGCTCACCCGGTGTTCACCTGATCAGGGCGTGACGCCCGCCGCGGAGCACGTGTCCTCAAGACATCCGGAACTCGACTGAGGAGGACGCGATGTCGCTGGCGGACAAGTTCGGCAACAAGGCGGAGGACCTGGGAGGCAAGGCCAAGGAGGCCGCCGGCGAGGCCCTGGGCGACGAGCGGCTCGCCGACGAGGGCCGCGCCGACCAGGCCAAGGCTGCGCTCAAGGACGGTGTCGAGAAGGTGAAGGACGCGGTCGGCGGCATCGTCGACAGCGTCACGAAGAACCTCAAGAAGTAACCGGAGCGAGCCGGGACGCCCGCGCCGGGGTGTCCCACCCGCTCGCGGGGAGCACGGAGGTTCGCGGACACCGGTCACCGGGAACCCGGTGCGACATGGACACGCGAACGGCGACGGCCCCGTGAACGCCCAGCAGCTCGACATCAGCTTCCTGACCTGGGCGGTGACGGTCGGTCTGGTCGTGCTGCTGCTCGCGGTCGACCTGCTCGTCGCGGCCAAGCGCCCGCACCACGTCGGGTTCGGCGAGGCGACGGCATGGTCGGTGTTCTACGTGGCGGTGGCCCTCGGGTTCGGCGTCTGGTTCACGCTGCACTACGGCGGCGGGCCGGGTTCGGAGTACTTCGTCGGCTACCTGGTCGAGAAGAGCCTGTCGGTCGACAACCTGTTCGTGTTCGTCATCATCATGTCGACGTTCGCGGTGCCCGACCAGCACCGGCACAAGGCGCTCACGTTCGGCATCGTGCTCGCGCTCATCATGCGGACGATCTTCATCGCGCTCGGCGCCACGCTGCTGTCGTTGTTCTCGTTCGTGTTCCTGCTGTTCGGGCTGCTGCTGATCTACACGGCCGTGCAGCTGTTCCGCCACCGCGACGAAGACCCCGACATCGAGGACAACGTCGTGGTCAAGACCTCGCGCCGGGTGCTGCCGGTGACCGACGACTACGTGGACGGCAAGCTGTTCACCCGCGACAACGGCAAGCGCATGGTCACGCCGCTGTTCGTGGCGCTGGTGGCGATCGGGACCATCGACCTGCTGTTCGCGCTCGACTCGATCCCCGCGGTCTTCGGCATCACCGCCCAGCCCTACGTCGTCTTCGCCGCGAACGCCTTCTCGCTGCTCGGGTTGCGCGCGTTGTTCTTCCTCGTGCAGGGGTTGCTGGACCGGTTGGTGTACCTGTCGGTCGGGCTGTCGCTGATCCTCGCCTTCATCGGCGTGAAGCTGATCCTGCAGTGGCTGCACGAGGACGTCGACGAGAGCGTCCCGGAGATCCCCACGCTGCTCAGCCTCGGGGTCATCGCCGTGGTGCTGCTGGTGGTCACGGTGGCGAGCCTGGTCAAGACCAAGCGCGACCCGTCCGCGAAGGCCCGCCCCGCCTCGCTGCGGACCCGGCGCGCGTCCGCCGGACGGACCCGGCGAGAGGAAGACGACCGGGCGCGTCGCTGACCGTTGCGGCGGGCCGGTTCTTGAACACTCCACAGTGGACTTGCCTCCCGCGTCGAGATCACCACGCGTGACCCCTTCCTCCCGGTCGGGCGGAAGTGCGCACCCCTCCTGGGTGACAGTCGCACGTCGAGTTGTGGGCCCTGCCGTTCCGGGCCTAGGTTCGGAGTCCTGACGACCTGACGTGCGAGTTGAGCCTGCAGCTCGGTGACCGGCCTCGTGCGAGGGAGAACCCGAGATGCCGCACCCCGTTCCAGGGCTGACCGACCGCTGGTCGCTCCACTCGACGTCGCACGACGGGATCACCGTGGTCGCCGTGGCCGGCGAAGTGGATACAACCGCGGCCCCGGCACTGGCGGCCGAGCTGACCGCACAGGCCGAGCAGCAACCCCGTGCCCTGCTGGTGGACCTGGGACAGGTCGTCTCGCTCAGCCCGTGCGGGGTCAGCGCCCTGCTCGACGCGCACGACCAGACGGCGAACCGGGGCGTTCCGCTGCACCTGGTCGCCGCCGGGCCGGAGGTGCTGCACGCGCTGGAGGTCAGCGGCCTCGCCGACCTCGTGCCGCGGCACCGGACGCTGCTCGACGCGTTCCGCTCGGCCGGCCCGGCGGTGGTGCGGCGCATGCGCGTCGCCCTGGTGTCGGAGCAGGCAAGCCCGCTGGTGGCCGACCACGGGCAGGGGGCGCACGTCGGACAGCTGTCGGCCGCGTTGAGCGGGCTGGGTCACGAGGTGGTGGTCTACACCCGGCGGAACGGCCCCTCACCCCTGGACCGCGTGCGGACCGCCGAGGGCTACGACGTCGTCCACGTGCCGGCCGGGCCACAGCACCCGCTCACCGAGGACGAGACCGTGCCGCACCTCGGCGAGTTCGCGGAGTTCCTGGCGCGGGAGTGGCGGGCGCGTCCGCCGGACGTGGTGCACACCCACCACTGGACCTCCGCGCTGGTGGGCGTGATCGGCGCCCACCTGGTCGGGGTCCCGGTCGTGCACACGTACACCGCGGTGGGGGCGGAGCGGACCGGCCGGCGGGCCGATGCCGAGGTGCTGGTCGCGCGCAGGGCGTCGGCGATCGTGGCGATGAGCGCGCAGGAGGCGCAGGAGCTGTGGCGGCTGGGGTTGCGCCGCACGCAGGTCTCCGTGCTGCCGTGCGGGGTCGACCCGGTGCTGTTCCGCCCCGAGGGCCCGGTTGCGGTGCGCAACGCCCTGCGGCGGGTCCTCGTGACCGGCGGGCCGGCGCACCGCGGCGGGGTCGCCGACACCCTCACCGCCGTGTCCACGATGGACGACACCGAGCTGGTGGTCGCCGGGAGCTGCGGTGACGACGCGGACCTGCGCGAGCTGGCGGGCCGGCTCGGCGTGCGGGACCGGGTGGTGTTCGCGGGCGCGGTGCCGCGGGCCGAGCTGCCGCGACTGCTGCGCTCGGCCGACGCCGTGGTGTGCGTGCCGTCGGCGGAACCGTTCGGTGTCGCGGCGTTGCAGGCGATGGCGTGCGGCGTCCCGGTGGTGGCCACCGCGGTCGGCGCGTTGCTCGACGTCGTGGTGCACAACGTCACCGGCCTGCACGTGCCCGCCGGCAAGCCCGCCACACTGGCCAGGGCGTTGCGGCGGCTGCTGGCCGACGACACCTGGCGGGAGGAGTTCGGCGTCGCCGGACGTGACCGGGTGCTGGCGCGCTACTGCGGTGACCGGATCGCGAGGGAGGCCGTGGCGGTCTACGAACGGGTCGCGGCGTGCCGGGGTGTCACGACGAAGTCCGACTGAACCGGGTGCTCAGCTCGGCCACACGAACGCCTCGTGCTTGGCCGCGTGGTGGTGCTGCGCCGCGGGCGGGTGCTGTCGCTCGTCTCTCGCCGTCGCCGGAGGAGGCAGGACGGGCCGTTCCGCGACCGCCGCCCCGGCGCGAGGCGCGCCGGAGACGTACTTGGCGTACAGCTCATCGAAGATCGGCGTACCAGTCATGCGGACATTGTGGCGGCAAGAATCGCGGAAAAGGACCGAAAACCTGCAAACCGCGAGATCGGGTGACGCCACGTCGTGGCAAGCGGAACAATGTCGTTGCCCGGCTGCGGAGGTCACCGGCAAATCGACGGTTCCGAACGCGAAGCAGCGCCCGGCTGGTTTGCCCAGCCGGGCGCTGCTTGGTGGGGACCACCGGTCCGCTGAACCGCGAACCGGCACCCGCCGACCTCAGTCGCGATGTTCGCCCAGGTCACCCGCGTCGTGTTCGAGAAAACGGAACCGGACGTCCGGACATCGCCGAAACGGTCGGGGTCACGCAGCGGTCAGACGATCAGTCGTCGTCGCCGTCGTGGGCGTGGGCCTCGACCACGTCGATGTCGGTGTCCGGGTTCGCGCAGACGCCGCTGTCGTTGTTCGAGAGGATCGGCACCGCGATGACGTTGACGTCGACGTGGCAGACGTTGATGTCGCTGAGGACCTCGGAGTCCTCCAGGTTCAGCAGGCCGACCTGGTGGGTGTGGTCGTACTCGGCGGCCATCGCCATCATGTGGCCGAAGTCCTCGGACTCACCCGCGAACGCCGGCGTGCCGACCAGCAGGAAAGCAGCACCGACAACAGCAGCGGCAACAGTCTTCTTCAGCATGGAGAATCGCTCCTCTTCGAGCACTCGTGGTTGGGTCTGACTACGTGCAGGTGCTGGAGAAGGGGAACGGAGTGCGGCACCCCGGCCTCGGCCCCGCTCCCACCCACGACAACGGCGCAACCCGGGTTGCGCCGTCGCGTCACTTGTCGTCGGGGTTGCCGCACAGACCGCTGTCGTTGTCCGACAGGACCGGCACCGCGATGACGTTGACGTCGATGAAGCAGGCGTTGAGGTCGCTGAGGACCTCGGAGTCGTTCAGGTCCGCAACACCCACCTGGTCGGTGATGTCCAGCTCGGGGGTGTCGGCCAGCGCCTGCGAACCGAAACCGAGGAAAGCGCCCGCGATAGCGACGGCCGCCCCTGCCTTCTTCAGCACGAAAATCTCCTTGAGTGATTGAATCGATCGGAATGCGCCGAGAAAATCGAACCGGCCGCAACTCCGCGAGAACCGTATCGAAGTGCACTCAGAACACAAAATCAGACATCACGCGATGGTGTGAACGAATACGCCTCATCACCCTATCGAGTGATCTCTCGTTTCCTGCGTTTGAGGGAGTTTCAGCATTTGAACTGGACCGATGCCGGAAATGCCCGCGGAGGCGGCCGGAGCGCCGGCCGCCCAGTTGCCGGTCCGCGTCGTCACGGACACCGGTCGTGCATCGCGCGTCCGCGACCGGGATGCTTGTCGGGAGCGGAAGGCGGACTGGTGATGCGGATAGCGGTCTCGGCGCAGGACGGTGTCGCCGTCGTGCGGCTGGCCGGCGAGGTCGACATGACCAACGCCGACCAGGTGCACGGCGCACTGGCGAAGGAGCTGGAGGCGCGCCCGCGGGGTCTGGTGCTGGAGCTCGCGGTGGAGTTCTTCGACTCGGCGGGCCTGTCCGTGCTCGTGGCGGTCAACCGGCTCGCGGCGGAGTCCGGGGTCGCGTTCGGCGTCGTGGCGAGCGAACGCGCCGCGCGGCAGCCCATCGAGATGACCGGGCTGCACGAGCTGCTGACGATGTTCGCCGACGTGCCCGCCGCGGTCGGGGCGTTCACACCGGCGTCTTCTGCCACCGAGTGACCACCGGTCCGCTCGCGGACATCACCCGTTCGTAGGTCGTGGCCGTCTCCAGCGCCACCCGCTCCCACGCGTAGCGCACGCGGGCGCGATCCTGGGCTGCGAAGGAGAGCTCCTGGCGCCGGACGTCGTCGCGCAGCAGTGACCGCAGCGCCCGTGCCAGCAGGCCGGGTTCCCGCGGTGGCACGAGCAGTCCGGTGGCGCCGTGCACGACGCTCTCGGCCAGGCCGCCCACCGCCGAGGCCACGACCGGCACACCGCAGGCCATCGCCTCCAGCGCGGCCACGCCGAACGGTTCGCGCCGCTGCGGGCACGCCACGACGTCCGCGGAGCGGTAGAGGGCGGGCAGCTCCGCGTGCGGGACGGGGCCGCGGAAGGTGACGCGGTCGGCGACGCCGAGCTTGACGGCCAGGGCGCGCAGCCGGCGCAGCTCGGGGCCGTCCGCGCCGCCGGCGACGACGAGTTCGGTCCACGCCACCGCGGGCAGCGCGCCGATGAGGTCGTCCACCCCCGCGTCGGGGCCGAGCTCGCTCACCGCGAGAACGCGGCACATCCCGGTGCGCGGTGCGGCCGGGCCGGTCGGCGTGAAGACGTCCGCGTCGACACCCCACGGCACCGTGGTGATCGCGGAGCGGCGCAGGCCCAGCCGGACGAGCTCGTCCACCTCGTGCCCGGACGTGGCGATCACGGCCGCTGCCGTGCGCCCGACCAGCCGCTCCGGTCCGGCGGAGTCGCCGCCGACGGGTGCGTGGAAGCTCTGCACGACCGGGATTCC
Source organism: Lentzea sp. NPDC036949 (assembly GCF_055608075.1). Taxonomy (NCBI): domain Bacteria; kingdom Bacillati; phylum Actinomycetota; class Actinomycetes; order Pseudonocardiales; family Pseudonocardiaceae; genus Lentzea; species Lentzea sp. NPDC036949. Next base: position 144,858 of record NZ_JBVJRA010000010.1, read on the forward strand.
ACTCGACCGGGTGGCGAGCACCGCCGCGAGCCCCGACGTCCAGTGGTGGGCGTGCACGACGTCGGGTGCCGCCGCACCGGACCAGCACCCCTGCAGCCGCCGCACGAACTCCCCGATGTGCGCGACGACGACGTCCTCCTCCAGTGGCTGCTCCGGGCCGGCCGGCAGGTGCACGACGGCGAACCCGTCGGCGACGCGCACCCGCTGCGGCAGCCTGCGGTCGGTCCGGCGGGTGTACGCGGTCACCTCGTGGCCCTGCCGGCGCAGCGCCTCGGCGAGCTTCGCGACGTGCAGGCGCGGGCCGGCCGCGTCCGGGTCGGTCAGTGCGGTCAACGGGTTGGTCTGCAGCGAGACCATCGCGATCTTCACCTGGTCACCTCCGGGTTCGGCCACGGGTTGGGCCGGCACGTCCTGCCGTCGCGCGGCACCGTCCTGCCCTGCGGGGTGGCGGCGGTGACCTCGGCGAGCCGGTCGTTCGAGACGGAGAGGGTCTGCTGCATCATCACCGGCGCGAGCGCGCCGTCCTGCGGGCAGACCTCGTGGCCGTGACCGAGGTGGTGCCCCACCTCGTGGTTGACGAGGTACTTCCGGTAGCCCGCCAGGTCTCCCCCGAACGACTCGGCGCCGCGGAACCACCTCGGAGCGCTCACGTACACGACCCCGTCGATGTAGCAGGACGTGTCGTAGGGCAGCTCGAACCCGCAGGTGGCCCTGGCGGTCGCCGGTGCGGTGAGCCGGATGCGCACGTCGGGTTCCTCGACGTCCACCCGGCGGAAGGCGACGGTCCCCGACGCCGTCCACCCGCGCGGGTCGGCCAGCGCCGCGTCCACGGCGGCGGCGAACGGCTGGTGCTGCGAGGGCAGCACCGCGCCCTGCTCCACCTCGACCGAGTAGGTGTGCACCTGCCCGCGCCCGACCTGCGGGGTGGTGCCGGCGATGGTCCGCCACCAGCCCTCGCCCGTCTCGCGCACGTACTCGCCGGGCGGCAGGTCGGGTCCCGGCTTCGGGGTGTCCGGGCTGGTGAGCGCGAGGACCTCGGTGCCGGGCGCCGGGCTCGGTGTGCTCGACGGGCTCGGCGGCGTGCTGGTCGAGGAGGGTCCAGGGCGCACGGAGATGCGCGAGTCGATCACCGGGACCTGGGGCTGCGCGACACCGTTCTGCACGTCCGATGGCGGCCAGCTCCTCAGCAGGCCGAGCGTCACCCCCGCCAGCATCGCGGCGAAGACGTACATGACGATCCTGCCGGTGGTCATCGGTGTTCCCCCGTCATGAGCAGCTGAACAGCACCGGGCAGGGCGCGCGGTGCAGTGCCGCGAGCGCGGCCGGTTGCAGACCCTCCGCCGGCCCGCGTTCCCGCCCGGACACCACGAGCAGGTCGCTCGGGTAGAGCCGGGTCTCGTCGTCGACGGACCTGGTCTCGTGCACCAGCTCGACGATGACGTCCGGGCACGCGGAGTGGACGACGTCGGCGGCGTCGAGCGAGTCGACGACACCGGCGTACGGCCGCGTCAGCACCCGCAACCGGGTGGCCCGGCGCGCCCGGCAGTGCACGACCGCCCGCCGCAGCACACCTTCACCACCCACGGGGTCGATGACCGCGGTCACGACACCGTAGCGCCCGGCGAGCGCGGCGGGTTCCCCGCACACCACCACGACGTCGCGGCAGTCCCGTCCGGCGAGCGGCGGCGCGGCCTGGGCGGTCGCGCGGGAGATGACCACCAGGCCGCCTTCCCAGCGCGCGGGCGGCTGGTCGGGGTGTTCGACGTGGACGGTCAGGTCCGGGTGGCCCTCCAGGAGCTGTGCCACGCGGTGCGGGGCGTTCCCGGCCCGCACCACCAGGCCGACGCCCAGCGCCTCGGCGCACGTGGCCGCCCAGCGGACGCCCGTGCCGCCGCAGTCCTGGAGGTCGACGACGACGCAGGTGGCGGTGACGTCAGCAGGGTCGGCGGTGAGGTTGTCGGTGGTGAGGTCGTCGGTGGTGGGGCGGTCGGCGATGGCGGTCATCGGGTCACGCTCAGCGGGTCGGTGGTGGTGCGGGTGGTCTCGGCGGGCGCCTCGGGCGGCGCGGTGACGGCGGCGGGGCCGGACGCGGGGTCGGCGTCGAGTTCGGCGCCAGGCTCGGTGCCGGGTTCTGCGCCGGGTTCGGTGGCCGTGGAGTCGGCCGGTGCGGCGTCGGACTGAGCGACATCGGACTGAGCGGTGTCGGGCTGGGCGGGGTGGGTGAACAGCTTCTCGACCAGGGCCGGGTCGGCCAGCGTCGACTCGGCCGGTGCGGCGTCGGACTGAGCGGTGTCGGGCTGGGCGATGTCGGTCGGTGCGGGGTGGGTGAACAGCTTCTCGACCAGGGCCGGGTCGGCCAGCGTCGACTCGGCCGGCGCGGGTGCGGGCTCGTCCAGCAGGGGCAGGCCCGGGGTGGTCTCGGTCAGCGCGGCCATGGCCGGAGCGGAGTCGAGCGGCGCGGACGGCGCAGCCGCGGCCAGCGCGGTCCCAGCCGATGCGGGCTCGATCGACGCGGACTCGGTCGCCGCGGCCATGGTCAGCGTCGACTCGAGCGGCGCGGACTCGGGAGCCGCGGGCTCGGTCAACGCGGCCATCGTCAGCGTCGACTCGGCCTGTGCGGGCTCGGGAACCGCGACCTCCGCCCACGCGGGCTCGGCCAGCGCCGACCTGCGCAGCCTGCGCCGCACCACCGCGGGCTTCGCGTCCTCGGCCTCGGTCCGCACAAGCGCAGCCGGTGCGAGCTCGGTCGAACCCGGCCTCACCCGCCCCGGCTCCGCCCGTCCGGTCTTCCCCGACCCGGGTTCGTCCACACCGGACTCACCCACCCCGGACTCACCTCGCCGGAACTCGTCCACTCCGGACCCACCCCGGCCGGGCCTGCTCCGCGAGAGCTCGTCCCGGCGGGAACCGTCCATCCCGGACTCACCCCGGTCGGCCCCACCCCGCCCGAGCTCGTCCCGGCGCGACTCGTCCGCCTCGGACTCCTCCGGCTCGGGCTCCTCCCACGCGGCACGTGCCTGCTCCCCCGGCTTCCGTTCCGGTTCCGCCTGCCGGGGCAGTGGCAGGCCCTGCACGGTCGCCAGCTCGGTGTACCACTGGTCCAGCAACCGTTGCCGTTCCCCGAGATCGGCGAGCAGGGAGCGGGACTGCTCCAGCGCCTCTCCCACGATCTGCCGGGCGCGCTGGCTCGCCTCCGCGAGGCGGCGCTGGGTCTCCTGCTCGGTCTCGTCGAGGAGCCGGGCGTGCCGGCCGGCGGCCTCCTCGGCGCGCTGCACGGCGTTCTCGGCGCGGGCGCGGGCGTCGGTCTCGATCTCCTCCGCCTTGCGGCGGGCGACGTGCAGCAGGTAGCGGATGCAGCCGGAGACGGCGTTCTCCTTGCTGTGCCCCGCGTGGATCATGCGGTACTCGGTGAGCTCCGAGCGGGCTTCCTCGAGGTGCCGGGCGAGGTCCTCCGCGGTGGCGAGGGCGGCGTCGCGGTCGGCGCAGGCGACCTCCAGCTGTTCCTCGAGGCGGGCGAACGCCTCGTCGACCTGCGCGCGGTCGTAGCCGGGCCAGCGGGTGCGGAAGCCGTCGTGGCCCTCGTTCAGGAGTTCGTCGATAGCCATTGCCCCTGTCCTTTCCCTGAACGTGGGCTGTGGTCGTGTCGTGGTCGGCAGGTACCCGCGACCTGGCCATTCAGTCGTTCCGGACCAGGTATGCACTCGCTCTAGTGAATTCCTCACGGAGTGTCATCAATTCTGGTGGACGGTTCATCCGTCACGGGGGCGCAGGGCGGTGACCTTCGGGTATCCCGGTTCAAATCCGGTTGGAGGTGGATGCGGTGAGCGAACACGGAGCACTCGACAACGCCGACTGGCGGCCGTTCACGACCGCCCTGTGCACGGCGGCGGCCACGTGGGACGCCGACCTCGGACGGCTCCTGGTCGGCGACGACACCGAGGTGCCGATCAGCCCTGCCGACGCCGAGGACGTCATGCGCGCCATCGCCGCGCTGTCGCAGCGGATGGGTGCCGCCACGGCCTCGATCGTGCGCGCCACCGCGCAGACCCGGCTCGACGTGGCCGACACCGGCGAGCTGGCCGGGCACGTCGAGTCGCTGGGCCTGATGGCGCTCTACGCGGAGGCGATGCACCGCGCGGCCGACCTCGCGCGCGCCGTGGTGGCGTGCGCGGAGACCGCCGACGCCTGAGGCGGCCCGGGAGCACGGGCGGGACGCCCGTCGAACGGGACCTCGGCACAGACCCGGCACCTGTCAGGAGCCGCCGGCGGGCGTGCTCACCTGGAGCCCGGCCCGCCACGGTTCCGAGGTGTTGTCCACGGTGAACTCGAACGCGACCTCCGCGGTCAGCGACAGCGACGTCGGGCTGGGGGCGCGGACGACCAGCACGTGGTCGCCCTCCGCGAGCTTGACCTCGTTCAGCACCAGCCGTTCGCCGACCCGACGGGTCGCGACCACGGTGTCGTCGACGAGGACCTCCACCTCGTTCAGCACGCTGGGGTCGCTCGCGGAGACGCTGACGTTGCGCATCGCCGAGACGGGCACGACCGACCCGTCCTCGATCCCCTCGACCACGAGGCCGGTTCGCTCGATGTGCACCACCGAGATCACCACGAGTGTCGACGACACCGCGAAGACCACGGCGAGGAACACGAGCAAGATGAGGTTCGACCTGCTTGCCGAGAGGCTCATGGCTCATCCTGTGGCCAGTGCGGCTAGCCGGTCGGCGCCGCCGTTGAAGACGTTCTGGTCGATCGGTGAGGACGTGAACTGCCAGATCGTGTGGAACGGCCACTGGAACGGCATCGGGCCCACCGAGGGCGCGTACCTGGCCACCCACAACGGGTTCGTGGAGCTGAAGTCACCGGTGCGGCCGGTGCACCTGTCCCACCACAGCGTCGAGGTGTAGATCACCGGCCAGCGCTTGGTGAGCGCCTGGTAGGTGTCGCTGAAGCTCTTGATCCAGCCCACCATCGCGGCGGGGCTCAGGCCGTAGCAGGTGTCGCCGCCGTAGGGGTTGTACTCGATGTCGAGCGTTCCCGGGAGCGTGCGGCCGTCACGCGACCAGCCGCCGCCGTTCGCGACGAAGTACCGCGCCTGCGTGGCGCCGTCGGAGCGGTCGGGCAACGCGAAGTGGTAGGCGCCCCTGGTCATGCCGACGTTGTAGGAACCGTTGTACTGCTGGGTGAAGTTGGGGTTCTTGTAGTTCGTCCCCTCGGTGGCCTTGATGTAGGCGAACCGCTTGCCGTTGTTCCACCAGTGTCCCCAGTCGACGGCACCCTGGTGGCTGCTGACGTCGATCCCGTCCACCCGGCCCACGCCGAGGTCCGGTGGTGTCATGAGCATCTCGCCGGTGCCCTCGTGCTTGGCGATCTGCGAGCCCGCGAAGTGGTCCTCGGCGCCTTCTGACGCCTGTGCGGGCGCGGTGCACAGCGCGCCCACGACCAGCGCGACCGCGGCGGCGCGAAGTACGAGGTGGCCAGCACTTGGTTGCGACGGCATTGGACTTCCTCCCCGTGTGTGAATCGTCTGATGGCCAGCTACCCGTGCCGGTAACGGAAAAACCGGACACCCACGGGTTGACACGAGCGGGTGGACGGACGGCCCGGAAAGCACTCTCGGTGACCGGTTTCGCGGACCGGGTTCATTCGAAGCGGGCGCCTGATCACGGGGACGGCGGGTAACCGTCGGAGGCCGAACCATCGAGGGGAGTCGACAGTGGACCGCAGGAGGATCGCTTCGTGCGTCGGAAAGCTCGCCGGGCTGTGCCTGGTGGCCGGCCTTCTGGTGGCGGGGCTCCTCTTCCCGGCCGCCGGGACGATCGGCACGGTGTCGAACCGGATCAGCGACCAGGTGAAGTCCACACTGGCCCAGATGCTGAACACCCAGCCGCCGTTGATGACGACGGTGGTGGACAAGGACGGCACGCCGATCGCGTACCTGTACGACCAGTACCGGGTGCGCACGCCACCGGACAAGATCTCGTCGCACATGAAGGACGCGTTGTTCGCGATCGAGGACCGCAGGTTCTACGAGCACAACGGCGTCGACTGGCTCGCGACGCTACGGGCCGCCGCGCGCAACAACGCCAGCGGTGAGGTGGAGCAGGGCGCGTCGACGCTGACCCAGCAGTACGTGAAGAACTACCTCGTGCACGTGCTGGCCCGCACCGACAAGGGCGCGCAGCAGGACGCGCAGGAGCAGAGCCTGTCCCGCAAGCTGCGGGAGGCGCGGATCGCGGTGGGGCTGGAGGTGGCGCTGAGCAAGGACGAGATCCTCTCCCGCTACCTCGACCTGGTGCCGTTCGGTTCGACGATCTTCGGCATCGGTGCCGCCGCGCAGGCGTACTTCGACACGACGCCGGACAAGCTGACGGTCACGCAGTCGGCCACGCTCGCCGGCATGGTCAACAGCCCGACCGCGCTCGACCCGGAGGCGCGGCCGGACAAGGCGTTGCAGCGCAGGAACATCGTCATCGACGCGATGGTGGCGGAGAACAAGCTGCCCAAGGAGGAGGCCGAACGGCACAAGGCCGCGCCCCTCGGGCTGCAGGAACCCGTCCGTCCGCTGCAGACCGGGTGCGTCGGCGCCGGGCCGTCGCACGGCTTCTTCTGCTCGTTCCTCATCGAGTACCTGACCGAGGCCGGGTTCAACCTGGAGGAGCTCAAGATCGGCGGGTACCGCATCGAGACCACGCTGGACCCGAAGATCACCGAGCAGGCCAAGCAGGCGGTCGAGGCGCAGGCGCCCAAGAACACGCCGGGCGTGGCCAACACCATGGCGATCGTCAAGCCCGGCAAGGACTCCCACGAGGTCGTGGCGCTGGTGGCCAACCGCGACTACGGCCTCGACAAGGAGAAGTTCCAGACCCAGTTCGACCTGCCCAGCGGTGTGGAGAACAAGTTCGGCACGGGCTCGGTGTACAAGGTGTTCACCGCGGCTGCCGCGCTGGAGAAGGGCATCGGCATCGACACGGTCATCCCCTCCCCCAACTCCTACACCTCGCGGGTGTTCAAGGGCGGCGCGGCGTCCTGCCCGTCGACCGGGGAGCCGAACACCTACTGGTACTGCCTGTCGAACCACAACGACCGCTACCCGCCGCAGATGCCGTTGCGCCAGGCCCTCGCGACCTCGCCGAACACGGCGTTCGTGATCCTGGAGGAGAAGACGGGCCTGGACGCGGTGGTGGACATGGCCTCCCGGCTGGGGATGCGCAAGACGATGGCCACGAACATCGCCGGTGTGGCACCGGACCCCAAGGCCGTCAAGGAGCTGCGCGTCTCCCAGGCCGAGTACTACAAGGCCAACGCCAACGCGTCGTTCACCCTCGGCCCGGCCCCGTCGAGCACCCTGGAGCTCGCGAACGTCGCCGCGACGATCATGAGCGGCGGCAAGTGGTGCAAGCCCACGCCGGTGCGCAAGGTCTACGACCGCGACGGCAAGCCCGTGGAGCTGGTCAAGCCGCCGTGCGAGCAGGCCGTGGCCGAACCGCTCGCCAACGCGCTGGCCGTCGGCCTGAGCGAGGACAACAAGGGCATGGGCACCACGGCGTACGCCGCGCGCCAGGCGGGCTGGACGCGCCCGATGATGGGCAAGACCGGCACGACCGAGGAGTACAAGTCCGCCGCGTACATCGGCGCGACCCCCGACTACGCGGGTGCCGTGCAGGTGTTCAACGACAGCACCTCGCCGCAGGGCATCTGCATCAGCTCGGGCCCGCCGCGGCTGTGCCCGGAGGGCAACATCTACGGCGGCACGGCTCCCGCGGCCACCTGGTACCAGACGATGATGACGGTGCACGCGGACCTGCCGGAGAAGCCGCTGCCGGAGGTGGAGGACCGCTACCGGCACGGCGACCAGCAGCAGAAGATCCCGGACGTGGTGGGCGCGGACCTGGAGAAGGCGACGGCGATGCTGCGCGAGGCCGGGTACCAGGTGTCGACGGTGTCGGTCAGCTCGACGAAGCCGTCCGGCTCGGTGATCTCCCAGTCGCCGCAGGGGATCGCGATCCGCGGCACGGCGGTGACGCTGTCGGTCAGCAACGGCGCTCCCCGGCCGGCCCCGGCGGCGCCGACGACTCCGGAGACGACCGCGCCGCGGCCGGAGCCGGTGGCACCGGTGTCCTCGCCGGCGGAGGAGCCACCGTCCTCCGCGCCCACCGGCTGACGCGGTTCTCGCCGGTGGTCTCAGCTCGGGTGCGGGCCGTGCTCGCCGTCGAGGCCGAGGGTGTGGTCGTCCGGGCCGCAGCCGAGCGCGGCGGCCCGTCCACGTCCACACCGTCCGAGCGGCACTGACCGGACGCGCACGGGCCGCGGTCGCGCCGGGTCCGGCGGGCACCGCATCGCAGAACGGCCTCCGGCCAACGCCGGCACCCCGTCGAGGCCGAGCGCGGCGGTCCGGTGAGCGTGATCAGGCCAGGTGCGCGGACCGGATGTCCCGCCGCGAGCCCAGCCCGAGCTTCCGCAGCACGCTCGACGTGTGCTGCTCGACGGTCCGCGGTGACAGGAACAGCACCTCGGCGATCTCGTTGTTCGTGAGCCCGGCGACCAGCAGCCGCGCCACCTCCCGTTCCCGCGGCGAGAGGTCGTCGCCGTAGCCGCGGCTGCCGCGCCGGGACGGGGTGACCGCGCCCAGGCCGCGCAGCAGGTGGCGGCAGCGGGCCGCGTCGTGGGAGGCGTCGAGCGCCTCGAACCGGTCGGCGCAGCGGGTGTAGGCGGTGATCGCGGCGCTGCCACCGCGGCGCAGCAGGTGCGAGCCGGCCCGTTCCCACGCCAGTGCCGCGAGGTAGGGGGCCCGGCAGTCCTCGTAGGCGCGGGCGGCGGCGGTGAAGCACGGTGTCCCGTCACCGCCGGTGTGCGCGGCGAGGGCGCCCCGGCAGGAGTGCAGCGCGGCGGCGGCCAGCGGTGCGGCCGCCTGTGCGATGCCCTCCTCCAGGTCGCGCACGACGTCCCTGGCGTCGTGGACGCGGTCAGCGGCCAGGTAGGCGTCGACCGCCGCCTCGGCCAGCTCCCCCGCCCACGCCCACACCTGCTTGCGCCGCGCGAGTGCGAGCCCCGCGTCGGCTTCGTGGCCGGCCCGTGCCACGTCGTCGCGCAGCGCGAGCCGGACCAGACCGGCGCTGCCGGCGAGCGCGACCGGGGTGACGGCGTCGCGCGGGGTGCGCACCCCGGTCTGCTCCAGGTGCGCCGCGGCGGCGGCCCACTGGCCGCGGGCCAGTGCGAGCAGGCCCAGCACCAGGTGCAGCTCGCCCGCCACCGCCACCAGCCCGCGGTGCTCGGCCAGCAGCGCCGCCGCCCGTTCGGCCAGCCCGTCCCACTCGCCGGTGAACCAGGCGAGCCGCACCTCGGTGCTGTGCGCGGTGCTCAGCACGTACCGCGCGCCGCTGTCGCGCGCGGCCCGCATGCCGAACCGCAGGTGGGCGCCCGCCTGGTCGAAGCGGCCGACGATGGTGAGCGAGTCGGCGAGGTTGCAGTGCGCCCGCGCGACCTGGCGCTGTTCGCCGAGGGTGCGGCCCGCCCGCGGCAGGCTGTCGAGCCGGTCGAGCACCGCCCGGTCGCCGACCGCCACGAGCGAGCCGACAACGTTGGCAACGAGCGAGATGCGCAGCTCACCGTCCTCGCAGCGACCGGCGATGGCGTCGGCCTCGCGCAGCCACCTGGTCAGCGACGGCAGCGGCGCGTCGCCGTTGAACGGCTGGGCCAGCGCGCTCACGCACTTCGCGGCCAGCTCCGGGCGCCCTGCCAGGTCGTCGACGGCGAGCTCCAGCTGCGCGCGGCCCTCGGCGAGGGTGTCGGACTGGCGGGCCAGCAGCAGCCCCAGGTGCATCCGCACCTCACCGCGCGCGGCGGGCGAGAGCCGTTCGTCGGCCAGCAGCGGTTTGAGCACCGCCACCGAGGCGGCGACGTCCAGGCCCAGCAGCGACGCCTCCCCCAGCTTGGCACCCAACCGGTCGACGTCGGCACCGGACAGCGACGCCTCGGCGAGCAGCAGCCGCAGCAACGCGGTGGCGGTCGTGGCGTCGGCGGAGGCCAGTGCCTGGTCGGCGGCCCGTTCGCCGTAGGTGAGCCACTCGTCGCGCCGGTGGGCGAGGCGGCTGTGCTCGGCCAGCTGCACCAGCGGCGGCGGGTCGGCCGCGGCCAGCGACCGGACCGCCCGCGCGTGCAGCTCGGTGCGGTGCATGACGCCGACGGCGCAGTACACGGCCTGCCGGGCCAGCGCGTGCCGGAACCAGTAGGTGTTCTCCCCCGTCTGGTGCAGCACCGGGCGGGCCAGCGCCTCGTCCACCGCCGCGCGCAGCCGCTGCCCTGCCAGGTCCGCCACCTCGCCGAGCTGCTCCGCGGTGACCGGCTCGGTGAACACCGAGGCCGCGCGGACCAGCCGGCGCGCGTCGGGCGTGAGCGCCGCGACCCGTTCCGCCACGGACTCCCGCACCAGCACCGGCACCCCGCCGTGGCCCGCACCGTGACCGCGGATGGCCTCCTCGACGACGAACGGCAGCCCCGCCGTGCGTCCGTGCAGCTCGGCGGCGACCGCCTCGCCCACCGCGGGCACCCCCAGGACCGCCGCGGCCAGCTCACCGACCTGCGCGACGTCCAGCGGCGCCAGCTCGACGATCTCCGTCGTCACCCCGGCGGCCGGCCGGAACGCGGTCCCCAGCGGCATCCCGCCGGTCACGTCCTCGCGCCGGAACGTGATCACGACCGCCAGCCGCGCGGGCGGGTCGGACAGCAGGAACCGCAGGAACGCCAGCGTCGCCTCGTCGGCCCAGTGCAGGTCCTCGACGACGAGCACCGCCGGTCCCGCGACCGCGAGCACCTCGCGGACCGCCCGGAACAGCAGGTGCCGGTCGAACCGCGGGTCGGCGGCGGTGACCGGCGCCGGCAGCACGTCCGCGAGCTCCGGCACGACGGCCCGCAGCGCGGCGGTGACCGGCGACAGCCCGCCACCGGCCAGCACCCCGCGCAGCCCGCGCAACGCCTCCAGCACCGGCCCCAGCACGAACGGTTCCGGCGTGCGCTGGCACCGCCCGGTCAGCACGGTCGGCAGCACCGGCGCGACGGCCGCGACCAGCTCCCGCACCAGCCGGCTCTTGCCGACCCCCGCCTCGCCCTCCACCTGCACCAGCGCCGGTCTGCGCCCCACGACGGCGGCCCGCAGCAGGCCCAGCTCGGCGGCACGGCCCACCAGGGCCGCGGGGGTGGACGACGACTGGGCTCCTGGCATGTGGTCCCTCCGGACGAACGTGCGTTCACCGGTGTAGAGGCGCCCAGGGCCGGAACGGGATGCGCGGGAGCGGAATCCGCCGGAAACCCGGCAGCGCGGGACGCCGCCGTGAGCCCACCGGCGACGTCCCGCGCTCACCGCCTACGCGCTGCGGTAGTCGATCGTGTGCCGGTAGACGAGGTTGCGGGTCGACGCGGACACGTCCAGCCCGGCGGCGGGCCTGCGGGAGAGGAACCACTCGCGGAGGTTGCTGGTGCGGTTGCCGGCGAGGCTGTCGAACGTGCGCACCGGCCCGTTGTCGACCTCGCGCCACAGCCGGATCAGCGCGCCCGCCACCCTGGCCTCCACCTGGTCGCCGTTCTGCAGGTTGGTGGCCGAGGTCGGCTGGGACGGGTCGAACCAGCGGGTGTTCATCAGGTCGACCTCGACGCCGTTGACGTAGACGTACTTGCCGTCGCCCATGACGTAGCCGGCCAGTGCGTTGGCGAAGCCCTCGGTCCACCCGCAGTTCGTGCCGCTGACCCGGTTCGGGTAGTGCGGGCTGGGGCAGTCGTCCCGCGGCCACCACCCCTGGTGGAGCACGTCCATCAGCCCGTGCCCGGCCTCGTGGATGACGAGGTGCTCGGAGTCGGGGTCGGCGGCGGCCAGCTCGACGTGGCGGTCAGGGAGGGCGACGGAGTTGTCCCAGTGGGCGCCGACCGTGCTGTCCGGGTGCCACCAGAGGGAGAGCTTGCGGCAGGTCCCGGTCTCGGCACCGGTCCAGCACCGGCTCTGGCCGTGCACGCCCCACAGGCGGGTGATGATGTCGAACGCCCGCCAGCCGCGCATCTGGAAGTCGGCGGGGGCGGTCGCGCCGAAGTCGACCTCGGTGCCGGTGGCGACCGAGGTCTTGGCCGCGGTGTAGCTGGTGTAGGGCGTGCTGGTGGTGAACGGCCGCACCTGCCACAGGCCGGAGTCGGCGGTGAAGCGCACCCACACCTGGGACAGGGTGGTCGTGGCGGGGAAGCACACGCGGTACGAGCCGTCCTGGGCGCTGGTCAAGCCGGTGCCGTAGGTCGTGACCTGGCTGCCGGCCGTGGTGCGTCCCTCGACGCGCACACCGGCGTTGCGGACGGGCTTCCACGTGTTGTCCGGGGTGGCGTGGCTGTAGCTGCCCTTCGCGCAGACCTGGTTCGCCGCGGCCTGCGCGTCCTGGACCGCGGTCCGCGACACGGTGGCCATGTCGGCGCCGTCCGCACCGGCCCTGGACGCACCGGGCTGTCCGGCCACGGTGAGCGTCGCGGCGGAACGGGCGGGGCGCAGCCGGGCGTCGGTGCGCACGGTCGCCTCGACCTGGGCGGGACCCGCCTGCACGGCCGTGACGCCGAAGCGCACGGTCCGCTCGGCGCTCAGGCCGATCGACTGCTCGGCGACCGTGCCGAACCCGGCCGTGCGCGGTGCGGAGAGCCCGCCGCGGTCGGTCAGCCGCAACCCGGCCGGCAGCCGCACGACGAGCTGGGCCCGGTCGACGCGGGCCTTCGGGCGCAGGTGCAGGGTCGCGGTCGCGGACTCGCCGACGGCGGGCAGCCGGTCCAGCGCGAGCTCCGTGTCCACACAGGACTCGGGTGCCGGCGGGCACTCGGCGGCGGCGGCGGTCGCGGGCAGGGGGACGGCCAGCGCGGCCGCCGACGCGACCGCCAGGGCGGTGATGAGGTGGGGAACCATTGCAGGGGAGCCTTCCGGGCCTGGTCACACCGTTGTGACGACCGAAAGGATGGGTCGCGGGGCCCGCCGCGGCAATGACGTCGGGACGCCCTCGCCAATTGTGTGAAAAAGGTGCCGCCACGGCCGGGACGCGGCCTCAATGCTGTGAAAAACCGGTCACCAGTGCCAGCGGGTGCCGACCACGCACGGCCGCACGTCGTGGACGACCAGCGCGCTGGTGCCGGACGCGCCGACGTGCAGCGGCTCGGTGGTGTGCTCGGGTGCGGCCGGTCCGTCCTTGCGGAACGTGTGCCCGCCGGCCGGTGGGTCGCCTTCGAACCGGACCAGCTGCGCGTACTCGCCTACGGGACTGCGCAAGCGCCGGGAGTAGAACTCGACCGGCGGACCGGGCGGCGCGCACAGCCCGTACTCGACGACGGTGTGCTCGCCGGGTTTGAGCGGCCGGTCCAGCAGCAGCTCGGCCACGATCAGCCCGGAGGCGGCGTCGACCACCGTGCGGCCGACGCGGCAGAAGTCGACGGCCGTCAACGCGGGCGTGGTGCCCGGTTCGTCTGCCTCGTAGCGCACCAGGTACCGGTGGACGAGTCCGCTCAGCCCGCGCAGGACCACCCTGGACCGCACACCGCGTTCGGTGCGGTCGGCGCGCACGGTGAAGACGTCGTGCGCCGACACGAGCCCGCACCGGCCCTCGTCCGGGTCGTCGAGCTCGGCGACGAGCGGTGCGACGTGCGGGCTGTCCGGCCGGGTGACCCAGCGCCCGCGCGGGCGTGGCGCGCCCAGCAGCACGACCAGCGAGGCCGGTGGCAGGCCCAGCACCCGTTCCAGCAGCTGCACCGCGCGCAACGACTCCGGCCCCTCGGGGCGGCGGTGGCCGCGGCGCCAGTAGCTCAGGGTGGCGATGCCGATCTCGGTGCCCTGCTCGGCCAGCCGGTGGCGGACGCGGTCGAGCGTCAGCCCGCTGGCGGTGATCGCGGCGTCCAGCGCCTCGGCGAACGACGCGAGCCGTTCCCGGCCGACCTCCTGGGACATCACCGGCCTCCTGGAACTCGTCGTCCCGGTATGGTCGGCGGCTTCGTGCGGGAGTTCAAGTGCGGGGTTCGCGATGTGGACGGTCGTGTGGTGGCACAGCGCCCGGCGAGTCCTGGTCTCGCCGGGCGCCGTGCGTTCAGGGGGTGTTACGCCGCGCCGTTGAGGAACGCGGTGTACAGCAGGGCGTTGGGCGAGCTGGACCCGATGCCCGTCAGGCGGTTGGTGGTCGCGTTGCGCACGAGCGCGTCACGCACCTGCGCCGGCGTGGCGGAGGTGTTGCGCGCCAGGTACAGCGCCGCCGCACCCGCCACGTGCGGCGAGGCCATCGACGTGCCCGACATCGTCGCCGTGCCGGTGGTGCTGGAGTAGGAGGCCGACACGATGTCCGTGCCCGGCGCCCAGATGTCCAGGCACGAGCCGTAGTTGCTGTCGAAGCGGCGCTCGTCCTCCCAGGTCGCGTTGCCGACGGTGACGGCAGCCGCGACCTTCTGCGGGCTGTAGTAGCAGGAGTCGTCGGTGGAGTTGCCCGCCGCCTGCACCCACTGCACGCCGCTGGCCACGACGGCCTTGACGGCGTTGTCGATGGCGGGGGTGTTGCACCGCTGGCGGCAGCCGATGCTGTAGTTGACCACCGCGGGCTTCACGGCGTTCTTGGCGACCCAGTCGGCGGCCGCGAGGATGTCGTCGTCGTAGGCGTCGCCCTTGCAGTTGAGCACGCGCATCGGCACGATCGTCGCCTTCTTGGCCACGCCGTACTTCGTGCCCGCCGCGGTGCCGGCGACGTGGGTGCCGTGGCCGTTGCAGTCCTGGGGCGTGCGGTCGTCGTCGACGTAGTCGTAGCCCGCCGCGATCCGGCCGGTGAACTCGCTGTGGCTCGCGTTGATGCCGCTGTCGAGGATGTAGATCCGCACGCCCTGGCCCGCGCTCGACGGGTAGCTGTAGCTCCTGTCGAGCGGGTAGTCGCGCTGGTCGATCCGGTCCACGCCCCAGTTCGGCGTCGGCGTCTGGGTGTCCATCGTGGACATCCGGTTGACCTGCTGGACGTAGGCGACCTTCGGGTCCTTGGCGAGCTTCGCGGCCTGGGTCGCCGACATGGTGGCGGAGTAGCCGTCGACCACCCGGTCGTAGGTCTTGCGCACCGTGCCGCCGTACCGCTGGACCATCGCCGCGGCCGAGGCGTCAACGTTGTCCTCGCCCTTGAACACCACGATGTAGCGGTCGGCCACGGCGTCCGAGGCACCCGCGTTCAGGATCGCGGGACCGGCCTCGGGTTGCGACGCGGCGGTGCCGGCGGTCATCGCCACCACACCGGCCGCGGCAGCCGCGCAGGCGACCGCCCTCATGATTTTGTTGCGCATCGACGTGCACCTTTACTTCGCAGGGGATGCGGGTTCAGGGACCGCGGTGGTGACCGCGGTTGCTCCGCTCCACGAACGTAAAAGTGCGGTTGTGCAGCCGACAACACTCAAAGCTGCGGCCGGGACGACCACGTACCGCACCACCTACCGCTAACGGCGGGCGAACGACCGTTATCCGTTATCCGGTACGTGGACGGTCTTAGGGCGCTACCGCGCGGCGCACGCTGTCGCGCAGGAACGCCCGGCGCCGCTCGTGCTCCTCGGCGGCTTCGTCGGCGGTGGCCGCGTACACGTTGCTGACCGGCGACCACGCCATGGACATGGCGATCACCACGGCCATCACGTCGAACGGCTCGCCGGCGCGGACGAGCCCGGCGGCCTGCGCCTGGGCGATGGCCTCCAGCTTGCCCGCGTCCACCCGGTCGGCGTCGGCGACGAGGTGGCCGGTGGGGCGGCGTTCCAGCCGGGCCCAGGTGGCGAGCCGGATCAGGTCGGGCCGCTCCAGGTACTCGTCGTACAGGCGCACGGCCCAGCCTGCGAGGTCGGTGGCGTCGATGGGGACGACGTCCATGATCCGCTCCAGCGACCCGGAGAAGATCGCGTCGAACAGCCCGTCCTTGCTGCCGAAGTAGCCGTAGAGCTGGGCCTTGTTCGTCCGTGCCGCGGCCACGACCCGCTCGATGCGGGCACCGGCGATGCCGTACTCGGCGAACTCGCGGGTGGCGACGTCGATGATGCGCTGCCGCGTGGCCTCGCCGCGGGCGGTCAACCGCTGGTCGGACATGGTGCCAGCCTACAGACAGAACAGTTGGTTTGCTTTGCCGGGCGCCTGGGGTTAGCGTGAAATAGACAGAACAGTCTGTTTGGAGGAGAGCCCATGAGGACCACCACCGGCTGGCGGGCCCACGACGCGACCACGGTGCGCGCCGCCCCGATCCCCCGCCGCGACCTGCGCCGTGACGACATCGCGGTGCGCGTGGACCACTGCGGTGTCTGCCACACCGACCTGCACTCCCTGCGCGCCCACGACGGCGGGACCGTGCTGGTGCCCGGCCACGAGTTCACCGGCGTGGTCACCGAGACCGGCCAGGACGTGACCGCCTTCCGCGTCGGCGACCCGGTCGCGGTCGGCAACATCGTCGACTCGTGCGGCACGTGCCCGATGTGCCTGGCGGGACAGGAGAACTTCTGCCGCGAGTTCCCCACGCTGACCTACGGCGGCACGGACCGGCACGACGGTTCGACGACGCTGGGCGGTTTCTCCCGCGAGTACGTCGTGCGCGAGAGCTTCGCCCATCCTCTGCCGCCCGGCCTGGACCCGGCCGCCGCCGCGCCGCTGCTGTGCGCGGGGATCACGGTGTGGGAATCGTTGCGCGCCTTGGGAGTCGGCCCCGGCACGCGGGTCGCGGTGAGCGGCCTGGGCGGCCTCGGCCACCTCGCCGTGAAGTTCGCGGCAGCCCTGGGCGCGGAGGTCGCGGTGGTGACCCGCTCGGCCGACCGCGCGACCGACGCCACCCGCCTCGGCGCGCACGACGTGGTCGTCTCCACCGACCCCGGGCAGATGGCCGCGGCCCGCGACCGCTTCGACGTCGTCCTCGACACCATCCCGGTCGCCCACGACCTGAGCCCGTACCTCGGCCTGGTCGCCCTGGACGGCACGCTCAGCCAGGTCGGGCACCTCGGCCCGATCACGGTCGAGGCGCTGGACCTGCTGGTGGGCCGCAAGAAGCTCAGCTCCGCCGGCAGCGGAGGCCTGGCCGCCACCACCGCCATGCTGGAGTTCTGCGCCACCCACGGCATCACCGCCGACGTCGAGGTCCTGCCGTCGGCGCGGGTGAACGAGGCACTGGACCGGCTGGCGCGCGGGGACGTGCGGTACCGGTTCGTGCTGGACCTGTCCGACCTGTCCTGAACCGGAGCACCGCGGCGAGATCGCGTCCGCCGGGTGGTCAGAGGCCGCGCAGCAGCAGCTCCAGGGCGAAGTCGAACCGGTCGTGGCCCTCGCCGGCGCCGATCTTGTCGGCGTGCTCGACGGTGTGCGGGAAACGGCTCACCGGCAGCATCCGCAGCCGCGCCAGGGCCTCGGCGCGGTCGACGACGCGCGTGTCCCGGCCGCCGTCGGGGTGCCGGCGCAGCGACGCCTCGACGGTGTAGGCGCTGACGTACAGCAGTGCCGCGTCGATCGTCCACGCCGCCGCCTGCGGGTCCACGCCGCCGGCCAGCAGGATGCCGAGCATGCCCTCGGTGATGCGGAGCGTGTCGAGGTTCTTCGGCGCGGCCGACAACGCGGCCTGCGCGATGCCGGGGTAGCGCAGGAACTCGTCGCGCAGCTGCCCGCAGACGTCGGCGAACTGGGCCCGCCACCGCTCGGCGTCCGGTGCGGGCAGCGCGACCCGCTTGCCCAGCGCGCCGATGAGCAGGTCGTCGAGCTCGGCCTTGTTGCGCACGTGCGCGTAGAGCGAGGCCGGACCGGTGTCGAGGGCGGCGGCGACCCGGCGCATCGTCAACGAGGCGTAGCCGTCGGTCTCCACGATCCGCAGGGCCGTGTCGACGATGCGGCCGACCGTGATCGGTTCCTTGCGCGCCGCGGGCTGCTCGTCCAGTGCCGCGATCTGCGCCGCCCACTCGTCGCGTGCCGAGGCGCTCTTCCGGTTCATGGCACTCAGCCTACAGTTGACACGAACATCGTTCGTAAGTAGAACGATGTTCGTGTCAACCTCCACCGCGCAGCCCCGCCTGCGCTCCCCCGGTTCCCTGCGGGAGGCGTGGATCGCCCTCGCCGGGCTGTCCGCCGTCTTCCTGTTCGAGATGCTCGACGGCTCGATCCTCACCGTCGCGTTGCCCACGATCGGCCGCGACCTGCACGCCTCGACGACCGCGCTGCAGTGGGTGTCGAACTCCTACGCCGTCGTGTTCGGCGGGCTGATGCTCGTGTTCGGTGCCGTGGCCGACCGGGTCGGGCGGCGCCGCGTGATGCTCGCCGGGCTCGTCCTGCTCGGTGCCGCGAGCCTCGCGACGCTCTTCGTCACGTCCGTGGGCGAGCTGGTCGCGGTGCGGTCGGTCATGGGCGTCGCGGCCGCGATGACCACACCCGGTTCGATCGCGCTGGCCTTCCGGCTGTTCCGCGCCGACGACCTGCGCGTCCGCGCGATGACGCTGATCTCCACGGTCGGTCTCGTCGGCCTGGCCATCGGCCCGCCGCTCGGCGGCGCCCTGCTGACCGTGGCGCCGTGGCAGGCGCTGCTGCTGGTCAACGTCCCGATCTCGGTGCTGGCGTTCGCCGGCATCGGCCGCGGCGTCGAGGCCGACACCGCGGCCGAGCTGCACCGCGACCCGGCGGACCTCCTCGGCGGCGTGCTCGGCACCGCGACCATCGTGCTCGCCCTGGTCGTGCCGACGTTCTTCGTCGAACGGGGCGCCTCGTCGTGGCTGCCGTGGACCGCCTCCGCCGCAACGGTCGTGGCAGCGGTTCTGTACGTCGTCCGCGCGCGCACGGCCAGCCATCCGTTGCTGGACCTCAAGCTCGTCGCACGGCCGCTGGTCGCCAGCGGTCTCGCGCACAAGGCGGCGACCGGGCTGGCGGCGGCCGGTCTCACCTACCTCGTGACGTTGCAGCTGCAGCTCGACTGGGGCTGGTCTCCCGCGCTCGCGGCGGCCGGGATGCTGCCGCAGGTCGTCGTGCTGATCGCCGGTGGCCCGCTGGTCACCCGGTTCGTGCGCGCGGTGGGCCTGGACCGGGCGGCGTGGCTCGGCGGGAGCTGCGTCGTGACGGGCCTCGCGGTGTACGCGCTGCTCGGGCGACTCGGCTACGCGCCGGTCGCGGCCGCTCTCGTGCTCGTCGCCATCGGCATCCGCGTGGTCGGCGCGGTCGCGGGCGTGAACGTGCTGAAGGGCCTGCCGGAGAACCGGACCTCGATCGGTGCGGCGCTCGTCGACACCGCCTCGCAGGTCACCGCCGCCGCTGGGGTCGCCGTCAGCGGCACGGTGCTCGCGGTGCTGTTCGCGGGCGGCATCGCCCAGCCGGGGTGGAGTGCCGCGCAGACCGTGCAGTTCGAGCGGGCCGTCACGATCGGCGGTCTCGCGCTCACCGCCCTGTCGGCCGCCCTCGTCGGCTGGGGCTTCGTGCGCGCCCGGCGGGTGTGAACGGCGGACGTGAGCGGCGCTCGAGCCGGCCCCGAGAGCATGAGAGCGCTCTGGTCTCGGACGAGAGGGTGCACGCCGATGCTCAGCCCTGCCAAGCCCAGCACCACCGCCTCCCCCACCGCTCCCAGGGCGCGCTTCGCCCGCCCCGCGGCTCTCGTGGCAGCGGTCGTGGCCACCTCGGTCGCACTGGCGCTCGTCGCCCACGCCGTCTACACCCGCGACCCGTACTGGGGCCTGCGCTGGACGGTGGACCTCAAGGTGTACCTGGCCAGCGGGCAGGCGGTGCGCGACGGCCGGTCGCTCTACGACCTGGTGGTGCTGTCGCCGCTGTACGGGCCGATGTCCTACACCTACCCTCCGCTGGCCGCCGCCGCGATCTTCGCGCCGCTGTCGTTCCTGCCGGCCGGAGCGGCGGGCCTGCTGTGGAACACCGCGTCGCTGGCCGCGCTGGGCGCGGTGGTGTGGCTGACGGTGCGGATCGCGGGGGTCCGGCGGCACCGCGGCCTGCTCGTGGTCGCCGGTCTGGTCCTGGTGTCGTTGCTGCTGCCGGTGCGCGTGCAGCTGATCGCCGGGCAGATCAACGCATTCCTGCTCCTGCTGGTGCTGCTGGACTTCCGCCCCGGCGCGGGGCGGTGGCGGGGTGTCGGCATCGGCATCGCGGCCGGGCTGAAGATCACGCCGTTGCTGTTCATCGGCTACCTGCTGGTGACCCGGCAGTGGGCGGCGGCCCGCACTGCGGCGCTGGCGTTCCTGGGCACGGTCGCGGCCGGTTTCCTCGTCGCACCGGGTGACTCGGCCCGGTACTGGGGTGGGCTGGTGCTGGAGTCGTCGCGGGTGGCCGACGTGTACGTGACGCCGAACCAGTCGTTGCCGGGCGCGCTGGCCAGGGCGCTGGGCACGGTGGGGTTCGACCGGTCGTGGTTGCCCGTGCTGGCGCTGGTGGCGGTCTGCGGCCTGGCGGTGGCCCGGTCCGCGCACCGCCGGGGGTCGGACTTCCTGGGGTTCTCGGCCGCGGCGGTCACCAGCCTGCTCGTGTCACCGGTGAGCTGGGAGCACCACTGGGTCTGGGTGGTGCCGCTGCTGGTGTGGCTGGCGGCCCACGCGCACCTGCGGCGGTCGCCGGGCCTGGCGGTGCTCACCGCCGTGGTGTTCGTGGTGTTCGCCGTGCGGTGGTTCGCGCTGCTCGACGTGCCGGAGGTGCCGCCGCTGTCCGGCGGGCTGACGGTGTGGCAGCAGCTCGCGGCGGGGCTGTGGCCGCTGACCGGTCTGCTGCTCCTGCCGGTCGTGCTGGCCGCGGCCCGCGCACCGGCGCTGAGCAGCACACCTGCCGCGCAGGCGGTATAACGTCCACCCCGGACTCATCAGTACACAGCAGTGACGGCGGTCACAGGTCGGGGACGCTCGGGGCCGGAGCGGACAAGTACCAGCGTGACCAAGCCCAAGGAGCGCGCCGTGGACGGCAGCAGGCCGGACCTCGACGGTGAGGACCCGGCCGCCGCGTTCACCGCGCTCTTCGACACCCATGCCCCTGCCCTGCGCGGCTACCTGGCGGGCCGCGTCGGGCTCGACACCGCCGACGACCTGGTCGCGGAGACGTTCCTCGTGGCCCTGCGCAGGCGCGGCGCCTACGACCCGGCCCAGGCGCCGGTGCGCGGCTGGTTGTACGGCATCGCGACGAACCTGCTGCGCAACCACGTGCGCACGGAGCTGCGCGGTTACCGGGCGACCGAACGGCTGCACACCGAGACCGAGCACTCCCACGACGCACAGGTCGCCGCCAGGGTGGACGCCCAGCGCCAGCTCGCGCGGGCGTTGCCGAGGCTGTCGGTGCAGGAGCGGGACCTGCTGCTGCTGACGTCCTGGGCCGGGCTGGACCCGTCCGAGGTCGCGACCGCGCTGAACCTGCCTGCCAGCACGGTCCGCTCACGCCTGCACCGCGTGCGCACGAAACTGCAGGCACTGCTCACAGGGGAGTCGTCATGACCGAGTTGGACGAAGCACTGGACCTGCTGCACCGGGCTGACCGCACGAGCACCCGCCCGCTCGACGCCGTGCGCGCCAGGGTCGTCGAAGCCGCGGCCACGGGCACCGTGGTTCCGCTGCGCCGCCGCAAGCTGCTACCGGTGACCGTCGCCGCGGCCGCCGTGGCACTCGTCGCCGCGGGGGTGGTCGTGGTCCGCGACACCGACGCACCGTCCCAGGCACCGCCTGCCGCCGCGCCCCCGGTGTCCGCGTCGCCGAGCCCCACCGAACAGCAGGTGGCGCTGCTGTCCGCGGCCGAGCTGCTCGACGACGCGGCGGGCAAGATCACGCCGGTCGACCAGCCGGTCGGGCCCGGCCAGTACCGCCTCATCACCGAGCACGGCACGTACGCGCGCGGCATGATGTTCGGGTCCTCCGTGGACAATCCCCAGCCGATGAGGGGCGCCACCTACGCGGTCGAGCTGACCTACCAGACGTGGATCCCCGCGGACGTCACGCAGGAGTGGGTCAACCGCCGCACCCAGAACGGTGAGGCGAAGTGGCTGGGCGGCAACGTCCCGCAGTCCGAGGCGCCTTACACCAACCAGGACACCGACACCGGCGAGCGCCGCGGCAAGTGCGGTGACTTCTTCCCGAAGTCCCAGCCGCGCAAGGTGTGCGGCGACCCGACCGACTGGGACTCGCCCGCGTTCTACGCCGCGCTGCCGCGTGACCCGGCGGCGCTGTACGAGTGGCTGCGCAGCACCACGAGCCAGCGCGGTTCGACGCCCGCGGCCATGTTCGCCAAGGCCACCGAGATCCTCCGCGCCGGCTTGATGCCCGCGGACCTGCGCGCCGGCTGGTACCGCGCCATCGCGAAGATCGACGGCGTCACGGTCTCCCCGCAGAAGGTGACCATGGACGGCCGCACCGGCGTCGGCATCACGCTGACGGACCGGCACGAGCGCGTCGAGCTCGTCATCTCCCCGGAGACGGGCGACTTCATCGGCGACCGCAGGCTCACCGGTCCCGGCAGCGAGTACACCTGGCTGCCCGAGGGCACGGTGCTGACCTCGACGGCGATCACGACGAAGGTCGTCGACAGCGTCGGCTGAGCCGGTGGCGCGGGAAGGCCGGTCGCGGTTTCCGCGGCCGGCCTCCGCCCGCGCCGGGCACGCGCACCGAACCGCCGTCTGGCAAGGTCAGGACCATGAGTGATCGGCAGGCCCGTGTGCTCCGCGCGTTCGAGACGTTCTTCGCCCCGGCGGCGGAGCCGTCCCCGTCCTGGGTGCTCGACCTGTTCCGCCGCACCGCCACCACCGTGCCCGCCTACCGGGACTTCCTGGCCGAGCACGGGATCGAGCCGGAGTCCGTGCAGGCGTTCGCGGACTTCCAGCGCCTGCCGCTGACGGAGAAGGCGAACTACCACCAGCGCCACCCGCTGCCCGACCTGTGCCGCGACGGCACCCTCGCGGCCTGCGACATGATCGCCGTCTCGTCCGGTTCCAGCGGCAAGCCGACGATCTGGCCGCGGTCTCTGGAGGACGAGCTGCACGTGGCCCGCCGCTTCGAGCAGGTGCTCGTCGACGGCTTCGGCGCGGACGAGCGCAGCACGCTGGCGGTCGTGTGCTTCCCGCTCGGCACGTGGGTCGGCGGCCTGTTCACGCAGGCGTGCGTGCGCCACCTGGCCGCGAAGGGCTGCCCCATCACGGTGGTGGCGCCGGGCAACAACAAGGCGGAGGTCCTGCGCGTCCTGCCTGAGCTCGCACCGCACTTCGAGCAGACCGTCCTGCTCGGCTACCCGCCGTTCGTCAAGGACGTGGTCGACTCCGGCACCGACTGGTCGTTCGACGTGAAGCTGGTGCTGGCCGGCGAGGTCTTCAGCGAACAGTGGCGCGACCTGGTCGCCACCAGGGCCGGCATCGCGGACCCGGTGCACGACATCGCCGCGCTCTACGGCACTGCCGACGCGGGCGTGCTCGGCACCGAGACCGCGCTGTCGGTGGGCATCCGCCGCTTCCTCGCCCACCGCCCCGACCTGGCGCGGCTGGTGTTCGGCGACCCGCGCCTGCCGACCCTGGTGCAGTACGACCCCGCCAGCCGCTTCTTCGAGGTCGTCGACGACACCCTCGTGTTCACCGCAGACGGCGGAATCCCGCTGGTGCGCTACCGCATCGGCGACGAGGGCGGCCTCCTCCCCCACGCCGAACTGCTCGCACTGTGCGCCGAACACGGCTTCACACCACCCGACGGCCCGCCGCT
This sequence comes from Lentzea sp. NPDC036949, assembly GCF_055608075.1. Taxonomy (NCBI): domain Bacteria; kingdom Bacillati; phylum Actinomycetota; class Actinomycetes; order Pseudonocardiales; family Pseudonocardiaceae; genus Lentzea; species Lentzea sp. NPDC036949. The sequence continues at coordinate 168,537 of NZ_JBVJRA010000010.1, forward strand.
GCCGTTCGTCTACGTGTTCGGGCGCTCGCTGTTCACGGTGTCGTTCTTCGGGGCGAACGTGTACCCGGAGAACGTGACGGTGGGGCTGGAACAACCGGAGATCAGCGCGACGGTGACAGGGAAGTTCGTGATCGAGTCGGTGGAGGACGCGGACCGCGACCGGTCGCTGCGGATCACGGTGGAGGTCGCGCCGGGCGCCACCGCCGACGCACCCGCGATCGCGCAGTCGGTGCGGGCGCAGCTGCTGCGGCTCAACAGCGAGTTCGCGAACTACGTGCCGGTGGAGCGGCAGCTGCCGGAGGTGGTGCTGCGACCGGCCGGGGACCCGGAGTACTTCCCGGTGGGGGTGAAGCACCGCTACACACGCCCCTCATAGCCTGCTCCGCACCTCGGCGAGATCCTGCAGGCACATGGTGTGCACAGAACCGGAGTCGTACTCGGGACACAGGGCGACCGCCCTCTGGAGCACCTCGACCGCTTCCTGGAGACGTCCCGCGTCTCGGTACGCACGACCGAGCAGACTGAGCTTGTAGGCCTGGGCAAGGGGATGCCGCACGCGGCCTTGCGCCCGAACCAGGCTCAGAGCGCTTTCATGGCACTGGATCGCCTCTTCCAGGCGACCCAGCCCCCGGCAAGCCTCACCGCGGTTGCTCAGGAGGTTGTCCTCGTAGTGGTCGATCTGCTCCAAAGCAGCCCGCTCCTGCTGCTCGCACCACTCCAGCGACTCGTTCCACCTGCCCAGCTCACCGCTCGTGCCGGCGAGGTTCCCCAGCAGGGTGGGCAACCAACCCGCGTAGCCGATGTCCCGGGCCACCTCCAGTCCTTGCAGCAAGAGCTCACGAGCACGTTCGAGCCGACCTGCTTGTCTCAACGGGAAACAGATGTTGTTGAGGGTGACGCACTCCCCGTGCCGGTCCCCGTGCGCACGCCGCAGGTCCAGGGCCCGGCTGTGACAGGCGAAGGACTCCTCGTGCTGCTGTTTCTGGGCGAACAGAATTCCCAGGCTGTTCAGGACCTCGGCCTCGGCCCAGGTGTCACCCAGGAGCGTGGCGGCGTCCAACCCGATGTGGGTGGCGGTGTGCCATTCCTCCCAGCGGTGTGTGTTCATGTAGTAGCGCGTCAGCAAGGCCGGCAGCTGCCAAGCCGGCCCGTTCACGCCGCTGTCGTGTGCGCGTCGTGTGACCGCGACCAGGTTCGCGTGCTCGTCTGCGATCCACGCCAGCGCCTCCTCCCTGGAGCGGAACCTCGACGGCACGACCCTTGCCGGCAACGGATCCGGTGTGAGAAGTCGGTAGTGCGGGTCCAGCACCCGTTGTGTGTTCGCGACGGTGTGCACGTACCAGCCGGCCACGCGCGCAAACGCTTCACGTTGCTCGGCAACGGTTTCGTCCCGGCGCGCACACTCGGCCGCGTAGAGCCGCACGAGGTCGTGGAACCGGTAACGCCGACCGTGCGCCTCCAGCAGGTGCGCTCCGACCAGCCGTTGCAACGACCGCCGAGCCTCACCGCCGACGAGTGCGTCAACGGCGGCGGCACTGATGTCCGGTCCTGGGTGCAAGCCGAGCAAACGGAAGGTCCGCGCGTCCTCTGCGGACAACGCGCGGTACGACGAAGCGAAGACGGCCCGCACCGCGCTGGGGTCCGGCGACAACGCCTCGAGCCGTGACTGCTCGTCCGCCAGCTCCGCGACGAGGTCCGGCAGTGGCACGTTCGAGGCGGCGGCCCGTTCCGCGATGATCCGCAACGCCAGCGGCAGCCGCCCGCACAGCTCGGCGAGGTTCTCGAGCGCCGCCACCGGCATGTCGTGCAGCTCGGCGGCCAGGAGCTCGACCGCCTCGCCGAGCGGCAGCACGTCCACGGTGACGCGGTGGGCTCCCTCGCGTGCCACGAGGCTCGACAACGCGCTGCGGCTCGTCACCACGACGCGGCAGAGGTTGCTCCCGGGCAACAGCGGACGCACCTGGTCCGCGGTCGCCGCGTTGTCGAGCACGATCAGGACCCGGCGGTCGGCGAGCAGCGACCGGTACAACCGCTGGCGGGCTTCGAGGTCGATCGGGATGTGCGCGTCGGGCACGTTGAGGGCGCGCAGGAAGCCTTCGAGCACCAGCCCCGGTTCCGCGGACGGTTCGACGGGGTCGTACCCCCGCAGGTTCGTGTACAGCTGGCCGTCCGGGAAGCGGTCCTGGACCCGGTGCGCCCAGTGCACCGCGAGCGCTGTCTTGCCCACCCCTCCCGCTCCGGCGAGCGCGGAGATGACCAGCGCACGCCCGTCGGCCTCCAACAGCCGGTCGAGCCGGTCGAGGTGTTCCGCGCGGCCTGCGAATCCCCGCACGTCGCACGGCAGTTCCCGCGGTACCGGCAACGCGGGCGACGAGCCGTGCACGTGCACGTTCCCGGCCTGCACCACGGTCCTGACGTCGCCGTGCACCGTGTTGTGCGTCAAGTTGTCCGGCTTCTCGGCCATCCGAGAACCATACGCACCCGAACAATCGGCCGGTCGACGTGGCCGCGTGGCCTCAACCCGTGCTCAGCTTCACCGCGGCTGTGGTCGGGGTGGCGACGATCCGCGACCGGTACGCCAGCACGCTCAACGCCACAGCCGCCAGCGCCACATAACCGTCAACCTCGTGCACAGGAATCATGAACACCGCGGTGACGATGACGAACATCGGCCAATGACCGCGCAGCACGAGCAACAACAACACAGGCACGCACCACACCCAGTGGTGCAGCCACGAGACCGGGGACGCCAACAGGCCGGCGGCCGCGATGACGAACAACGCGACGACGTCGTCATCGGAGCGCCACGCCACGAACGCCGCCGCGGCCACGGCGACGACTGACAGCACCACCCACAGCAGCGACCGGGTGCCGGGCTCCAGGCCGAGGCCGCGCAGCAGCCCCTGGATCGACTGGTTCGTCTGCAGCGCGACGCCGCTGATCCGTTCGGGGTTCACCATCGCGTGGAACCAGAACTGCACCGAGTCGCGCGGCGCCACCAGGAAGCCCACCACGGCCAGGCCGGTGGAGGTGGCGGCGGAGGTCAGCGCGGCCCGCCAGTCGCGGCGGACGAGGAAGTACAGCACGAAGATCAGCGGTGTCAGCTTGACCGCCGCCGCCACGCCGACCAGCGCGCCGCGGAAGCGACGGTCCGTGACCGCCAGGCAGTCGACCACGACCAGGCCCAGCAGCAGGAGGTTGATCTGGCCGTAGCCGAACGTCGACTCCACCGGGTCCAGCGCCAGCGCGGCGATCGGCGCGACCGGGCCGAGCGTCCACCGCAGGCCGGGCCGCACCCGGCCCGCCACGGTGACGCACACGGCGGTCAAAGCGACGAAGCCCGCGGTCAGCAGAAGCGGGTTCAGCGCCCACCCCGGAACAAAGCTCATCGCACTGAACGACACGGCCGCCAGCGGCGGGTAGGTGAATGGCAGCCCCGGGTCGAGTGGCGGGCCGGTGAACCCGGAGTAGAGCGGATTGCCCGTCAGCCAGGCGAGGCCGCCGAGCCGGTACACGTCGAGGTCGATCGGGTAGTGGCCGTGCCAGCGGATCAGCAGCCCGACCAGCGCCAACACCCACGCCAGACCCACCACCGGACGAATTCGGTGATTTTCTGCACGCTGGAGCAACCCATTGAACTCTGACACGTCTTTTCCCCGGTTCGAACAAAGAAGAACGATTACCCCGACGCTATCCGCGGAATGCGCGCACCACCTTGACGATTGACCGGCAGAACCTCCGGAAGAAATTCTCACCGAAGCGACGAGGACGCGAACGAGAACTGCCGGGTCGTGGCAACATGGCCCGGTGAGCTCGTTCGGGGACTTCCTGCGCTTCTACCGATCCCGCGTGCCGCTGACCCAGGAGGAGCTGGCGGACCGCACCGGGCTCAGCATGCGCGCGATCAGCGACATGGAACGCGGCCGGACGCTCACCCCGCAGTCACGCACGGTGCAGCTGCTCGTGAGCGGGCTCGGGCTGGCCGGGGACGAGGCCGCCGAGTTCGCGGCGCTCGCGCGGGCAGGGCGGGTGCCGGAGGCGGAGGTCCGGCCGGAGCCGCCCAGCGCGGTGCTGCCGGCGGCGAGCCTGCCGCCGGTGCTGCTGGAGCTGACCGGCCGGGAGGCCGAGCAACGGGCCGTGGACGGGTTCGCGCGCGAGGCGGAGTCGTCGGCGCTGGTGCAGATCGCGGTGCTGCACGGGCCGCCGGGCGCGGGCAAGACGGCGCTCGCGGTCGACGCGGCGCACCGGCTGGGCGCGCGGTTCCCGCACGGCGCGGTGTTCCTGGACCTGCGCGGGATGGACGCCGAGCCGTTGTCACCGGGGCGGGCCGCGCACCGGTTGCTGCGGTCGTTCAACGTCGACGAGCGGCAGATCCCCGCGGACCCCGAGGACCGGCTGTCGCTGTACCACTCGTTGTTGCGGGACCGGACGGTGCTGCTGGTGCTCGACAACGCCGCCGGCGAGGCCCAGGTGCGGCCGCTGATCGCGTCGAGCCCCGGCACGATGGTGCTCGTGACCAGCAGGAACACGCTTACCGGCCTGGACGCGCGGCACCGGCTCGCGGTGGACCTGCTGCCGCTGGAGCGGTCCGTCGCGCTGCTGCGCGCGGTGGCGGGCGACCGGGTGGACACCGAGCCCGAGGCGGCCCAGCGCGTGGCGGAGCTGTGCGGGGGCATGCCGCTGGCGCTGCTCATCGCGGGCAACCGGCTGGCCAGCAGGCCACAGTGGACGGTCGAGCACTTCGCGACGCAGCTGGCCGACGAACGGCGGCGGCTGTCGTTGCTCAAGGCGGGCGACCTGCAGGTGCGCACGGCGTTCGAGAACTCCTACCACCAGCTCAGCCCGGACGCGGCACGGCTCTTCCGCAGGCTGGCGCTGGTCCCGGGGCCGGACACGAGCGTGGAGCTGGCCGCGGTGGTGGCCGGCGAGGACGGCGGGCACGGCGCCGAGGAGGTGCTGGAGGAGCTGGCCGACGCGAGCCTGCTGGGGGTCAGCGAGACGCCCGGCCGCTACCGGCGGCACGACCTGCTGCGGGTGTTCGCCGCCGAACGGCTGGAGCTCGACGAGGACCCCGCCGTGGTGCGCGAGCTGAGCACCCGGCTGCGGCACTCGCTGCTCGACATCGCCACGACGGCCGCGCGCCACTTCGACCACGACGACCCGCCGGTGCGCTCGGAGTCGTTGCCCGACAAGGAGTCCGCGGGCCGGTGGCTGGTGATGGAGCTGGAGCACTGGCGCGGTGCGCTGCGGTCGGCGGCCCGGCTCGGCGAGCACGAGCGGGTGCTCGCGCTGGCGCAGGCGATGCACTGGTACTCGGACCTGCACGGGGTCGGCGAGCTGTGGCGTGAGGTGTTCCGGGCGGGAGCGGACGCGGCGCGCGCGTTGGGCACCCCGCGGGACACGGTGGAACAGTTGAACTACTTGGCGTGGGCGCAGTACGCGTTGTGCGGGCAGCCGCGGGAGGCGTTGGTGGCGCACGAGCAGGCGGCGGCGATCGAGGTCGACGACACGGTCACGCAGGCGTGGACGTGGTACTACGGCTCGGCGATCCTGCGGCGCAACGGGGAACCGCGGCGGGCGGTCGAGCTGGGGCGGCGCGCGCTCGCGTTGTTCGAGGAGGCCGGGTACCCGATCGGCGAGAACCTGGCGTTGTCGTTGCTGGGCCTCATGCTGCACGGCACCGGTGAGCTCGGCGAGGCGGTCGAGGTGCAGCGGCGCAGCGTCGAGCAGCACCGCGCGGCCGGCGGCGACGAGGAGCTGCTGGCGATGATGCTCATCCGGCTCGCGACCAGCCTGGCCGCCACGGGCGACGTGGACGGGGCGCTGGAGTTGCTGAACGAGGCGGAGTCGTTGTTCTCCAGGCACGGCACGACCGCCGGGGTCGCGCGGGTGCGGCACAACCGCGGTCTGGTGCTGATGGACGCGGGCCGGCTCGGCGAGGCGCGCGAGCAGCTGCTGTCGGCGCTGGACGAGGCCCGGCTGTCCGACCACCGGATCGAGGTCTTGGCGCGACTGGCGGAGCTCGCCGACGTGGCCGGTGACGCCGCGCAGGCGCGCGAGCTGCGGGTGCGGGCGCTGGCCGAATGCGACCGCTACGACACGCCCGCCGTGCGCGCGATGGCCGCCAAGTTGACCGCCGACCTGGCCTGAGCAGGGACACGGCCGGTCCGCCAGAGGAACAAGACCCGTCTTCGAGCCCGGGGATCGGGCCGCGGCGCGCGGTGAACAGGACCGCCGTCCCGCGATGTGGATCGCGCCCCGACGGCGGCGGCTGTGGAAGACCAGCCCAAACAACGTCCATTGTGGACTCCCAATGCATTTGGTTCGGATGCGTGGATTGTTCGGGTTGACGTGTCTCGATAAGGTCCGCCTATCACCCGTTGCACGGAGATAGGCGGAAAGCTTGATCGACGAGGAAGGCGCTCCTCGGCCGCCTTCGGACGCGGAGCTGATCGACGCCGTGCGCCGCGGTGCGGTCGAGGCCTACGGCCGGCTGTACGAACGGCACGTGCGCGCGGCGCTCAACCTCGCCCTGCAGCTCACCGGGTCGTCCGCCGACGCCGACGACCTGGTCTCGGACGCGTTCGCGAAGGTGCTCTCGGCACTGCGCACGGGTGGTGGCCCCGACGCGTCGTTCCGGCCCTACCTGCTCACGGCGGTGCGCCACACGGCCTACGACAAGACCCGGCGCGACAAGCGGCTGGAGCTGGCCGGTGACGTCGAGGAGGTGCCCGGCGCGACCCGCGTGACGAGCGTGCAGTTCAGCGACACGGCGGTGGCCTCGCTGAACCAGTCGCTGGCGGCCACGGCGTTCGAGTCGCTGCCGGAACGCTGGCAGACCGTGCTGTGGCACACCGCCATCGAGGGCCAGTCGCCCGGCGAGGTCGCGCCGATCCTGGGCCTGTCCGCCAACGGCGTCTCCGCGATGGCCCACCGCGCCCGCGAGGGCCTGCGCCGCGCCTACCTGCAGGCCCACGTGGCCCGCGACCCCGCGGAACGCTGCCGCGCGACCGTCGCCAAGCTCGGCGCCTGGACCCGCGGCGGCCTGTCCGCGCGCGAGTCGATGCAGCTCGACGCCCACCTCGACCGCTGCGCCGAGTGCCGCGCGATCGCCGGTGAGCTGGCCGACGTCAACGCCGCCCTGCGCTCCGTCGTCGCACCCCTGGTCCTCGGCGGTGCCGCCGCCGGTTACCTCGGCTTCAGCAAGGCGAGCGCACTGGCCTCCGCGGGCGTCTCCTCGTGGTTCACCGTGGCCGCCGCCTCGACCGCCGCCGTCGTCATCGTCGTCACCGCCGGCGTCAGCGCCCCGCTCAACCCGCCGAGGGCCGACACCACCGCTCCCCCGGCCGCCTCGTTCACGTCGACCGCGCCCACCACCGGCCTGACCACCTCGGGTTCGGTCGTGACCACCACGTCCGGCACCGCCGCAACCGAAACCGCGACCTCCGGCGCGGCCCAGACCTCCGGTGCCGCGAACGCACCCGTCCCCGGCGCCCCCACCACGACCACCGGCCAGGACACGTCGAACGGCGAGCCGTCGCTGGTGATGGGCTCGCCCCCGGACGTCGGCATGACCACGAACGGCCCGCCCACCCCGGTGGAGATCTCCCTGAGCAACGTCGGCTCCGGCACCGCACCCCCGTCCACGCTGACGCTGACGCTGCCCGCCGAGCTCAAGACCGTCGGGGCGGGCTCCACGGGCGCGGGCGAGGTCGGCTGCCCGGCCGGCAAGGGGCAGGTGACGTGCTCGGCGGGCGAACTGGCCGCCAACGAGTCGGTGCGGTTCGTGCTGCGGTTGCAGGCGGGGCCCAAGGCGAGCAGCGGGGTCATCAAGGGGGTCACGAACACCGGGCTGCGGGTGCAGATCCGGGTGACGATCACGCCGAAGTAGCCGCACCCGGTTCGCCGGCAAGACCGACGCCCGGGCACCCGGCCGATCCGCAAAAGGGTGACGCGGTCGTCGTTGTCGAACAGGTCGGGATTGGTCTCGATCACGGGGTGCGACGGAAATCCGACGGTGAGCGGATACCCGTTGCGGCCCGCGTGCCGCCGCCGGAACCGCACCATTTCCGGCGTGAACAAACGCGCCGGCAGCCGGTGGCCGCCATGGCGGACCCGCGCGGAGCAGCGGGTCGCGCCCCGGTAAAGCGCGCGCAGGACGATGTCGTTGCCCAGACCCGAATGCGCAACGCGGCATTCGAGCCCGATTAGCCGCGCCCGCCGATGTCATTGAACTGTCCGGTTTCCGACATGAGCGCGCCGCACCGCCGCCGGATTCCGCCGGAGCCCTAGGATGACGTCATGACGGAGACGGCGAAAAGACGACCCGGGCCTCGCATCGAGGAGGTCGCGCGGGTCGCCGGGGTGTCGAAGTCGACCGTCTCCCGGGTCATCAACGGCGAGCCGTACGTCAGCACGAAGGCGCGCGAGGCCGTGCACGCCGCCATCGCGCAGCTCGGCTACTCCCCCAACCAGGCCGCCCGCGCGCTGGCCGGCAACCGGGCGAACGCCATCGCGCTCGTCGTGTCGGAGCCGACCGGGCGGGTGCTGAGCGACCCGTTCTTCGCGGGCGTGCTGCGCGGGGTGCACTCCGAACTGGCCGGGCGGCACGTGCAGCTGCTGCTGATGATGAGCCAGCCGTCGGACACCGACGACCTGGTCGCCTACCTCGCGAGCGGGCACGCCGACGGTGCGCTGCTGGTCAGCCTGCACGGCGAGGACCCGCTGGTGCCGATGCTGCACGAGATGGGCATGCCGGTCGTGGTCGGCGGGCGGCCGCTGGGCAACACCAGCGTGCCGTTCGTGGACGCCGACAACTTCACCGGTGGCCTGGAGGCCGCGCGGCACCTGGTCTCGTTGGGGCGCAAGCGGATCGGCACGGTCGCCGGCCCGAAGGACATGGCGGTGGGCGCGGACCGGCTGAGCGGGTTCCGGCGCGGGCTGAGCGAGGGCAAGATCGCCACGGACCTGGTGGCGCACGCGGACTTCACGCCGGAGAGCGGCGCGCGGGCCATGGCCGAGCTGCTGGAGCAGGCGCCCGACCTCGACGCCGTGTTCGTGGCGGCGGACATCATGGCGGTGGGGGCGTTGCAGACGCTGCACGCGCAGGGCAAGCGGGTGCCCGACGACGTGGCGGTGATCGGGTTCGACGACTCGGTGCTGGCCGCGACCTCGACGCCACCGCTCACCACGATCCGCCAGGACGTGGAGGAGCTCGGCCGCACCATGACGTGGCGGCTGCTCGCGGAGCTGGCCGGTGAGGACGGTCTGCCGCCGTCGCTGCTGCTCCCGACCTCGCTGGTGCGCCGCGCCACCGCCTGACGAACTGAGAGCACCCCCTCGTTCGCTTGACGCGCCACCCGGCTGCGGTAAAGACTCCTCACTGTTTCTGGGAGCGTTCCCAGAACGCCGCCGCCGCCAGAGGAAGTCGCCAAGTGAACAGACGAGCCGGCATCGACGAGGTCGCCCGGCTGGCCGGGGTGTCCAAGTCCACCGTGTCCCGCGTCCTCAACAGCGCACCGCACGTGAGCGAACGGGCGAAGGCTGCGGTCAAGCGCGCCGTCGTGCAGCTCGACTACACGCCGAACCAGGCCGCGCGGTCGCTGGCCGGGCACCGGGCCAACGCCATCGCGCTCGTGCTGTCCGAACCGAGCGGCCGGGTGCTGTCCGACCCGTTCTTCGCCGGCCTGATGCGCGGGGTCCACGCCGAACTGGCGGGCCGCACCCAGCTCGTGCTGATGATGAGCCAGCCCGGTGACGTGTCCGCCTACCTCACCGGCGGGCACGTGGACGGCGCGCTCGTGGTGAGCCTGCACGGCCACGACCCGCTGCTGTCGGTGTTGCAGGAGAACGGGTTGCCCGTCGTGGTCGGCGGCCGTCCGCTGTCGGGCGGCGCGGTGCCGTTCGTGGACTCGGACAACTTCACCGGCGCCCAGGAGGCGACCAAGCACCTCATCTCGTCGGGACGGCGGCGGATCGCGACCATCGCGGGCCCCGCGGACATGGCGGCGGGCCTCGACCGGCTGGCCGGGTGGCGCCGCGCCATGAGCGGGCGGGCCGCCGACCTGGTGGTGCACGGCGACTTCACGTCCGAGGGTGGTGCGGCCGCGATGGCGGCGCTGCTGGACCGGGACCCGGCGCTGGACGCCGTGTTCGTGGCCGCGGACATCATGGCCCTCGGCGCGCTGCAGGTGCTGCACGCCCGCGGCCGGTCGGTGCCCGGTGACGTGGCGGTGATCGGGTTCGACGACTCGGTGCCCGCCGTACCGCCGCTGTCGACCGTGCGGCAGGACGTGGAGAAGTTCGGGCGGATGCTGACGTGGCGCCTCCTCGCCGAGGTGGACGGCGAGGAGGGACTGCCGCCGTCGGTGCTGCTGCCTACCTCGCTGGTGCTGCGGACAAGCGCCTGACCAGGTCTGCGAACTCCGCCACGTGCTCACGGTGGGTGCGGTGGCTGAGCACGCACAACCGCAGCGCGAACCGGCCGTCGAGCCGGGTGCTGGACAGGAAGAACCGCCGCGAGTCGTTGATCGCCGTGAACAGCCGCTCGCTCGTCGGGTCGTCAGCGGCCCGGAACACGACGACGCTCAGCTCCGAGGGCAGGACTTCGAGGCCTTCGACGTCGGCGAGGGCGGTGCGGACCTCGGCGGCCAGGTCGAGCTTCTCGTCCAGCGCCTCACGGAACGCGGCCACGCCGTGCAGGTGCAGCGGGAGCCAGACGCGCAGGCCGCGGAACTCGCGGGTGAGCTCGGGCCCGAGGTCGGAGTAGTTCGGCACGCCGGTGTCGTGGTCGAGGTCCTGCAGGTAGTCGCCGTCGGCCACGTGGGCCGCGCGCAGCCGTGCCTCGTCCCGGACGAGCAGCACGCCGGTGCCGTAGGGCAGGAACAGGCTCTTGTGCGGGTCCCAGGCGATGGAGTCGGCGCGTTCGATGCCGCGCAAGGCCTCCCGGCCGCGCGTGGTCAGTTGGAAGGCGCCGCCGTACGCGCCGTCGACGTGGAACCACAGCCCCTCCTCGTGCGCGAGGGCGGCGATGGCGTCGAGCGGGTCGACGATGCCGGTGCTGGTGGCGCCCGCGGTGCCGACGACCAGGAACGGCTTCAGGCCCGCCCGGCGGTCCTCGGCGATCAGGGCGCGGGCCGCGTCGACGTCCATGCGCAGGCCGGGCACGACGCGGACGCGGTCAGCGGGGAAGCCCGTGATGCGCGCGGCTTTCGCGACGCAGTGGTGGGTGTGCGCGGTGACGTAGATCGTCCCGTCCGCGGTGGCGCCGCGGTCCTCGCGGGCGGTGTGGACGGCGGACAGGGTGGCGAGCGAGGCCCCGGTCGTGAACACACCGCTGGAGCCGGCGGGCAGGCCGAACTCGGTGCAGAACCAGCGGATGACGCTGTGTTCCAGCGCCACGAGCGCGGGCGCGGTGGAGGCGACGCCGGTGTAGCGGTTGGTGACCTGGGCCAGGAGCTCCGCCAGCGCCGAGCTGTAGAGGCCACCGGCCGGGAAGTAGGCGAGGAAGCGCGGGCCCGCGGTCTCCACGGACTGGCGTGCGGCCTCCCCGAACTGCGCCAGCAGGTCGGCCAGCTCGCCGGGGGCCTCCGCCGGCGGTGGGGGCAGCAGTGCCCGGCCCGGTGTGGAGGCGGGCGCGGCCTCCAGTCCCTCGACGAACTCGTCGACGAACGCGGTGACGGCCTTCATCCACTCGGCCCTGGTCTCGCGGTCCGGTTGCAGCATGAGCACACGGTACGAAGCCCGCGCGGCGCCGCGCTCGCGGGATACGGCCTTACAGCTCGGTGTTGATGATGGCCTCCACCAGCACCTCGCCGTCGTCGGTGAGGGTCACGGCGTCGGCGTCCATCGTGAGCAGCCCGCGTTCCCGCAGCGAGGTGAACTTGGCGAGCCACGGCTCGTCGAACAACGACCGCCCGAAGCGGGCGCGGTGCAGGTCGTCGCGCACCGGCTGCAACGTGGACAGCGCCATCTTCACGCTCCTGGCCTCCTGCGCCTCCTCGGTGAACCGGGTCGCCGATCCGAGCGGCACGCGGCCGGCGTCCACGGCCTCCGCGTAGGACTTCCACTGCACGTCGGTGATCGCCTCCGAGGCGCGGCAGCTGGAGCTGCCGCCCAGGCCGATCGCGACCTCGGCCTCCTGGCGGTCCTGGTCGACCATGATGGACTTCCACTTCTCCGGGCCGAGGCCGTCGCGTGCGAAGTACATCGTGGGGTGCTCGGTGTAGCCGGCGGCGCGCAGCCCGTCGGTGAGCACCTCGCGCATCCGGTACTGCTCGGCCAAGGTCGGCCAGAAGTGGCCGTTCTGCACCAGCTTGTCGCGGTAGGCGGGCAGCTGCCACGGCGCCGGCTGCTCACCGGCGACACCGGTGCGGGTGTCCGAGTAGGACTTCAGGTGCAGCTTGGTGCAGACGACGGCGGTGATCTCCTCCTCCAGCACGACGTCGAGGTCGCGCCGCACGCTGTCGACGGTCTGGTCGAGCAGCCCGTACATCAGGTCGATGCTGATCCACTCGAACCCGGCGCTCTTCGCGTTGCGCACGAAGTCGACGCACATCTGCGAGGTGTGCTCGCGGCCGCACTCGCGCAGCACCGGGTCGTCGAACGACTGCACGCCGCTGGACAGCTTGGTGCAGCCCAGCTCCCGCAACGCCGCCAGCTTCTCCGGCGTGAACGTGCTGGGGTCGCCCTCGAACCGGATGGTGGTGTCGTCGGTGAAGCCGAAGTTGTCCCGGTAGAAGTCGAGCAGCCGGCGGATCTGGTCGAGCGGCAGCAACGAGGGCGTGCCGCCGAAGACGTTGAACTCGCCGACCGGCGCCTTGGCCAGCTCGGGCACGCGGGCGAGCCACAGCTGGGCCTCGCGGATGTTCCAGTCCACCCACCTCGTCAGCTTCTCCGTCGCGTTCGCGCCCTTGACGAGCACGACGGGGTACTGGCAGAAGCGGCACTTGTAGGCGCACGTGGGGATGTAGGACCACAGGTGGATGGGTGCGGTGCCGACGAGCTGGTCGCTGAGGTCGTCGAGGAAGCCGTCGACCGGATAGCCGGGGACGTTGCCGGGGAAGACGTGCGCCCCGAACGGGTCCTCGGTGACGTACTCCAGCAGGTGGGCGTTGGCGGGGTCCTGCAACGAACGCCAGACCCTCGGTTCGCGGTCCATCAGAACACTCCTCCGTTGCCGAAGTAGTTGTGCGCCTCGCCGGACTCGCGGTCCTCGCAGTAGTACTTCACGAACTCCGCGAACCGCTCTTGCGGCACGTCGGCGAAGCACTCCGGCAGCGGCGGCGGGTAGCCGATGTCCTCCCCCACCGCCGCGCGCAGCCGTTCGAAGAGCTCGTCGCGGAACTCCAGGTAGAGCCGGTAGGAGGGCGTCTTGTAGGAGTGGATCGGGGTGAGGTCGACGACCCGCATCTCGTCTTTGATCTCGGCGATCCGCCGGCCCAGGCGCTCGGCCAGGTCGGCGCCGAAGAACGCCACCACCGCGTCGTCGTCGAGGAACGACGGGGTGAGCAGCACGGGCAGGATGGTGTTCTTCGGCGTGAAGTCCTTGATGGAGAACTCCCACGCCTGCAGCGCTTCCTCCTCGGTGAGGTCCGCGGTCTGCGCCTCGGTGTCGGGGCGGATGTCGCGCATGACGATGATGCCGTCGGACCCGTAGGCGCGACCGGTGATGACCTCGTCGATGGCGTGGTTGACCCGGCGCGGGTTGATCTCGACCTTCGACAGCGGCGCGTAGGTGATGTCGAAGCCGGAGCCGCGGACCTTGATGCCGAAGTCCCAGTCGTCGGAGAGGTGGTTCACGAACCGGCCGTTGTGCAGCTGGTAGCAGATCTCGATGCCGCCGACGCGTTCGTAGGCCTCGCGTTCGACGGCAAAGCCCTTGCCGTCGGGGAAGCCGCCGAACAACGCGAACGTGACCGCGCGGCACCGCAGGGTGCGCTGGATGGCGTCCCACAACCGCGGCCGGCCGGCGAAGTGATCGGCGTTGTAGTAGTAGTCGCACACGCCGATCGCGGCCTTGTCGTCCTCCATGGCGGCGAACAGCTCGGCGAGCCACCGGCGGTCGACGCGGCAGTCGGCGTCGGCGGAGACCAGGTAGAACCGCTCGCCGGGGTCCTTGCGGGCACGGCTGCGCTGGGCCGCGTAGTCCATGCCCGCCTTGCGCGCGCACGCCACGCCCTGTTCGGGTTCGGAGATCACGTGCAGCGCGAGGCCGGGGTGGTCGGCGGCGAAGCGGTGGGCGATGGCGACCGTGTCGTCGGTGGAGTTGTTGTCCACCAGCACGATCTCGTACCGGTCGCGCTCGATGCCCTCCTGGTCGTGCAGGCTGGTGAGGACGGCGTCGAGGTTGGCCGCCTCGTTGTAGACGGGCAGGACGACGCTGAGCCGCACGTCCTCCCCCATGGCCGGCGGGAACAGCCGGTCGACCAGTTCGTTCGCCGCGGTCCTGCTGTGCAGGCCGAGCTCCTGGTTGTGCGCCACCACTTCCGCCCTCCTCTCCGCGTTGGTCATCAGCTCGTGGACGTCTCTTGCGAACTCCGGTGTCGGCAGGTCGTGGGCCAGGACGTCCAGCACCGGCGCCCGAAATCCCGGGTAGACGGTGTCGTACAACGCGTACCGGCTGGTCAGGTACGGCACGCCGGCCGCGACCGCCTCGCTGATCGGGTTGCCGTAGCTCTCGTAGTCGTACGAGGTCAGGAACGACACGATGTCGGCGTGCGCCAGCAGGTCTCGCACGGAGAACGCGTCGCCGGCCGACTCGGCCTGGGCGAGGGTGCCGCCGAAGACCACGCGCCGGGTCAGGCCGAGCTCGTCGGCGAGCGCGCGCAGCTTCACGGTCTCGGCGGGGTGCTCACCGGTGTCGCCGGCGATGAACAGGTGCACGTCGTCGGGCAGCAGTCGGAGCAGGTGCAGGTCCCTGTCGATGCGCTTCTGCGGGATGATCCGGGTGAACCGGGCGATCAGCCGGACGTCGTCGGGGATGCCGTGGTGGCGCTTGAAGTCCGCGCGGCCCGCGCGGTGCGGCGGGCTGAAGGTGTTGGGCAGGACGTCGATGTTGCGCAGGTGCGGCTGCCACTCCAGGGTGCGGCGCAGGGCTTCCTCGTGCAGCGCGAAGTAGTGGATGTGCGGTGAGTCGCGCATCGGCGGCGTGCCCGGGAAAGGGAACGTGCCGTACTTGCCGGGTTCGCTCTGCCACATCATGTCGTGGTCGCGCCAGAACACGAAGCGGCCCAGCGCGTGCCGGGCGCCGTAGCGTTCGATCGCCTGGTGGAGGGCGGTCGTGTAGGCGACGTTCTCGGGCAGGGTGCCGTTCTCGACCATCACCGTCGTGACGCCGCGGTCCTCCCAGGTCTGCTCGATCCGCCGGGCGATCCGGTCCGCGACCTCCCGCACGTAGGGAGTCTCGTCGCGCTGCACCGCCTCCAGGGTGGCGGTGACGAACGCCTGGTCGTAGCCGCTGACCTCGTCCAGGCCGTCGACGCGGTCGAGCGTGATCCAGTCCGGTACCTGTTCGTCCTGGTAGGGGCGGAAGAACGGGCCCTTGTCCGCCTTGATGTCGTAGCCGAGGTCGAGGTGGACCCGGTGACCACGTCCGGCGAACAGCGCGGCGGTCTTGACGAACTCGACCACCACGCCCGACATCGCCGTGGCGTCGAAGGACACTCCCCACAAGACGGCCATGCGCACCCGCTCCTGGTCGAAACCCCATCCACGACCGAACCTAATCCGAAAGCGCTCTCCGGACAGATCGCCGTCTCAGCAGGGGACGTGGGGAAAGGGGTTTCACCACAGATCCGGCACGGGGCGTGACGCGTACCGGCGGTTAACACCCGCTCGGCCCAATCTCACCACAGGTCCGGTAACGCTCCGCTGCCGCCGTGGTGCACGGCGACGTCTGCCGGCCGAACGTGCTGGTGCGCCGGAGAGCTGGACGAGGAGGCCGCAGCCGCGGTAAACCGCGACTACGGCCTCGTTCCCGACCCCTCGGGCTCTACTGGGTACCGCTTGCCCTAACCCTGTTCGTACGGGGTGCGTTCGCCGGCTTCGACCTTGAACGGCAGGTGGTTGCCGGCGGGCGGCAGCGGGCAGGTGGCGTAGGCCGTGAACGCGCACGGCAGGTTCACGGCCCGGTTGAAGTCGAGCACGACCTTGCCGTCGACCGGCTTGACCGAGATCTCCCGGTTCGCCGCGTAGGTGGTGACGCCGCTGGTCTCGTCGGTGAACAGGATGGTGATGCCACCGTCCTTGCCGTTGAACGCCGTCAGCGTGTGCTCGGCGCCGTCGTGCGTGAACCGCACACGCCCTGGTGCCTCGTACACGTGGCTGAGCCCTTCCACGACCGCACCGACCGTCGTCGGCACAGGGGTGTCGAACGGCTCGAAGACGCCTTCGAGCACCCACGCCTCGTCGGGCTCGTACGCCGGCACGCCGCGGAAGCTGCTGAGCACCTCGGCCTTCGGGTCGTGGACGCGCACCAGGTAGCCGCCGCGCCGGGCGATCTCGATGTCCACGTCACCCGCCCGGACGCGCGTGCCGGGGCCGCTCTGGACCAGTTTGAAGCTCGTGGGTTCGGTGATCGGCACGCCGTCGTGCGTGACCTCGGCACCTTGCGGGTCGAAGTGCGCCTCGTCGTCGTCCTGCCACCACAGCCCCGGTATGCCGTCATAGGCGCGAGGCTTGGTCTCCAGCCAGTCGAGTGACACCAGCGCCAGCCATCCGTAGGGATCGGCCAGGCCGCGTTCCCGTTCCGTCTTCCACGTCTGCCAGTTTTCCGCGAAGCCGCTCATGTCATTGCGAACGATCCGCTCGCGCAGCGCCTTCCCCGTCTCAGCTGCTGAGAAGCCGTTCGTCGCTCGACCGGGTCAACGCCTGCGAAAATCTATGAAAAAGTTTGCAGGATTACGCCTGCTTCTCAAGTAATCCTCCTGGCGACTTGCGGAAAACTTTTGCAACGACTTTCCTGGATCGCTGACACCGCACCCACGGAAGGCAAGGACATGTCCCAGGACTGGTGGCGACACGCCGTCATCTACCAGGTCTACGTGCGCAGCTTCGCCGACTCGAACGGCGACGGCGTCGGTGACCTGCCCGGCATCCGCTCACGCCTGCCCTACCTCCGCGACCTGGGCGTCGACGCGGTGTGGATCACGCCGTTCTACGCCTCGCCGATGGCCGACGGCGGTTACGACGTGGCCGACTACCGCGCGGTGGACCCGTCGTTCGGCGGGCTCGACGACGTGCGGTCGCTGGTCGAGGACGCCCACGGGCTCGGCATCCGCGTGATCGTCGACATCGTGCCGAACCACAGCTCCGACCGGCACGAGTGGTTCCAGGAGGCGCTGGCCGGCCGCAACCGGGAGCGGTACGTCTTCCGCGAGGGCGTCGGCGACCAGCCGCCCAACGACTGGGAGTCGGTGTTCGGCGGCCCGGCGTGGACGCGCGTGGCCGACGGGTCCTGGTACCTGCACCTGTTCGCGCCCGAGCAGCCGGACCTCAACTGGGACCTGCCGGAGGTGCGCGAGGAGTTCCTGTCGGTGCTGCGGTTCTGGCTGGACCTCGGCGTCGACGGGTTCCGGGTCGACGTGGCGCACGGCATGGTCAAGGCGGCCGGGCTGCCCGACATCGGGCACACCGACCAGCTGAAGCTGCTGGGCACCGAGCCGCTGCCGTTCTTCGACCAGGACGGTGTGCACGACATCCACCGCGAGTGGCGCAAGGTGGTGGACTCCTACCCCGGCGACCGCGTGCTCGTGGCCGAGGCGTGGACGCCGTCCGCCGAGCGCACGGCGATGTACCTGCGTCCCGACGAGATGCACCAGGCGTTCAACTTCCACTACCTCACGGCCGAGTGGAGCTCCGGCGCGTTGCGCTCGGTGATCGACTCGTCGCTGGCGGCGGTGGCACCGGTGGGCGCGCCCACCACGTGGGTGCTGTCCAATCACGACGTTCAGCGGCACGTGACGCGGTACGGCGGCGGCGAGACCGGTGTGCGCCGTGCGCGCGCTGCGCTGGCATTGATGCTGGCGCTGCCCGGTTCCGCGTACATCTACCAGGGCGAAGAGCTTGGTCTGCCCGAGGTGCTCGACCTGCCCGACGAGGTGTTGCAGGACCCGATGTGGGAGCGGTCGGGCCACACCGAACGCGGCCGCGACGGCTGCCGGGTGCCGCTGCCGTGGTCGGCGTCGGGCCCGTCGCTCGGGTTCGGCACCGGCGGCTCGTGGCTGCCGCAGCCCGCGGACTGGGCGAAGCTGAGCGTCGAGGTCCAGGCCGCCGACCAGGACTCGATGTTGTCGTTCTACCGCACCGCTTTGCGCGTGCGCCGCGACCACCCGGCGCTGGGCGCCGGAGACGGCGTGACGTGGGTGGACGGGCCCGTGGACGTCCTGTGGTTCACGCGCACGCGCGAGGACCGGCGGGTGTCGTGCGTGGTGAACCTGTCCGGTGAGGTCGTCGCCCTGCCCGACCCCGGCGCCGTGCTGCTGGCCTCGTCGTACTACGGGGTGCGCGACGGCTCGCTGCTGCTCCCGCCGGACACCGCGATCTGGTTCTGACCAGCCGGATTTCCCGGTTCACCGAAAATTGTCAGACCCCCTGAGTACGGTCCAGGACATCAACTCCGGATTGGACTCAGGGGGTACGGCGTGCGCAGGTGGGAGCTCGTCTCCGGTGGCTCGGCGAAGTTCTGGGAGGTGGAGCTGACCGGGTCGGCGGTGACCGTCCGCTTCGGACGCCTCGGCGCCGCCGGGCAGACCCAGACCAAGGAGCTCGCCTCGGCGGAGGCAGCCGCGGCGCACGTCGCGAAGCTGGTGGCGGAGAAGGAGAAGAAGGGCTACCGCTCCACGTCGGCTGCCTCTCCCAAGGCCGTGCAGCCCGGTGCCGCACCGTCGACGTCCAGCCGGCCCGCAGCCACTACAGCGCACACCACCGGCCATTTGACGGCCACTGCGCCTCTCGGCCGGCCTGCCGCACAGCCCGCGGCTGCCACCCCCGCTCCGTCCCAGCCGAGCACCGCCCCCACCTCCACGCCTCCTTCCCCACCGCCCGTGGTGGACGAGGACACCTGGAGGATGCCGAAGGCGTGGCTGCGCGAGGCCATCCGCCAGCGCGGTTTCGACCCGGCGCCCGAGTTCACCCTCGACCCCGAGCTCGCCGCCACCGCCCGCGCCCGCGCCGCGGACCAGGTCGCCACCTCCGACCGCCTCCTCGCCGCCGAGGACTCCCACCCCGACCTGGTCGAGGCCACCCGCCAGCACCTCGCCGGCCGGCACAACCCCGTCGGTGCCGCCTGCGTGGCCGCCATGACGGCCAAGGACGTGGCGACGGTGCACCACTGGATCGCCGACCACGGGCTCGCGTTCGCGGTGGAGGCCGTGGTCGAGAGCCTCGGCATCCAGGCCGGCAGCAAGTGGCTGCCCCAGCGGAGCGCGCCCAGCGAGCCGCACCTGTACCGCTACGGTGCCGCTGTCCACCCGCGGGTGGACAGCACGACGGGCCGGATGCTGACGGCGACCCGGTACGCGCTCGCCGTGGCCGACGACGCGGAGCGCGCGGAGGCCGAAGCCGTCCTGGAGCGGTTGAGCACCCCCGACACGGAGTTGGTGCGGGCCTATCTGGTGACGTGGCGGGCCGACTGGTTCGACCGGGCGTGCCGGGCGCAGTCCGGGGCGAGCTGGTGGATGACGATCTGCAGCGCCAGCACGCTCGACGAGGTCGACCGTTCGCACGCGTCGCTGAACACGGGGACGACGGTCCTGTACACGGCGGTGTACGTGCTCGGACCGGCGGTCGCGCCGCTGCTCGCCGCCGACCTCGACAGCACCTACCAGCGGTCGGACCGGCGCAAGCAGGCGTTGAGGGTGTTGCAGCAGCTGCCGTGCGACGAGGCGTTCACGGCCCTGCTCGACCGGCTGGACACCAAGTACGTGCGGCCCGCGCTGCTGGCGGCGATGGCGGCGTTCCCGCGGCGGGCGGCCCGGCTGCTGGGTGAGCGGGCGGGCAGCGACGCGGCCGTGCGGCAGCTGCTGACCGCGCACCTCATGTCGCACCCGTACGTCGAGGCTCCCGAGGGGTTCACCCCCGTCGAGACCGACCAGGTGCCGGAGGCGCCGGCCGAGGCGTTGCCCGCGGTGCTGGCCGCACCGCCGTGGCTGCACCGCAAGCCGCCGGTGAAGCCGGTCGTCGTGGCGGCCCTGCCGGTGCCAGGGCCGTCGGTGGTGTGGGCGCCGGGTGAACGCTCGGAGTGGCTCCGCGAGGGCTACTGGACCACCTACCAGACCTGGCAGGAACTCCTGGTGGAGTTCCACGAGCGCAAGATCGCCTACCGCGCGCGGAACCTGTTCGCGCTGGCGCCCGAGGAGGTGGTGCGCCCGCTGCTGGCCGACTGGAACCCGAACACGGGCTGGGGTGCCGAGCTCACCGGCAAGATGCTGGCCGCCCGGTTCGAGCTGGACGCGCTGCCGCCGCTGCTGCGGATGGCCGAGGCGAACTCGAACAACGCCGTGGTCCTGCTGCCGTTCGCCACGCCCGAGGTCGCGGCGCTGATGGCGGACTGGTTCGTGCGGCTCAAGCAGGTCCGCAAGGTCGCCCTGGAGTGGCTGGCCCGGCACCGCGAGACGGCCGTGCGCCTGCTCGTCCCCGCAGCGCTCGGCAAGCCCGGCGCCGACCGCCGCGCCGCCGAGGCGGCGCTCCGCCAGCTGCAGAACACGGGCGTGGACGTCGTGGCCGCCGCGCCCAAGGCGGCGGCGGAGGGTCTGCGCGCCCTGCTGTCCGTCGACCCGGTCGACGTGCTGCCCGCGAAGCTGCCGGCCATCGGCGAGTGGGCCGACACCCGGCTGCTGCCGCAGGTGCTGCTGCGCGACCGCAAGCAGGCCCTGTCCGCGCAGGCGGCGAGCCACCTGCTGATGACGGCCGCGCTGTCCAAGCCCGGCGACGTCTACGCGGGCCTGCTGCTCGCCCGCGAACAGCTAGACCGCGACTCGCTGGCGGAGTTCGCGTGGACGGTCTTCCAGCGCTGGCTGGAGATCGGTGCCCCGTCGAAGGAGGGCTGGGCGCTGACCGCGCTCGGCTGGTTCGGCGACGACAGCACGGTGCGCGCGCTCGCGCCGTTGATCCGCGCCTGGCCCGGCGAGAGCCAGCACACCAGGGCCGTGACGGGTCTGGACGTCCTCGCCGACATCGGCACCGAGGTGGCGCTGTCGCACCTGAACAGCATCGCGGAGAAGGTCAAGTTCAAGGCCCTCAAGACCCGCGCGCAGGAGAAGGTCTCGCAGATCGCCGCCGAGCTGGGCCTGTCCCGCGACCAGCTGGCCGACCGCCTGGTGCCGCGCCTGGGCCTCGACGACGAGGCCTCGCTGGTGATCGACTACGGCCCGCGCCAGTTCCGCGTCGGCTTCGACGAACAGCTCAAGCCCTACGTGCTGGACCCGGACGGCAAGCGCCGCAAGGAGCTTCCCAAACCCGGCGCGAAGGACGACCAGGACCTCGCCCCGCTGGAGCACAAGCGCTACGCGGGGTTGAAGAAGGACGTCCGCACGATCGCGGCCGACCAGATCCACCGCCTCGAACGCGCCATGGTCGACCAGCGCACCTGGACCGCCGCGGAGTTCCAGACGGTGCTCGCCGCGCACCCGCTGCTGTGGCACATCGTCCGCCGGCTGGTGTGGCTCACCGACGAGGGCCTGTCGTTCCGCCTCGCAGAGGACCGCACCCTGGCCGACTCCGGCGACGACGAGGTCACCCTCCCCGAGACCGCGACCGTCCGCGTGGCGCACCCGGTGCAGCTGCGCGACTCGGCGGACGCGTGGGGCGAGGTGTTCGCCGACTACGAGATCCTCCAGCCGTTCCCCCAGCTCGGCCGCCCGCTGCACGTCCTGCCCGAGGGCGAGGACCTCCTGCCGCACCTGAAGAAGTACAGCGACGTGCCGTACCCGGTGGGCAAGATCCTCGGCCTGACGAAGAGGGGCTGGGTCCGCGGCGAACCCCAGGACGCCGGCGTCGAGTGCTGGATCACCCGCCCCCTCCCCGCAGGCGGCGCCCTGGTGGCGTCGCTCGACCCCGGCATCGCGGTCGGCGCGGTCGACGTCTTCCCCGAGGTCAAGTTCGACGACCTCTGGTACTCCCCCGACGGCCGGGGCTACTGGTCCGCCCAGCAGAATGCCTCGACCGCGGTCGAGGTCGACGCGATCACGACCTCCGAGCTGCTGTCCGAACTGGAGTCCCTGCAGTCGTGAACACGAACCAGAGGAGCACCGCGGTGCGCAGGTGGGAGCTGGTCTCCGGCAGCTCGGCGAAGTTCTGGGAGGTCGACCAGAACGGCACGGAGGTGACCGTCCGCTTCGGACGGATCGGCACGGCCGGCCAGACCCAGGTCAAGGAGCTCGCCGACGAGGCGAAGGCCACGGCCCACGTCGCGAAGCTGGTGGCGGAGAAGGAGAAGAAGGGCTACGCCGCCGTCGGCACGATGGCAGCCACGGCGCCCACGGGCGGCACGGCACCTGCACTCGGCACGGCACCGACAGTCGGCACGGCACCGGCTTCCAGCGGCTCGGCCCAGTCCAGCGCTGCGCAGCCCGCAGGCGCACAGCCTGGCGCTGCCCAGCCCACCAACGCTCAGCCCGCTGCGGCCCAGCCCACCGCGACCCAACCCGGCGCCGCCCAACCCAGCGCTGCCCAACCCAGCGCTGCCCAGCCCGCAACCACCCCGTCCTCCACCACTTCCACCCTGTCGGCCTCGCCCACCCCACAACCGGCCGCCTCCACCTCCTCCCTCTCCGACGCTCCGACCGGCGCCCCAACCAACACCCCGACCGACACCCCACCTCCCGCCGTCGACGAGGACGTTTGGGAGATGCCCAAGGCCTGGGCCCGCACCGTGATCCGGCAGCGCGGCCTGGACCCGGCCCCGGAGTTCACCCTCGACGCCGCCCTCGCAGCCAAGGCCCGCCGGCAGTTCGCCGACAACGCCGAGCTGATCGACCGCGCACTGGCCGGTGCGGCCCCCGACCTCGTCGAGGCGACCCGCCGGCACCTCGCCGGCCGGCCCAGTCCCCTGGGTGCGGCGGCGGTCGCGACCATCACTTCGTCCGGTCAGCCGGTGGTGCACGCGTGGATCGCCGACCACGGCGCGGCGTTCGCCGCCGAGGCGGTCGTCGAGTTCATGGGACTGACGTTCTCCGACGAGTGGAACGCCAGGAAGGCGGCCTGGGGCAAGGCCTGCCTGCACCGGGTGACCGACGGTTTCCACGCGGCGGCCGACACCGCCGAGGCCAAGATGCTCATCGCCGTGCGGTACGCGCTCGCGGTCGCGGACGACGCGGAACGGGCCGCCGCCGAGACCGCCCTGGAGGAGATGGGCGCGACGGGCCGGGTGAAGGAGCTGCGATCGTTCCTGGTGCCGGAGCGGTCCGACTGGTTCGCCGAGGTCTGCGCGCTGCCGCACACGTCGAGCAAGTGGTGGATGCTGCCGTGCACGGCGCGCAGCTACGAGGACTTCGTGCGTGCCGAGGCGTCGCTGACCAACTCGGCGTTCGTGCTGTACACGGCGGCCTACGTGCTGGGGCCGGCCATCGCACCGTTGCTGGCGCAGGAGCTCGACGAGGAGTACGGCTGGGCGGACGGCCGCAAGCAGGCGGTGAAGGTGCTCGCGGTGCTGCCGACCGATGAGGCGTTCACGGTCCTGCTCGACCGGTTGACCGCGAAGTACGTGCGTCCCGCTGTGCTGTCGGCGATGGCGGCGTTCCCGCGGCGGGCGGCCCGGCTGCTGGGGGAACGGGCCGGACGCGACGACGAGATGCGCCGGCTGCTGACCGCTCACCTGATGTCGCACCCCGAGCTGGAGGTGCCGGCCGAGGTCCTGGCGGTGATCGCGGAGCACGAGGTGGACGTGTGGCCGGAGGCCGAACCCGGTCAGCTGCCGCCGCTGCTGGCGGCGCCGCCGTGGCTGGACCGCAGGCCGGCGCCGAAGCCCGTGGTGCTGACCGGCCTGCCGCTGCCGGCGCCGTCGGTGCGGTGGGAGGACGGTGAACGCGACCAGTGGCTGGAGTCCGGCCGCGAGTGGATCACCGCCCACCACAGCTGGCGCAAGCTGCTCAAGGACTTCAAGAGCGGCAACATCGGCTACTACGACAACGACCTGTTCCTGGCGGCGCCCGAGAACGAGGTGCGGCCGCTGCTGGCGCAGTGGACTCCGAAATACACCTACAGCGTCGAGGAGTGGGGCAAGCGGATCGCCGCGCGGTTCGAGCTGGACGCGGTGCCGCCGTTGACACTGCTCGCGCAGTCCACTCCGGGTGCCGGTGGCGTGGTGCTGGTGCCGTTCGCCACGGCCGAGGTGGCGGTGGTGATGGCCGGGTGGTTCGCGCGGACCAAGCAGCCCCGGCGCTGGGGGCTCGCGTGGCTCGCCCGGCACCGCGAGCAGGCCGCCCGGCTGCTCATCCCGGTGGCCGCGGGCAAGGCCGGTACCGCCCGCCGTGACGCCGAGGCGGCCCTGCGGCACCTGCACGGACTCGGGGTCGACGTGGCGGGACTCGCCGCGGAGTGCGGTGCGCAGGCGGCGGTCGACGCCGTGCTGTCGGTCGACCCGGTGGACGTGCTGCCCGCGAAGCTGCCGGCCATCGGCGAGTGGGCCGACACCCGGCTGCTGCCGCAGGTGCTGCTGCGCGACCGCAAGCACGCGCTGTCCCCGCAGGCGGCGAGCCACCTGCTGATGACCGCCGCGCTGTCCAAGCCCGGTGAGGTCTACGCCGGGCTGCCGGTCGCGCGTGAGGCGCTCGATCCCGCGTCGCTGGCCACGTTCGCGTGGGCGGTGTTCGAGCAGTGGCACCGGTCGGGTTCGTCCAAGGAGAGCTGGGCGCTGCACGCGCTGGGCTGGTTCGGCGACGACACGACGGTGCGCGCGCTGTCGCCGTTGATCCGCGCCTGGCCGGGTGCCAGCCAGCACGCCAGGGCGGTCGCCGGTCTCGACGTGCTCGCCGACATCGGCACCGAGGTGGCGCTGTCGCACCTGAACAGCATCGCCGAGAAGGTGCCGTTCAAGGGCCTCAAGACGCGGGCGCAGGAGAAGGTCTCGCAGATCGCCGCAGAGCTGGGGCTCTCGCGGGAACAGCTCGCGGACCGGCTGGTGCCGCGCCTGGGCCTGGACGACGCGGCCTCGCTGGTGATCGACTACGGCCCGCGCCAGTTCCGCGTCGGCTTCGACGAACAGCTCAAGCCCTACGTGCTGGACCCGGACGGCAAGCGCCGCAAGGACCTGCCCAAACCGGGTGCCAAGGACGACCAGGACCTCGCCCCGGTGGAGCACAAGCGGTTCTCGGCGTTGAAGAAGGACGTCCGCACCGTCGCCTCCGACCAGATCCAGCGGCTGGAGCGGGCGATGGTCGACCAGCGCACGTGGACGGCCGAGGAGTTCCAGACGGTGCTCGCCGCGCACCCGCTGCTGTGGCACATCGTCCGCCGGCTGGTGTGGCTCACCGACTCGGGGCTGTCGTTCCGCCTCGCCGAGGACCGCACGCTCGCCGACTCGAACGACGACGAGGTGGCGCTGCCCGCGGACGCGACCGTGCGGGTCGCGCACCCGGTCGCGCTCGGCGACTCGCTGGCGGCGTGGGGCGAGGTGTTCGCCGACTACGAGATCCTGCAGCCGTTCCCGCAGCTCGGCCGGCCGCGGCACGTCCTGCCGGCCGGTGAGGACCTGTTGCCCCGCTTGAAGAAGTACTGCAACACGCCACACCCGATCGGCAAGGTCCTCGGGCTGACGAAGAAGGGCTGGGTCCGCGGCGAGCCGCAGGACGCCGGCGTCGAGTGCTGGATCACCCGGCCGTTCCCCGGCGGCGGAGCGCTCGTCGCGTCGCTCGACCCCGGCATCGCGGTCGGTGCCGTCGACGTCTTCCCCGAGGTCGGTTTCAGCGACATGTGGTTCTCCCCCAGCGGCCGCGGCACGTGGTCCGCGCCCAAGGACGCACCTCGCTCGTACGAGGTCGACCCGATCACGACCTCCGAGCTCCTCTCCGAACTGGAGTCCCTTCAGCCATGACCAGCACCCAGACGATGCAGCGCCCACCGGCCGAGGTCCGCTACGCCGACGAGCTCGCCCGCCTGCGCGACTCCGACACCGCGCCGAAGCCGCCGGGCTGGGCGCTGAGCCTCGAAGCCGCGCGGCGGTTCGTCGTCGGCGACGAGAAGCGCGGTGTCAGCAAGAAGTTCGTCGGCGACCCGTCGCTCGTGGACCGGGCGCTGGTCACGCTCGCGACCAGCCGCGGGCTGATGCTCGTCGGTGAGCCGGGCACGGCGAAGTCGCTGCTGTCCGAGCTGATCGCGGCGGCGGTGTGCGGCGAGTCAACGCTCACGATCCAGGGCGGCGCGGCGACCACCGAGGACCAGATCAAGTACTCGTGGAACTACGCGCTGCTGGTGGCGGAGGGACCGTCGCCGCGGTCGCTGGTGCCGGCGCCGATGCTGCGGGGCATGGCCGAGGGCAAGGTCGTGCGGTTCGAGGAGATCACCCGCTGCCCGCTCGAGGTGCAGGACTGCATGCTGTCGATGCTGTCGGACCGGGTGATGGCGATCGGGGAGCTGAACGGCCCGGACGGCATGGTGTTCGCGCAGGACGGGTTCAACGTGATCGCCACGGCGAACACGCGCGACCGCGGTGTCAACGAGATGAGCGCGGCGCTCAAGCGGCGGTTCAACTTCGAGACGGTGTTCCCCATCGCGGACTTCGACACCGAGCTGGCGCTGGTCGAGCAGGAGGCCGCGAAGCTGCTCGACCGGTCCGGTGTGCAGCTCGCGCCGAAGCGGGACGTGCTGGAGGTCCTGGTCAGGACGTTCCGGGACCTGCGGGAGGGCAGCGACCGGCTCACCACCGTCATGAGCACGGCGGAGGCGGTGTCGGTGGCCCACGCGGTCGGGCTGCGCGGGTGGTTCCTGCGCGGTGAGCAGGGGTCGGCGGCGGACGTGGTCGAGTGCCTGGCGGGCACGGCGGCCAAGGACAACGCCGAGGACCTGGCCCGGCTGCGGCGGTACCTGGAGCAGCACGCGCCGCGCCGCAAGGGCAAGCAGTGGCAGGAGCTGCACCGCGCCCGGCACCTGCTGCCCGGCTGATGGGGGCCGTGTTCGTCGGCGTCCGGCACCACAGTCCCGCCTGTGCCCGGCTGGTCGCCGCCACCATCTCCGCGCAGCAGCCGGCGTACGTGCTGATCGAGGGCCCCGCGGACTTCAACGACCGCATCGACGAGCTGCTGCTGGGCCACGAGCTGCCGATCGCGTTGTTCAGCTACTCCGACGAGCACGCGTCGTGGGCACCGTTCTGCGACTACTCGCCGGAGTGGGTGGCGATCGCGGAGGCACGCCGCTGCGGGGCGGAGGTCAGGTTCATCGACCTGCCCGCGTGGCACAGGGCGTTCCGCGACGTCAGCAACCGGTACGCCGACGCGGAGCTGCGCTACACCGAGGTGGTCGAGCGGCTGTGCCGGGAGTTCGCGGTCGACAACGTCGACGTGCTGTGGGACCACCTCTTCGAGTCCGTGCAGGACCCGCGGGGGCTCGCCGAGTACTTCGACCTGCTGCGCGGAACGGCCACGGCGGACGAGGGCGACTCGGCGCGCGAGGAGTACATGGCGCGCTGGGTTCGGGCCGCGGTGGGTGAGGCCGGGGACCGGCCGGTCGTCGTGGTCACCGGTGGTTTCCACACGCCCGCGCTCAGGGCGATGCTCGCCGCCTCCCCCGGGGACGACACCGCCGAGTGGCCGGAGGTGCCCGAACGCGAACGGGGCGCCAGCTACCTCGTGCCGTACTCGCACGCGCGGCTGGACGCGTTCACCGGCTACCAGTCGGGCATGCCGTCACCCGGCTACTACCAGCAGGTCTGGGAGCAGGGTGCGCAGCGGGCGGCGGACTGGCTCGTCGAGTCGGTGGCGACGCGGCTGCGGCGCAGGCAGCAGCCGGTGTCGACGGCCGACCTGATCGCCGCGCGCACGCAGGCCGGGGCGCTGGCGCGGTTGCGCGGGCACGAGCAGCTCGCGCGCACGGACGTGCTGGACGGCCTGACCAGTGCGTTGATCTCCGAGGACCTGACGCAGCCACCGCCGTGGTCGCGCCGGGGCACGCTGCAGCCGGGTGCGCACCCGGCGCTGGTCGAGATGCTCGGCGCGCTGCGCGGTGAGCAGGTCGGCCGGCTGCACCCGAGCACGCCGGCGCCGCCGTTGGTCGGCGCGGTGCAGGAGCTGCTGCGCACGCACGGCCTCGACCACGAGGGCACGCTGTCGCTCGACCTCACCGAGCCGCGGTCGCTGGAGCGCAGCCGGGTACTGCACCGCCTGCGGGCGCTGCGGATTCCCGGTTTCCACCGCACCAGCGGGCCGGACCGGGGCGCGGCACCGGTGCTGGAGGAGCAGTGGGTGCTGCGGCCGGCGGAGGAGCGGCTGGCGGCGTTGATCGAGGCCGCCGAGCACGGTGCCACGCTGCCGGAGGCGGCCGGGGCGGTGCTGGAGCGGCGGGCGAGGCACGCCCAGTTGCAGGAGCTGGCCGTGGTCCTGTTCGACGCGGTGCTGTGCGGCATCTCCACGTTGTCGGGCAAGGTCAAGGAGGCGCTGAACGAGGGCGTGCGGGAGACCGGTGACCTCGCGGCGCTGGGCCACGTGCTGAGCGGTGTGCTGGGGCTGTGGCGGCACGACCGGTTGTTCGGCACGGCGAAGGACCCGTTGCTGGGCGCGGTGGTCGACGCCGGCACGACCAGGGTGCTGTGGCTGGTCGAGGGCCTGCACGGCGGGCCGGCCCCGGCCGACCCGGACCGGTTGCGGGCGATGGCGGCGACCAGGGACGCGGTGCTGCACGCGAAGTCCGCGCTGTCGCTCGACATCGCGGACGTGACGGGCGTGGCGACCAGGGTGAGCGAGGACGTGCAGGCGCCACCGGACCTGCGCGGTGCCGCGCTCGGGCTGGCCTGGTCGCTGGGTGCGCAGCCGGACGTGCGCAAGGTCAGGACCGTCACGGCGCTGGGCGACTGGCTCGCCGGGCTGTTCGCGGTGGCGCGCGAGGAGGTGCTCGCGAGCCCTGAGCTGGTCGGTGTGCTGGACGAGCTGGTCAGCGCGATGACCGAGGAGGAGTTCCTGGTGGCGCTGCCCGCGTTGCGGCTTGCCTTCGGCTACTTCCCGCCCAGGGAACGGGAGACGATCGCGGCGACCGTGCTGGAGCACCGCGGGGCCGACGGCGACGCGCGCGCCGTGACCCGGCTCGACACCGACCCGGTGCTCGTGGCGGAGGCGCTGGCGGTGGAACGGCGGGTCGACGGGCTGCTGGTGAAGGGCGGGCTGGCATGACGGACATGGAACGCTGGCGGCTGATCCTCGGTGAGCCCTCCGCGCGCTGCGCCGGGGGTCTGCGGGGCGAGGCGGCACGAAGGGACGCGGCGCTGGAGTGGCTCTACGGGCGTGATCCCGAGCTGGCCCAGCGCGGTGTGCGCAAGGGCGGCAACCAGGACTCGGTCGTGCAGACCGTCGACTGGCTGGACGAGGTGCACGCGCTGTTCCCGAAGGAGACGGTGGAACGGCTGGAACGCGACGCGGTCGAGCGGTACGAGATCACCGACATCGTCACGGACCCCGAGGTGCTGCAACGGATCGAACCCAACGCGGCGTTGCTGCGCGCGGTGCTGCGGACCAAGCACCTGATGAACCCGGCCGTGCTCGCGATGGCCCGCAAGATCGTCGAGGCGGTCGTCCGGCAGCTGGTGGAGAAGCTGAAGACCGAGGTGCGGCAGGCGTTCAGCGGCACGCGGTCGCGGCGGCCGAGCATCCACCGCAACTCGCGCAACTTCGACTTCCGCGCCACGATCAGGGCGAACCTGCAGCGCTACCGGCCCGACGAGCGCAAGCTGTCGATCGAGCACGCGAAGTTCTTCTCCCGCAACCGCAAGCACGTCGAGCAGTGGCAGGTGATCCTGCTGGTGGACCAGTCCGGGTCGATGACCGGCTCGGTGATCCACTCCGCGGTCACCGCGGCCTGCCTGTGGGGTCTGCCGGGGCTGCGCACGCACCTGATCGCGTTCGACACGAACGTGGTGGACCTGACCTCGGACGTGACCGACCCGGTCGAGCTGCTGATGAAGGTGCAGCTCGGCGGTGGCACGGACATCGCCAAGGCCGCCGCGTACGGCGCCGGGCTCGTGGACAGCCCGCGCAGGGCGGTCGTCGCGATCATCAGCGACTTCTACGAGGGCGGCAACCCGGAACGCCTGGTCCGCGTCGTGAAGGACCTGTGCGAGCAGGGCACCCACGTGCTGTGCCTGGCAGCGCTGGACGAGCAGGCGAACCCGGACTACGACCGCGTGCTGGGCCAGCGCCTGGCGAACGCGGGCGCCCACGTCGGCGCGATGACCCCTGGCGAGCTCGCCGAATTCGTTGCGGAGAAACTCAGGTGACCAGACCCGACCTGCTCGCGCTGACCCCGGACGCGCTGGCCGCGCTCGCCAACCGCGGGCTGGTGAAACGCGCGGTCAAGGAGCTCGACGCGGGGGTCGTGCCCGCGCTCGACACCGACCCGGCGGGCACCGTCCAGGGGAAGTTCCCGGACGGCACGACCACGACGCTGCCGCCGAACACCGCGCTCGACGCGGCGCGGTGCAGCTGTGGCGCGGCCGGTGTGTGCCGCCACCGCATCGCGGTGGTGCTCGCCTACCAGCGGACCGGGCCGGCGAGCGCACCGGTCGAGCTGTGGTCGCCGGGCGCGGTGACCGACGAGGACCTGACGGCGTTGATGGGCGAGCGCACCCTGCGCCGCGCCCGCCGGGCGTTCCAGGCCGGGTACCGCGCGAAGCTGCGCCGCCCGACCGCGGAGGACCAGACGGCGCAGGCGGAGCTGCCGACCTGCACGGTGACGTTCCTGGTGCCCGGCGACCTGTCCTACGTCCACACCGACGCCGTCCACCGCGAGGAGGCCACGGCCCTGGCGGTGTGGGCGTTCCGCGCGGCGGACGCCACCGGCGCGGACACCGTGGACGTCGGCGGATCTCCCACCACGGCAACGGATCTGACTGCGGTCACCGACCTGCTCGACCAGCTCCTGCTCGACGGTGCCACGAACGCGAGCGAGGTCCTCGACGCCGCGTGGCACCGCCTGCACCGGGACCTGACCGCCCAGCGCCTGCACTGGCCGGCCGCGGTGATCGCGGACCTGCTCGCCCAGCTCACCGCCTACCGCACCCGCAGCGCCGACTACGCGGCCGAGCAGTTCGCCGCCCTGCTCACCGAGCTGCACGCCCGCACCACCGCGACCGGTCCGCGCGCCGAGGTCCTCGGCTTCGACGAGCCAGCTGAAACCCCGCTGCGCCGCGTCCGCCTGACCGCGCTGGGCGCCCGCCGCCGCACCGAGACCACCGCCGACGTGTACCTCGCCTCGGGTGACGTGGTCCTGGTCCAGCGCGACACCCCGCTGCGCACCGCCGTGCGCCTGGCCGCCTCGAACGTCGTGTCCGAGTCCGCGACCCGCAGCGCCAGCCGCGTGGTGACCCTGAAGACCAGCCGTGTCGCCAAGACGTCCCTCACCCCGGTCGGCACCGCCTGGGACGACCTGCCGCTCGCCCTGGTCGTCACCGACTACCCCGCGACCGCCGCGGCCCTGGCCGACCTGCCACCCCGCCAGGTCCGCGCCCGCGTCGAGGCGGAGCTGGTCCGCGCCCTGCACGTCACCGAGGTGTCGGACGTGGCGTACGACCCGGCCGCGCAACGCCTGACCGCGGCCCTCCACAACCCGACCGGCACTTGCCGCCTGGAGGCCGCTCACCGCGCCGTGGCACCACACGCGCTCGACGCCCTGGCCACCGCCCTGCGCTCCTCGCCGACCACGATCACCGGTTCCGTGCGCCGCCACCGCGGCACCCTGGTGATCGACCCGCTGGCCGTGCACACCGAGTCCGGTGTCGTGGTCCTGGACCTGGCCACCGGCACCGCACCCCAGCAGTTACCGCCGGGTGACACGACCGCGGACGCGCTGACCGCGGCCATCGACAGCGCGCTGACGGTCTCCTCCGAGGCCGCGCACCGCGGCCTCGACCACCTGTCCCCGAGCCTGCTCGCCCGCACCCGCGAGGTCGCCGCCCACCTGCACCGCCTCGGCCTGCGGACGGCGGCGGCACGCCTGACGGCCTTCGCCGACGGGCCGAGCTCGCAGACCTGGGTCGCCGCGCACCTCAGGCTGCTGGTGACGGCCGACGCCCGCTGACCGGCGCCAGGGGGCGGCTCGGGAGGGCAGGCGGGAGATTGAGCAGGGCGAGGCAGAGCTGACGGCAAGGCGCGGTGCGGGTCGAGCGGCCTGTCTACCCGCCAGACCCGCTGGACGCAGCGGACGTGGACGCTGTCGGCACGGCCTGAACCGCTGGCACGGCCTGAACCGTTGGCACGGCTTGGTCCGCCGGAACCGCCCACACGACCGGCACCGTCGCCGCGACGACAGCGGAAGGAGCACCAGCGCCGACACGCCCGGCCATCGCCTTTCGCCCCGCCGCGACCCCCACTCCGCCCACCGACGCGGTCGGGTCGATCCGGTGTGCCAGCAGGAAGTCCGCCTCCGCCTCCACCGCCCGCCCGAGCCGTTGCAGCGCGAACCCCCGCAGGTGGGCCGCCCGAGCCGCACCCCAGCCGCCCAGCGCCACGCCTTGCGTGTACGCCTCCACGGCTTCCTCCAGCCGCCCGCAGGAGACCAGTGCGTCGCCGCGCAACGCCCACGTGCGGTCGTCGCCGGGGCTCAGGGCGACCAGTTCGTCGGCGTGGCCGACCGCGCGTTGGCCCAGGCCGATCGCCAGGTGCGTCTGCACGAGGAGGGCGTGGAGGGCGTAGGCCTCGTCGGCCCACGCCAGGCGGTCGAACTCCGCCTCGCCCGGTGCGACGGAGGTCAGGCCCTCCACGGCCCGGCCGAGCAGGCGGTGGGTTTCCACGATGTCGCGCCGCACGAACGGGATCGCGGCGACGGCCCGGTGCAGGCGGACCCGTGCCAACGCGTCGGAGAAGCCCGCGTGCGGCAGTTCCGAGGCGGCCCTCATCGCCAGTGCGGCGGCCGCGTGCAGGGACGTCGAGTCCACTCCGGTGGCCGCGGCGCGGAACACCACGAACAGGGCCAGGTCCCGCCGGGTGGCGGCGGGCAGGCCGGAGCGGGCGCCGCGCAGTGCGAGCGCCTCCACTGCCGGGGCGGGCAGGTGGCAGCGCAGGACCGCGAGCTGTTCCGCGGCGAACTCGGCGGCGAACGTGTGGTTGCGCGCGTCGGCCACGGTCAGGCCGATCACGGACGCGGCGCGGTGCGGGTAGCCGAGGCGCAGGAACAGGTCGCAGGCCACCCGGCGTTCGGCGGGGCGCAGCGACGGCTCGCCCGCGTGGGCGTGCACCCGCCACCACAGTTCCGAGGCCAGGTCCACCGGGAACGTCGTCATGTCGGCGCCGGCGCCGTCCAGGCGGCCCCGGCTGGCCGCGGTCAGCAGCCGCAGCTGGGCCGAGGGTGGCGGGGAGAAGCGGGGTACGGCGGCGGACTCGCCGGCCACGAACGCGCGCGCCATCGCGTGTGTGATGCGGGCGTGCAGGGCGGACGTCGGCACGGGGTCGGTCAGGCCGGCGTAGACGCCGCACGCGACGGGGACGTCGGCGGTGAGCAGGGCGCGCAGGCGGGTGGCCAGCGCGCGTGGGCTCGGGTCGGTGCGGTACCGCGGCAGCACGGTCATGCGGGCCTCCCGGTGGCGGTCAGGTGAGCAGTTCCCAGCCGCGCCTGGTCAGGCGGTGGCGGACGGAACGGCCGTTGCGGTGGGTCGACACGAAACCGGCGGTGCGCAGTGCGGTCGCGTGCTGTGAGGCGGTGGGCAGGCTGATGCCCACGTGCCGGGCGAGCTCGGTGGTGGTGCGTTCGGACGTGAGGGCGCGCAGCACGAGGGTGCGGGTGCGGCCCAGGGCCAGCTCCAGGGAGGCGCCGCCGGGCTGGGGTGTGGCGACCGGGTAGAAGAGCAGCGGTTGTGGTTCCGCGAACATCGACACGGCCGGGCGGGTGAGGCCGTGCAGCACCGGGACGATGAGCATTCCGGTGCCGCGCAACGAGATCTCGGTGTCCCAGGCGAGCTCCACGTGCAGGGCGGGTGCGGTCCAGGAGATCGACGGGTGCAGGTTGCCGAGCAGGTCGCCCAGGCCGCCGGTCACGGCCTGGCTGGACCGCAGCCGCACCTCCGCGTCGAACGCCTGGCGGGTCTCCGGCCAGTCGTGCTCGATCAGGTCGCGGTAGCCGGCGTTCAGCGCCGCGCGCAGGTCCTGGCGCGAGGTGGGCGTGCCCGCGGCGAACGAGCGCAGCCACGGAGAGGTGGTGCCGAGCATGGTCGCGATCTGGTCGCGCACGCGGGTCGCGGGCACGTCGAGCACCTGGCGCACGGCCTCGTCGAAGTCGGCGCGCGCGGAGTTGAAGAAGTCCGGGATGAACCGCCCCGGTCGCACGAGCTCGGCGAGCGGGCGGATCTGCGGCAGCAGCAGGCGGTCCCAGTTGCCGCTGTGCACCGTGAACACCAGTTCGTACATCGGCAGCGGGGCCGGTGCGAAACGGGTGCGCGCGAGGTCTTCCAGCTCGAAGAGAATGGTCAGTCCACGTCCCTTGGGCGCGGATTCGGACAACACGATCGGCATTTGCGTTCCCCCCGGAGTGCAAGCACTTCCGACGGTACGCAGATTTCGTTGTCCGGTCTCAGAGTTGTTCCGGTGTACAACGATCGGTGGACAATGTCAGACCGGCGGACCGCCCTGCTCGACAAGCTCGAACAGCAGGTCACGGGTGTCGTCGCGGTTCAACGACCGCCCTGCGGAAGATCGGCGGGCGTCACCCTGTCGAGTGCATCGGAATGAGTCGGCACAGCCCGTCTGAATCGATTTGCCGGTGCGCTGCCGCACTTCGGGAACGGTCAGGATCGCGACGTGGTCGTTCCCCCCGGGCAAGTGACCCGTCAGTGGCGCGGCCACCGCTCGTGGTGGTCGTCGATGCGGAACGGGTGAGCATGCCGCCACGCTCCCCCGGCCGGGACCGCGTCGCACAGGTGGTCGTGGCCGGGGTCGAGGTCGTCGTGGACGTGCTCGACGACCTCGGGGTCGGCCGTGGGCCACAGGTGCGGAGCGGCCAGTGCGGCGGCCGCGGCGAGCACGCCGAGCACGGCGAACGCCGCGGTGGTGCCGGCCGTGCTCGCGACCCAGCCGGCCAGCGGGTAGCAGACGAGCCAGCAGGCGTGCGAGAGCGCGAAGTCGGCGGCGAACAGCGCGGGGCGGTCGGGGTCGGCCGCGGACCGGCGCAGCAGCCGGGCTCCTGGCGTGAGCGCGAAGCAGCACCCCGCGCCGATCAACGCCCACAGCACGAGCACGCCCGTCCAGTGCGCCGAGACCGCGGTGACGCCGGCGAACAGCAGAGCGGTCAGTCCCGCGCAGGCGCGCAGCACGACCACGCGGTCGGGCAGCCGGTCGAGCAGGCGGGGCAGCACGAGCGCGGCGGCCAGCGAGCCGATCCCGTTGGCCGCCAGCGCGACCGCGACGTCCGGGGCGGCGCGGCCCAGCCCGTCGTGGACGTGGCCGACGGTGTTGACGAGCACCATGGACCCGGCGGCCGCGGCGGCGAGGTGGACGGCGAGCAGGCCGCGCAGCCGTGGTGTCGCCAGGTAGATGCGGAGGCCGCGGGTGGTGGCGCGGCAGCGGCCCGTGCGGGCCACCGGACGGGGCAGCAGCACCGACACCACGAGCACCGCCGACGCGGCGAAGCCGATGGACGTGCCGGTGAACAGGTGGCCGAAGCTGACGACGGTGAGCAGTGCGGCGGCGAGCGCGGGGCTGAGGAGGCCTTCGAGGTCGTAGGCCAGTCGCGACAACGTGAGCGCGCGGGTGTGGTCGCGTTCGTCAGGCAGCACGTCGGGGATGGTCGCCTGGAACAACGGCGTGAAGGCGGCGGATGCGGCCTGCAGCACGAAGATCAGCGTGTAGACCTGCCAGATCTCGTCCACCCACGGCAGCGCCACCGCGACCGCCGCGCGCACGAGGTCCAGCGCCACGAGCACCTCCCGCCGCGGCAACGCGCCGAGCACGGCGGCCGCGACCGGTGCCACGCCGACGTAGGCCAGCATCTTGACCGCCAGCGCGGTGCCGAGCACCGCACCCGCCTGTGCCCCGGCGAGGTCGTGGGCGAGCAGCCCGAGTGCGACGGTCGCGAGGCCGGTGCCGGTGAGCGCGACGACCTGCGCGCCGAACAGGTGGCGGTAGGTGCGGTTGCGCAGCACGACCAGCATGCGCGGCACTATATGTGCACATGTACGCACACGTCGACCGTGACATCATGCGGGCATGGGCTCACGCGACCACGTTGCAACAACGGAGTCTTGGCAACAGCTGCCGTCGGGCAAGCACGTCGAGACCGCAGTCGACGGGTTCCGGATGCTCGCCGACCCGACGCGGCTGCGCATGCTGTGGTTGTTGTGCGGCGACGAGTACGACGTGACGACGCTCGCCGGGAAGGTGCAGATCGCGCGGCCCGCGGTGTCACAGCACCTGGCGAAGCTCCGCCTCACCGGTCTGGTCACGGTGCGGCGCGACGGCCGCCGTTCGCTCTACCGCGCCTGCGGCGGGCACGTGCGCAGGCTGCTGTCCGAGGCCGTCAGCGCCGCCGACCACCACCTGACCGGTGCGCCCGACCACGACTGACGGGCTCTGCCGGCGCCCTCAGTCCTGGGCGCGGCCGGCCTCGGCGAGGCGCTCGTGCAGGCGCTCCCTGATCTGGTCGGGCGTGTAGGCGGCCCGGCGGCGCTGGTTGCGGGCCACGAGCGCGCCACTGGCCGCGACACCGGCGAACGCGGCGATGCCGAGCACCTTCCAGAGCTTCATGTTGCCTAGGCTACGTGCCCATGGCGACAACCCTGGACGAAGCCGTCGAACTGACCCGGACCGGCGACGTGTGGGTCTTCCGCGGCCGCAGCGCGGCGGACCGGGCGATCCAGGCGATGACCAACAGCCCGGTCAACCACGTGGGCATGGCGGTGGTCCTGGACGACCTGCCGCCGCTGATGTGGCACGCGGAGCTCGGCAAGTCGCTCAAGGACATGTGGTCGGGCACCCACCAGCGCGGTGCCCAGCTGCACGACCTGCGCGACGCCGTGGTGACGTGGCACGACAAGTACGGCCAGCGCGCGTGGGTGCGGCAGCTGCACCACCCCGTCACCAAGGAGGTGGAGGACGCGGTCCTGCAGACCATCGCCCGCCTGGACGGCACGCCGTTCCCGACCACCGCCCGGCTCGCGTCGCGCTGGCTGCGGGGACGGGTCCCGTTGCGGCCCAAGGCGGACGCGACGCTGGAGAGCGCGTTCTGCGCGGAGGTCGTGGCGGTCACCTACGAGGCCATGGGGCTGCTGCCCCAGCGCCGGCCGAACTGGTATGACCCCGGGCGGTTCTGGAGCGGGGACGACCTGGAGCTGCTGGACGGGGCGAAGCTGGGCGCGGAGATCGCGGTCACCGTCTGAGCACGGACCACGCCCGGCTGTCCACAAAACGACTTATATCGATCAGCACCTTGACCGCCGACCGGCCCGTCTCACACGATCGGGCCGGTCTCACCTCGAGGAGCTGACAACGATGTCATGGCAGATCGACCGCAGACGCTTCCTCCACGCCACGGGCCTGCTCGCCGCCGCGCCCGGGATCCTCGCCGCGGCGCCGGGCACCGCGCTCGCCCGCGAGGCGGCCCCGCAGCGGGCTGTGCGGGACGTCTACCACGAGGTGTTGCTGCGGCACACGAGGTGGTCCGAGACCCAGTTCGACGCGACGGCCGGGCGGTACCGGCGCACGGACTTCGGGTTCGCCGTCGTGCTCGGCAACGCGGTGCTGCTGACCAGGGGCACCTACGACGCGGCGCTCGCGGGTGTGGAGAAGGAGGTGCTCCGGCAGCGCACGCTGGCCACGATCAGGCACTTCGCCGCGAGCAACGTGCTGACCGGCGGCACGGAGTGGGGCAAGACCCTGTTCTGGGACACCACGTTCCAGTCGTACTTCGTGCTGGCCGCGCGGTTGCTGTGGCACGAGCTGGACGCGGCGACGCGGGCGAACGTCGAGACGATCGCACGGGGGCAGGCCGACTACACGACGTCGCTCGGCACGGGCAACGACCCGCGGTCGGGCAGCTGGACGCCGAACGGGCTGACCGGCGGTCACCGCGGCGACACCAAGCTGGAGGAGATGGGCGTCTACGCGCAGGCGCTCGCGCCGGGGCTCGCGTGGCACGGTGACGGCAGCGGGTGGCGGGAGGCGTTCGGGCGGTGGAGCCGCAACGAGGCCGGGTTGCCGGCCGCGGACCTCGCCAACCCGGCGCTGGTGGACGGTGTGCCGATCGCGGCGAACACCGCGCGGAACCTGCACGACACGTTCATCGTGGAGAACCACGGCTCGTTCGGCCCGCACTACCAGGAGGAGCTGTGGCGCACCTCGGGGCGCAACGCCGTGCACTTCCTGCTGGCGGGGCGGCCGCTGCCGGAGGTGCTGACCCGGCAGCCGAACGGGGAGCTGTTGTGGCGCACCATCCTCGCGACCATGAGCGACGCCGGTGAGCCGTTGATGCCGATGGTCGCCGACCGGGAGCACCTCTACGGGCGTGACGTCATCCCGCTCGCGTTCCGCGCGACCGTGCTGGGCGACCGGATGGCGGCGTGGGCGGAGAGCGCGCTCGCGGCCCGGTTGCTCGCCTACCAGAACCACCCGCCGACCTACCGGCTCGCGAAGTTCTCCGGTGAGGCCAAGTACGAGCCGGAGGCGCGGGCCGAGATCGCGATCAGCTACCTGCTGCACGAGCTGCGCCCGGCGCCGGCTCCGGTGTCGCAGCAGGAGTTCTTCGAGCGGGCCGCGTTCACGGTCGACCACGGCGCGGACCCCGGTCTGCTCACGCACCAGTCCGCGGCGGCCTGGGCGGGCACGGTCACGAAGCCGGGCTTCACGAAGCTCGCCTGGCAGCCCGCGCACGACGACTGGCTGTTCAAGATCAGCGGGGCGACCCCGATGCTGCTGCCGCCCGCTGCCGTGACCAAGCGCGCCACCGTCGTCTACCGGGAGGTCCGCGACGGGTTCGCCGCCACGGCGAGCCTGCTGGCGTTCGCGGACGGCTTCGCGGGCACGGCCACGCTGCCCACCGGCACGATCGTGTGCGCGCTCCCCCGGCCCGGCCGGGTGGACGTGCACAACCTGGACATGCCCGGCATCCTCAGCGGCTCCCGCACGTACCGGGGTTCCGCGGGCACGGCCGTGGTGCGGGCACGGGAGGCGTCCCGGGTCGACGAGCTGACGTTCCCGGAGACCACGGCCCGCCATGTCCGCGTGGTCGGGGTGCGTCCGCATCCCACCTACGGCTACTCGGTGTTCGACTTCGACGTGAACGGCGACCTCGCCCGCGGCAAGGCGACCACGGCGTCGTCGTACGACACCGGCCGTGAGCCGCGCATGGCCACGGACGGCAACCCGGACACGCGGTGGGCGGTCTCCCGTGCCGAGCGCGGGCGGGTGGACAGCTGGCTCGCGGTGGACCTGGGTGCCGCGCACGCGGTGCGGCAGGTGCGGCTGCGCTGGGAGTCCGCGGCGGCGGGCGCCTACCGGGTCGAGACGTCGGTGGACGGCGCCGCGTGGAAGACGGTCGTCGAGTACCCGCGGCCGGACCTGAGCACGCCGGGCTGGCTCGACGTCGACGGCCGCGCCGGGTTCGTCGCGCGCGGGGCCGAGCCGATCAGGGTGGAGGGCGACACGATCACGCTGCCCGCGGGCGTGGTCGAGGGCTACGTGCGGGCCGATCTGCGGGCCATCGCCGCGCAGGCACCGCCGCAGTGCCCGCCGGGGGTGCGGGCGAGCGTCGCCGACGGGTACCTCAGCCTCTTCAACCTCTCCGGCGCCGCCGTCACCGGCACGGTCGCGCTGCGCGGGTCGAGGTTGTACCGGGGCACGCAGGTCACCACCGCCGGTGGGACGAACTACGCGCTCACGCTGCCCGCCGCCACCGCGCGGGTCGAGGCGCCGTGGTTCACCGCGCGCGACATCCCGGCCGGCATCACGGCCGTGGTGCACGACGGGCGGCGCGTGACGTTCCGCGGCGGTCCGGCCCGGTTCACGCTGGAGCACCGGGACGGCCGCACGCTGCCGGTGGTGCTGGGCCAAGCCGAGCACACGGTCACGATGCCGGGCGCGCAAGCGTTTCCGTTCGACGACCTGGCGCTCGGGCGGGTCACGTTCCCGAACTCGGTGCTGCCGCAGGGGATGACCGATCCGGCCGCCGCGGTCGACGGTGACCAGCGGACCGCGTGGACACCGGGGCAGGACGGGCGCATGGTCGTGGACCTCGGTGCGGTGCACCGGATCGAGGAGGTCCGGCTCATGTGGACGGACGGGCCGGTGCCGCCGCACACGACCGGGTACAGCGTCGACGGCCGGACGTACGGGACGGCGACGGAGGCGCGGTACGTGGCGGTCTCGACCGGGTGGCGTCCGGGGCACGCCTCGCTCAAGAGCATCACCGTGCGGTGACGCTGGTTTCAACGGCCGGGTCCGCGGCAAACCAGACGCATGTTCGACGGTCTGCGATCCGCGGCTCGGGAGAGCGCCTTCCGGGCTCTGGTCGACGTGCCGAGGCTGGTGCGCCACCCGGTGTGGCGCGCGGGCGACCCGTCAGCGGGCCGCGGTCTCGGCGTGGTGCTGGCGCCTGGTTTCGGTGCGGGTGACGTGAGCCTCGCACCGGCGGCGTCGTGGTTGCGCGCCCGCGGCTACCGGCCGGTCAGCGCGCGGATCGGGTTCACGCTCGGCTGCACGACCACGTTGTTCGGCCGGTTGCTGCGCAGCGTCGAGGCGCACGCCGAGCGCACCGGTGCGCCGGTGGTGCTGCTCGGCCAGAGCCGCGGCGGCGGTCTAGCGCGCCTGGCCGCCGCCAGAAGACCCGATCTGGTGCGCGGTCTGGTGATGATGGGCAGCCCGGTGCTCGACCCGCTGGGCGCGCATCCCGGTGTCATGCGCGTCGCGCGGTTCCTGACGCGGCTGTCGGCCGCCGGTCTGCCGGGCCTGCTCGACGCCGACTGCTTCGACGGGCCCTGCTACGCCGAGCACATCGAGTCTATGACCGAGCCGCTGCGGGTGCCGGCGATTTCGATCTTCTCGCGCGCGGACGGCGTCGTGCCGTGGGAGCTGTGCCAGGACCCGTACGCCGAGTGCGTCGAGGTGCGCAGCACGCACACCGGGATGGGGTTCGACCCGCACGTCTACGCGCTGCTCGAACCCCGCCTCGCGCAGTGGGCGCGGTCTCAGGACAGGGTGGCGGCCACGTAGGCGGCGGCCTCCGCGAGCAGCGCCTGGTCGTAGGGCGCGTCCGCGGCGGGTTTGCTGGACATGAGCGCGATCAGCAGCGGCTCACCGGTGGGCGGCCAGGCGATGCCGATGTCGTTCATCGTCGCGTAGCTGCCGGTGCCGGTCTTGTCGGCGACCTTCCAGTCCTTCGGCACGCCGGCGCGGATGCGCTGGTCACCGGTGGTGTTGCGCTCCATCAGGTCGCGCAGGAACGCCCGGTGCCGCTCCGGCAGCGCGGTGCCCGTCACGAGCGCGCGGTAGGTGGTGCCGAGGGCGCGCGGGGTGCTGGTGTCGCGCGGGTCGCCCGGGACCGCGGAGGTGATGTCGGGCTCGACGCGGTCCATCCTGGTCACCTCGTCGCCGAGACCGCGCAGGTACGCGGTGAGCTCCGCGGGGCCGCCGGCGGTGCGCAGCAGGAGATTTCCGGCCGTGCCGTCGCTGTAGCGGACCGCCGCGTCGCACAGGTCGCGCAGGGACATGCCGGTGGTGACGTGCCGGCGGGTGATCTGCGAGCTCTTCATCAGCTCGGCCTCGGTGTAGGTGACGACGGTGTCCAGTGCGACGTCACGGCTGAGCACGGCCGCGGCGGCCAGTGCCTTGAACGTCGAGCAGAACGCGAACCGCTCGTCCGCGCGGTGCTCGACGGTGCGGTCGCCACGGCTGGCGAACACACCCAGGCGTGCGCCGAACTTCTGCTCCAGCGCGAACAGCGGTTCGTGCCGTGCCGCAGTCGTGGTGGTGGTCGTGGTCGTCAACGGCGCGGCAGTGGAGGTGGTCTGTTGTTGCGGGGGCGGTGAAGCCGTGCATCCGGCGAGCGGAACCGCGGCGGCGGTGAGGAAGACACGGCGAGACAGACCCATGGCCTACAACCTAGTCACGGCGTGACGGGCACGATCCGCGCGTCGAGCAGTTCGCCGTCCTCGACGTGCAGCAGGGCGAGCGTGCCGTGCGGCTGGCGGCGCTTGTCGGTGGGCGAGCCGGGGTTGAGGATCCGGAAGCCGTCGTCCTGCTCGTCCAGCGGGATGTGCGAGTGTCCGAACACGACCAGGCGCGCGGCCGGGAACCGGCGGCGCAGGCGGGCGAGCCTGCCGGTCTTCTGGCCGCTGTCGTGGACCATCGCGACGGGCAGGCCCGCGATGTCGAGCTCGACGGTCTCGGGTGCGCCCCATGCCACGACGTCCGCGCCGTCGTTGTTGCCGCACACCGCGACGACCGGCGCGTACTGCGCCAGCTCGTCCAGGACGGGCGCCACGCACACGTCACCGGCGTGCAGGATCAGCTCGGCCGTGCGCAGGTGTTCGGCGACGGCCGGTGGACACCGCTTCCAGAACCGCGGCGCGTGGGTGTCGGACAGGACTACGACTCGCACCCCACCGACCGTAGTGGTGCCGGGACGCGCCTGCCCGCGCGCCCCGGCGCCGAGGTCAGCCCACGCAGTCGTCCTCGTAGGGGATGTTCGCGCGGATGTCGCCCTTGAGGTAGATCGCCGGGGTCAGGTAGCGACCGCCGTCCATCATGCTGACCATGATCCAGACGTTGTTGCTGTAGCCCAGGTCCCGCACGTACTGGCCGTACTCCCAGCAGTAGGCCACGTGCGTCTCACCTGCCCTGATCACGCCGACGGGGGTGCAGGCGAGGTGCTCGCAGTCCCTGATCACGGCGTCGTGCCAGGCCTCCACCGTCCAGGTGTCGGGGGTGGAGGCCTGCGCGGCCCCGGTGGTGCCCAGCAGGGCGACCACGGCGAAGCCGAGCCCCAGTAGTGCCTTCTTCAATTTTCCTCCCCAGGAAAGTGTCGATCACAGGGGAAACGCCGCCGGGGGCCGAGGAGGTTGCATGATCACTTTTGACGCAGGTTCCACTCGTGCGCGAGCGGGTACCCGGCCCCCATGGCACGGGCGATCTGGAGCGGGTCCGTCTCCTTCGGACTGGTGAACATCCCGGTGGAGCTGTACAGCGCCACGCAGGACCACACGGTGCACTTCAACCAGTTCCAGCGCGGCACGTCGGACCGCATCCGCTACAAGCGCGTCAACGAGCGCACCGGCCGCGAGGTGCCCTACGACAAGATCGTGAAGGGCCACGAGGTCGACGACGGCGAGTACGTGGTGGTCGAGCAGGAGGAGCTCGACGACATCGCACCCGGCCGGTCGCGCACCCTGGACATCGAGGCGTTCGTGGACCTCGACGAGATCGACCCGGTGCACTTCCAGAAGACGTACTGGCTCGGGCCGGCCAAGGAGGAGTTCTCCCGGCCGCACCTGCTGCTCGCGCAGGCGATGAAGAAGACGAACAGGGCGGGCATCGCGGTGTTCGTCATGCGCGGCAAGCAGTACCTGACCGCGTTGAAGGAGGAGAACGGCTTCCTCGCGGTGCACACGCTGTACTTCGC
Organism: Lentzea sp. NPDC036949; assembly: GCF_055608075.1. NCBI lineage: Bacteria > Bacillati > Actinomycetota > Actinomycetes > Pseudonocardiales > Pseudonocardiaceae > Lentzea > Lentzea sp. NPDC036949. The sequence continues at coordinate 212,265 of NZ_JBVJRA010000010.1, forward strand.
CGACGAGATCCGCACGCCGCAGGACGTGCTGGACGTGGCACCGCAGGGCCGGGCACCGCGCGGCAAGGAGCTCGACATGGCGGTGTCGCTGGTCGAGTCGATGTCCGATGACTGGCGGCCGAAGGACTACCGCGACACATACACCGAACGGGTGAACAAGCTCATCAAGGACAAGCAGAAGGGCCGCGAGGTCGTCGTCGAAGCGGAGCCCGAGGCCGCCACCGACGTCATGGACCTCATGGAGGCGTTGCAGCGCAGCGTCGAGGCCAGCAAGAAGAAGCGCAAGAAGGCGGGCTGACCCCTCGCCCTCAGCCGACGACGAGTGCCGTCGCGTTGTCCGTGCCGTCCGCGTGCAGCGCCGCGCGAACGAGTCGTTCCGCAGGCCCACGGCCGGCCATGATGGCCGCGATGCCGTTGTGTCCCAGCGGCCCGTAGACGCCGTCGGAGACGAGCGCGAGCCGGGGCGCACGGGTGCTGGCACGGCCGATGGTGGCCGGTGTCGCGTGTCGCACGGTGTTGGTGACGACGTGTTCCATCCGCCGTCCGGGCACGACCCCACGCTGGCGGAAGTACTCGGCGACGGTGTGGTCGGTCGTCAGCTGCACGAGGTCCGCGCCGTCCGAGGCGTACGCACGGGCGTCACCGGCCCACGCGAGGTCGAACCCGCCCTCGACGCGGGCGACGGCGACCACGATCACGGCGTCACCGGTGTGCAGCTGCAGTGCGGCCTGGGCGGCGAGGATCGCGGCGACCGGGTCGGTGAGCAGCGCGGCGGCCTGGGCGGCGGCGTGCGCGGCCTCGGCGGCGGACGGCGAGTCGCCGACGCCGTCCACGAGCACGAAGGTGCGGTGGTGCGAGGCGTACGCGTCGGCGTTGTGGGTGCGCGGGCCGCGTTCGGACGAGCCCGTGACTCTCAGCGCGGTCCCGAGGGGGACGGTGTGTTCGACCAGCATGACGACCTCCCTGCCTTCCAGTTAGCCCCGGCCGGCTGGGAGTCTGCTGTCAGCAGCCTGAGAAAGCTCTGAGCACCTGGCCGGAAGCCTTCCCCGCCCCCTCGTTGCTTGCCCAAGGCGTCAGCAACGCCCGCACGACCGTCTCGCCGAGGCCTGGGGCGTTCCTGGGCTGACACCACCGGCCTCGCCCCGCGGTGTGCGGGGCGAGGCCGGTCGCTGCTACAGCCCGAACGCCAGGAGCACGTGGCCGTGCGGGTTCTCGAACTCGGGCCAGTAGCCGGAGTGCACGTAGACCATGCCGTCCGAGACCACCGCCCCGCTGCCGGGACCGGCCATGAACCCGCCCCGCCCGGTCACGCCGTTGACGCCGCGCACGTCCTGCACGGTGTCGTGCGTCCACAGGACCGCGCCCGTCTTCGCGTTGTAGGCGCGGAACTTCCCGTCACCCGCACCCAGGTAGACCACCCCGGGCGTGCTGGTCACCGGAACGCCGTGCGCCCGCGCGCAGGCCGCCTGCCCGACCGCACCGCCGGTGGAACAGCCGTCCGCCGGCGCCGGGGTCTCCCACAGCACCTTGCCCGTGGCCGGGTCGACCGCGAACAGCGTGCCCGGATCGGCGAAGAACGTGGAGATGTAGAGCCGCTTGCCGTCGTAGCTCGACCCCCACTGGATGCCCGAGATGCCACCGCTGGGCAGCGGCACGCCGAGCTGGCGGCGCCACACGACCTGACCGGTCCGCGCGTCGAACACGTGGTACACACCGGACTTCTGACCGACACCGACGAGCAGGCGGCCGTCGACCTCGAACAGGTTCGGCGTCGCACCGATGTCGTAGTCGAGGTTCGTGTTGTCCTTCAGGCCGGGGCAGTAGCCCTCGGCGTCGGGCTCGTTGCAGGCGCTGCGCCACGTGTCGGCGTCGGTGACCTGGTTGGTCCACCGCACCCGGCCGGTGCGCGCGTCCAGCGCGAGCAGCGAGTCGAACTCCCCGCCCTTGCCCGTGTAGTTCTGCCCCGTGCCCACGTACAGCGTGCCGGACCTGCGGTCGATCACCGGCGAGCTCCACACCCCGGCACCGGACGGCTCGAACCGCTTGGCGCCGTTGGGCCACGTACCGGCCTCGACCGGCTCCGGCACGGTGTAGTGGCGCCACACCAGCGCCCCGTTGGTGATGTCGTAGGCGTCGACGTGACCGCGGAACGTGCAGCACGGGTAGTCGCGCGGCAACGTGTTCTCCCCGCTGGACGTGCCGACGTAGACGAGTCCGTTGTGGACGGTCGGTGAACTGGTGATCAGCGCGGCGGCGTTGTCGTCGGTCTGCGCCCGCCACACCTCGCGGCCGGTGCGCTGGTCGAGCGCGAACAGCCGGCCCGCGCTGTCGCCGAAGAACACCTTGCCGTTCGCCACCGTCGGGCCGTCGGAGTTGAACGCGTACCGGGGTGCCGGCGGCAGCGCGAACTCCCACCGGGCGCGACCGGTGCGGGCGTCACGGGCGTAGAACTTCCCGTCGGGGCCACCGAAGTAGATGGTGTCGCCGACGACGGCGGGCTGGCTGCGCGGCGTGTTGTAGTCACCCCGCTCGTAGGCGAACGCCCACTTCACCTTGAGCCTGCCGACGGTGCCGGCGTTGATCCGCCACTCCGCGGCGTTGTGCCGGGAGCCGGCCAGGTCCTTCGTCCACCCCGCCCAGTCACCGGACCGGTGCGCGTCGGCGGGCACGGCGGTCAGCACGACGAGCGCTGTCGTCAGCAGCGCTGTTCTCCTCAACATGGAACCTCCCCCTTCCACCACCACCCTGGCAGCGGCGGAAAGGCGGCGCGATCGTCCGAAGGCATCGACCCGGCCGACGGAAGTCGGGCCCAGGACCAGCCGAACGGTTGATGCGGTCCGGCTTGCGAACGCGTTACCGGCGAGCCACGGCCGCCGCCACCCCGTCGAGCAGCACCTCCAGGCCGCCGCGGAAGTTCTCCACCGCGTCGTTCTCCAGGTACGGCAGCTCCGGGTCGACGGGCTCGCGGTCGCCTTCCAGCAGGTGCAGCACCGGGAACCGCCGCGCGAGGTCCGGTTCGACCTCCAGCAGCACCGCCGACCGCGCGTACCACCACTCCTCGTCGCCCTCACCGGTCGCGGTGCGGGCCGCCCGCGCCTCGGCCAGCGCTTGGGCGGCGCCGCGCACGAAGTAGTTGATCGCGCCGACGATGCCGCGCAGCCGCCGGGCGGGCAGCCCGGTCGTGACCACGACGGCGGCCAGCGACTCGATGACGGCGAACTCGTGCGGGCCGAGCACCGGCCGGGCCTGCGACACCTGCAGCACCCACGGGTGGCGGCCGTAGAACTCCCACATGGCGTTCGCCCACGCCGTGGCGGCCGCGCGCCACCCGTCACCGAGGTCGTAGGAGGTGGGCAGCTCGGCCATCGCGCGGTCGTACATGAGGTCGACCAGCTCGTTCTTGCCCGGCACGTAGGTGTAGAGCGCCATGGCCGTGCGCCCGAGCCGCTCCCCCACCGCGCGCATCGACAACGCCGCCATGCCGGCCTCGTCGGCGACCGCGATGCCCGCGTCCACGATCGCGTCGACGCTCAGCGCGGGCCGCGGGCCGGGGCGCCGTTCCGGCACGGCCCCGGCACGCCAGAGCAGCTCGATCGAACGGCGGGGATCGCCCTGCCCTGCGTAGACGACCACCTTGCGACTCCTTACAGCGTAAAGTAACCTCGTCAGTCCACACTTTACGGCATAAGCAATACACCGGGGGAAAGCACTCGCAATGACCGCTGCCGACAGCCACGACGTCATCGAGGTCCGCGGGGCCAGGGAGAACAACCTCGCGGACATCTCGCTCGACCTCCCCAAACGCCGCCTGACCGTCTTCACCGGCGTGTCCGGGTCCGGCAAGTCCTCGCTGGTCTTCGGCACCATCGCCGCCGAGTCCCAGCGCATGATCAACGAGACCTACACCGCGTTCCTGCAGTCGTTCATGCCCTCGATCGGCCGCCCGGACGTGGACGCGCTGCGCAACCTCAGCGCGGCGATCATCGTCGACCAGGAGCGGATGGGGGCGAACGCCCGCTCCACCGTCGGCACCGCCACCGACGCCCACACGATGCTGCGGATCGTGTTCAGCCGCCTCGGGCAGCCGCACGCCGGCACGTCCGGCGCGTTCAGCTTCAACCTGCCCGAGGGCATGTGCCCCACCTGCGAGGGCCTGGGCAAGGTCACCGCGATCGACGTCGACGCGTTCGTGGACCGCACGAAGTCGCTCAACGAGGGCGCGATCGACGCACCCAACTACGGCGTCGACACCTGGTACTGGCGGGTCCTCGCGCACTCGGGCCTCTACTCCCCCGACAAGCCGATCGCCGAGTTCACCGAGCAGGAGCTCCACGACCTCCTGCACAAACCGACGACGAAGATCGCCATCGGCGGCACCAACGTCACCTACGAGGGTCTCGTCGTGAAGCTGCAGCGCACGATCCTCGCCAAGGACCGCGAGTCCATGCAGCCGCACGTGCGGGCGTTCGTCGACCGCGCGGTCACGTTCACCACCTGCCCCGCCTGCCGCGGCGCCCGGCTCAACGAGGCCGCACTCGGCTCGCGGATCAACGGCGTGAACATCGCCGACTGCTGCGCCATGCAGATCAGCGACCTCGCGCAGTTCGTGCGCTCGCTCGACGACCCGTCCGTCGCACCACTGCTTGCGACACTGCGCGGCACGCTGGACTCGCTGGTCGAGATCGGCCTCGGTTACCTCTCACTCGACCGCGAGTCCGCCACGCTGTCCGGCGGCGAGTCGCAACGCGTGAAGATGGTGCGGCACCTGGGTTCCTCGCTCACCGACATCACCTACGTCTTCGACGAACCGACCGTCGGCCTGCACCCGCACGACATCCGGCGCATGAACGACCTCCTGCTGCGCCTGCGGGACAAGGGCAACACCGTCCTCGTCGTCGAGCACAAGCCGGAGACCATCGCGATCGCCGACCACGTCGTCGACCTCGGCCCCGGCGCCGGCGTCAACGGCGGCCACCTCTGCTACTCCGGCGACGTCAGCGGCCTGCGCTCCTCCGGCACCCTCACCGGCCGGCACCTCGACCACCGTGCCAAGCTGCGCTCCGAGTTCCGCTCCCCCAAGGGCTTTCTGAGCATCACCGGCGCGTCGCACAACAACCTGCGCGACGTCTCCGTCGACCTCCCGCTCGGCGTGCTCACCGTCGTCACCGGCGTGGCCGGCTCCGGCAAGTCCTCGCTCGTCCACGGCTCGCTGCGGGGCCGCCCCGGCGTCGTCACCGTCGACCAGTCCCCGATCCGCGGGTCGCGCCGCTCCAACCCGGCCACCTACACCGGGCTGCTCGACTCCGTCCGCACCGCGTTCGCCAAGGCCAACGGCGTGAAGGCCGCGTTGTTCAGCGCCAACTCCGAAGGCGCCTGCACCCACTGCAAGGGCATCGGCCTCGTCTACACCGACCTCGCGATGATGGCCGGCGTCGCCACCGTGTGCGAGAAGTGCGAAGGCAAGCGGTTCACCCCCGAGGTGCTGCGCTACACGTTGCGGGGCAAGAACATCAGCGATGTCCTGGCCATGCCGGTCGCCGAGGCCCGCGAGTTCTTCCCCACCGGCCAGGCCCACGCCGTGCTCTCCCGGCTGCACGACGTCGGCCTGTCCTACCTGTCCCTCGGCCAGCCGCTCACCACCCTGTCCGGCGGCGAACGGCAACGCCTCAAGCTCGCCATCCACATGGCCGAGAAAGCCGCCACCTACGTGCTCGACGAACCCACCTCCGGCCTGCACCTCGCCGACGTCGACCAGCTCCTCGGCCTGCTCGACCAGCTCATCGACGCCGGCAACACGGTCGTCGTCATCGAGCACCACCTCGCCGTCATGGCGCACGCCGACTGGATCGTCGACATGGGACCGGGAGCAGGCCACGACGGCGGCCGCGTCGTCTTCACCGGCACCCCCGGCGACCTCGTCGCACACTCCGACACGCTCACCGCGCACCACCTGAAGGAGTACCTGGCATGAGCCTGCTGACGGTCACCGGGGTGCGGGCGCTGACCCCGCGGATGACCCGCGTGACGTTCACCGGCGACGGCCTCGCCGACCTCGGCGCGTGGCCCGACCAGCAGCTGAAGCTGTTGTTCCCCAAGCAGGGCGGCTCCGCTCACGTCTCGGACGCCACCGACACCGGCACCTGGTACCAGGCCTACCTCGCCCTCCCAGAGGAGACGCGGCCGTGGATGCGCAGCTTCACCGTGCGCGCACTGGCCGACGGCGTGCTGACGGTCGACTTCGTGCTGCACGGCGACCACGGCCCAGCCGCCCGATGGGCCGCCACCGCGAAACCCGGTGACGTGCTCGGGCGGTTCGGGCCGTCCCGCGACTACGCCCGGCCGCTCGGAACCGCCGAGCTGCTGGTGTTCGCGGGCGACGAGACCGCGTTGCCCGCGATCGGCTCGCTGCTGGAGGTCCTGCCCGCGCACCAGCGGTTCCTGGCCTTCGTCGAGGTCGCCGACCCCCGCGGAGGAACAGAACCTGCCCGGCGTGCGGTGGGTGCACCGCAGCACCGGGGAGGACCTGGTGTCCGCGGTCAGCGCCGTGGAGGTGCCCGCCTCCGTCTGGGTGTGGCTCGCCGGCGAGGCCTCCGCCGTTCGCCTGCTGCGCAGGCACTTCGTGAGCCTCGGTGTGTCCAGGGAGGACATCGAGTTCACCGGCTACTGGCGGCGCGCGCTCACCCAGGACGACGCCCCGACCGAGGACGACCTCGCCGAGGCCCGGGAACGGATCGCCGCGCTCACCGAGTGACCCCGCGGAACTCCAGCAGGTAGCGCTGCGGCGTCAGCTCCACGACCTGGTCGAGCACCAGACCGCTGTCCGCCGCCACCCGCTCCAGCTCGTCGACCCGGCGTTCCCTGCCACCGAAATGCACCAGCATCACCAGGTCCATCTCGGTGCTCGCCCGCAGCCCGCCGACCGCCTCCACCACCAGCACCCGGCCGTCCCGCGGCGCCGCCTCCGCGCAGCGCCGCAGGATCCGCCGGGCGTGCTCGTCGTCCCAGTCGTGCAGGACGTCGAACAACAGGTAGGCGTCGGCCCCCGGCGGCAACGGGTCGAAGAAGCTGCCCGCCGTGGCCTTCGCGCGGTCGCCGAACGGCTCGAACGCCTTCTGCGCCTCGGTCACGTCCAGGTCGACCAGGTGCCCGGTGATCCCGGGGTGCGCGGCCAGGACCGCGGCGAGCTGCCGGCCGGGACCACCACCGACGTCGACGACCGTGCCGAACCTGGCCCAGTCGAAGCCGGCCACGACCTGCGGGAGCTGCTCGCGGATGCGGAACGCCATCTGCGCGTCGAACGCCCTGCGCAGGTGCGGGTGGTCGGCCAGGTCGGACCAGAAGTCCTGGCCGTAGCGCAGCGGGTAGGCCGCCTCGCCGGTCGTGACGCTGTGCCGCAGGTCGACGAACGCCAGGTCGGCGCGGCCAGCGGCGGTGCTCGCGTCCAGCAGGTTCGCCAGGCCGTTGTCCGCGTCCCACCGCAGGTGGGCGCCGAACGGCGTGGTGCGGTAGCCCTCACCCGCGCGTTCCAGCACGCCGAGCGTGACCAGGTGCCCCAGCAGCAGGTCCAGACCCAGCGGCGAGACGTCGAGGGCGGCGGCGAGCTGGTGCGCGGTGCCCGGTTCGGCCAGCAGCTCCGGCAGGCCGAGGGTCACCGCGACCCGCAGTGCCATCGGCGTGACGAGGCCGGCCATCTTTCGCAGCGTCTGTACTTCGTTCTCGTGGTCCACGACGGTCCACCGTCCCACCGGCGTCAACTTGTTTTCACTCAACACTGAAGAGATAGTGTGGAACAAGTCGACGTTCGGCGCCTACCGTGTGCATATGAGGACCAACTGGGCCGGCAACGTCACCTTCTCCGCGGCCTCGGTCGTCACGCCCGAGTCGGCCGACGACCTGCGAGCCGTGGTGCGCGGCGCCTCGGCCGTGCACGTCGTCGGGAGCGGGCACTCGTTCAGCACGGTCGCCGACACGACCGGGACGCTGGTGTCGCTGGCGGCGATGCCGGAGGAGTTCGAGGTCTCCGGGACCACGGCACGGGTGAGCGCGGGCATGACGCTCGCACAGCTGGCACCGCGGCTGGAGGCCGAGGGGCTGGCCCTGCACACCCTGCCGTCGTTGCCGCACATCACGGTCGCGGGCGCGGTCACTACGGCCACCCACGGCTCGGGTTCCCGGTCGCTGGCCGGTGCCGTGCGCGCGGTGGAGGTGATGCGCGGCGACGGGTCCGTGGTGTCGCTGACCTCACCGGGCGCGGTCGTGTCGCTGGGCGGGCTGGGCGTGGTCACGGCGGTCGAGCTGGACGTGGTGCCGTCGTTCCAGGTGGAGCAGACGGTGTACGACGACGTGGCGTGGACCGCGCTGCTCGGGTCGCTGGAGCAGGTCTTCGACGGCGCGTACAGCGTGAGCGCGTTCATCGACTGGCAGGGCAGCGCGACGCTGTGGGTGAAGCACCGGGTGGGCGACCACCCGCACGCCTTCCCCGGCCGGCCGGCGGACGGCCCGCGGCACCCGGTGCCCGGCCAGCCACCGTCGCGGTGCACCGTGCAGGGCGGGGTGGCGGGACCGTGGCACGAGCGGCTGCCGCACTTCCGCGCCGAGTTCACCCCGTCGGTCGGAGCCGAGCTGCAGACCGAGTACTTCGTGCCGCGCACCCGGCGGTGACGGCGTTGCGCGCGCTGGCGGAGATGTCGACGGTGATCTCACCGCTGGTGCAGACCTGCGAGATCCGCACGATCTCCGCCGAGCCGCAGTGGCTGAGTCCCGCGCACGACCGGGACAGCGTCGCGATCCACTTCACCTGGGTGCCCGACACCCGCCGGGTGCTGGAGGTGCTGCCGCGCATGGAGGAGGCCATCGCGCCGCGGCCGCACTGGGGCAAGCTCTTCACGGTGCCGGCGCCGTTGCTGGCCGCCCGCTACCCGCAGTGGGACGCCTTCCGGGCGTTGCTGCGCGAGCACGACCCGAAGGGCGTGTTCCGCAACGACTTCCTGACCCGCTACCTCGGGTCGACGGCATCCAGCTGACGCCGCGGCAAGTCCGCCTCCGGCCCGCGCAATCGCGTCAGCGGCCACCGCGGGGTCGACGTCATCGCTGTCGAGCCGCAGGATGCCCTGCGGGCCGGTCATCCACCCTCGACCACCGCGTCCCCTTCCCTGCGCAGCTCCTCCAACTGCCCGTCCGAGAACCCGTACGTCGTCACCACCGTCATCTTCGCGCTCGTCACCAGCAGCCCCGGCCCCCACGCGTCCACCACCACCCCGCGCTGGTGCTCGGCGGTGAAGAACGGCCTCCCGTCGACCGCGAACGCCACCTCGGCCGGCCAGAACAGGGTTCGCCGCGCCTCGCCGGGGTGGAACTCGTGCGCGAACTTCAGCTGGTGCAGGAACGTGACCCAGCCCTCGGTGACGTCGTCGTAGTAGTCGTCCCACTCCGGCGACGTGCCCTTGGGTGCGCGGGTGCACACGACCCGCGTGCCCTCGGGGACCGGGGACAGCGCGAACGTGTCGTGGCCGTGGACGACCAGGGTGGTGCCGTCCTCCCGCGCGTTCTCGAAGTAGATCTGGTCGATCTCCGCGTCGAGCCCGGGGAGGTCCCAGCCGTGCCAGTGGCGGATCTTCTCCCTGTCGCGGAACGACCGCCACACCTGCTCGACGGGTGCGGCCACGGTGATCTCGATCCGGACGCCGTCATCGCTCATCGGGAACTCCAGGGTGCCCCAGTGCGACCACCCGGTACGGGCGGCCGGATTCGGTGTCGTAGCGCAACGCGAGCTGCCGCACCGCTTCGGCCAGGTCGCTGGTGAACTCGTGGACGGCGCCGGGCTCGCCGAAGCGGACCGTGGTCTCCACCGTGAACGTGAGCAAGCGCTTTCCGGCGTCGGCGGCCGAACCGGCCATCCGCCCGACCTCGCGTGCGGTGTCCGCGGCGACCGACACGAGATGGGTGGCGGCGAACTGGTCCTGCACGCCGGCGGCCACCGACCGGCCGGGGCGGGCGCGCAGCACGCGCTCGACGCAGCCGCGGCGCCGGCGTTCCTCGACGAGTTCGACGAGGCCGGCCTGCTCCAGGGCGCGCACGTGGTAGTTGACCCGCTGCCGGGGCAGGTCGAGCGCCACCGCCAGCTGGGTCGCCGACGCGGGCGAGGCCAGCAGCTCCAGCAGCGAGCGGCGCAACGGGGAGAGCTCCACGGCCGTCACGGTGCCATTTGACAAAATCATTTGTCAATACCGGAACGCGACCGGAAACAGGTAAGTTCGTTGACGGTTGCAACAAACCGCCTCCACCCTGGGACCGTGAGAACCCCCCTGCTGGTGGCAGCGTTGGCAGCAGCAGCGATCGTTCCCGTGTGGACGGTCGCCGCGCAGGCCGACGTCGTGCCAGGAACCGCTTATCAAGTGACGAACGTCGGTAGCGGGAAATGCGTGGAGTCGCTGGGATCGGCGAACGGCGCGCAGCTCCGGCAACAGCCCTGCTCTGGGCAGACGTGGAAGTTCACGCCCACGAGCGACGGCTACCACACGGTCGGCGAAGGTGCCGTCTGGGACGTCTCGAACGTGTCCACCGCGGACAACGCGGCGATCCACATGTGGCAGTCCTTCACCGCGAACAACCAGCAGTGGCGCGCCGAGCAGGTGGGCACGGACACCTACCGGTTCGTGAGCCGCCACAGCGGGAAGTGCCTCGACGTGCCCGGCGCCACCACGGGCGACGTCCAGCTGGTCCAGTACACCTGCAACGGGACCAACGCGCAGCTCTTCCGCCTCACCTCCGGCACCCCGAACCCCGGCCAGCCCGACTTCGGGCCGAACGTGCTGGTCTTCGACCCGTCGATGCCCGCGAGCACCATCCAGGCGCGCCTGAACGACGTGTTCCGGCAGCAGGAGACCGGGCAGTACGACGCCCGCCGGTTCGCGATCATGTTCAAGCCCGGCAACTACAACGTCGACGTCAACATCGGCTTCTTCACCCAGGTCCTCGGCCTGGGCCTGCTGCCCGACGGCGTGACGATCAACGGTCAGGTGCACGTCGAGGCCGACTGGTTCCAGGGCAACGCGACGCACAACTTCTGGCGCAGCGCGGAGAACCTCGCGATCCGGCCGCCGAGCGGCACCAACACGTGGGCCGTCTCGCAGGCCTCCGCGATGCGCCGCACCAAGACCTACGGCAACATGCAGCTCGACGACAACGGTTGGTCCAGCGGCGGCTTCCTCGCCGACTCCGTGGTCACCGGCCAGGTCCGTTCCGGTTCGCAGCAGCAGTGGCTGTCGCGCAACACCGAGTGGGGCTCGTGGACCGGGGAGAACTGGAACATGGTGTTCGTCGGTGCGCGCAACGCGCCGCAGACCTCGTTCCCGGAGCCGCCGTACACCACGGTCGCGCAGACGCCGGTCGTGCGGGAGAAGCCGTTCCTGAACGTCGACGCCGGCGGCGGCTACAACGTGTTCGTCCCGGCGCTGCGCAGCAACTCCAGCGGCACCACGTGGGCGAGCGGGCAGCAGCAGGGCACCAACATCCCGCTGTCGCAGTTCTTCATCGCCAAGCCCGGCACGAGCGCGGCGACGATCAACCAGCAGCTGGCGGCCGGCAAGCACCTGCTGCTGACGCCGGGCGTCCACCAGGTCTCCGAGCCCATCCGCGTCACGCGGCCGGACACGGTGGTCATGGGCCTCGGTCTCGCGACCGTCATGCCCACCAACGGGAACATGGCCCTGGACGTGGCCGATGTGGACGGTGTGAAGATCGCCGGTCTGCTGCTCGACGCGGCTCCGACCAACTCGCCGCTGCTGGCGCAGATCGGCGCGCCGGGCAGCAGCGCGCGGCACCAGGCCAACCCGACCTCGGTGCACGACCTGTACGTGCGCATCGGCGGTTCGGCGGTCGGGCGGGCCACGACCTCGTTGGTGGTCAACAGCCACGACGTGATCGGCGACCACCTGTGGCTGTGGCGCGGCGACCACTCCTACGGCGTCGGCTGGGACCTCAACACCGCGGACACCGGGCTGGTCGTCAACGGCAACAACGTGACGATGTACGGCCTGTTCGTCGAGCACTACCAGAAGTACCAGACCATCTGGAACGGCCAGGGCGGCCGGACGTACTTCTACCAGAACGAGATGCCGTACGAGGTGCCCGATCAGGCAGCGTGGATGAACGGGTCCACCCGCGGCTACGCGGCCTACAAGGTCTCGAACAACGTCACGACGCACGAGGCGTGGGGCCTGGGCAGCTACGCCTTCATGAACGCGAACCCGTCCGTGGTCGCCGACCGGGCGTTCGAGGTGCCGAACACCCCTGGCGTGAAGTTCCACAGCATGGTGACGGTGTCGTTGGGCGGCAAGGGAACCATTCAGCGGATCATCAACAGCTCGGGCGGCACGGCGACCGCGGGGTCGACCGAGGCCTACCTGGCGAACTACCCGTGATGACGCGCTGAACCCGGAGGAACCGGCCCCGTGCTCCGCCCTGGAGCACGGGACCGGTCCGTCCCGGTCAGCCCAGCCGCTTCGGGCGGTTGATCTTCATCTCGTCCATGTCGGTGACCTTGGCCTTGAGGCCGCGGAAGTCGACGCCCAGCGCGTCGAGGGCGGCGCTCGCACGCCGCAGGCCCGCGTCGTCCGGCTTCTCCGCCGCTGTGAGGATCACGCGGTAGCTGAAGAAGTCGAGCTTCTCGTCGAACGTCAGCGCGCCCTCCTCGCTGAACCCGGCGTCGCGCAGGAAGTCGAAGCCCTCCAGGCGTTCCCGCAGCGCGGTGCGCTGGTCGTCGGTGAGGTCGGCGAAGCGACCGCGGACGAGTACTCGGTAGGTGTGTTCAGCCACGAGAAAACATCGTGCAGGAACGCCCCGCACTCTGGCGAACGATTTCCGCGGTGCGCAAGAATCATGATCCATGAACGCAAAGGACCTGGTCACGCGCATCCGGACGGAGCTGCACCCCGGTGAACACGACAACCTCGTGGTCAAACTGATCGAAACCGGACAAGCCCCGCGCGCCGTGATCGCCACGTTCGCCGCCGAGGAGCACCACATCGTCTCCTCCGACTGGCGAACATTCCTCACCCTCGCCGCGAAGGCAGAGGAGCCGAACGCACGGGCGTTCTTCACCCTGCTCGCCGGTGGCGAGGAGCTGGTGCTGCCGATGCTGGAACCGCTGGCCCGCGCGGCCGGCATGACCGCGAAGGACTTCCACGCCCACGAGCCGTTCCCCGGCTGCCAGGCCTACCCGGCCTACCAGTCGTGGATGGCGCTGAACGGCGAGCCCACGGACGTCGTCCTGGCGATCCTGGCGAACTTCACGGCGTGGGGCGGCTACTGCGCCCGGATGGCCAAGGGCCTGCGCGAACACTACGACTTCGGCGACGAGGCGTGCGGGTTCGTCGACTTCTTCGCCCAGCCGGCCCCGCAGGTGGAGGAGCGGGCGCTGGCGGCGATCCAGGCGGCGCTCGACGCCGGGTGGCAGCCGAAGCACGCGTGGCGCTACGGCCGCCTGCTGCAGGCCTACGAGCTCCAGTTCTGGTCGACGCTGGCCTGAGGCCAGAGCGTGGTTCCCGTCGTCCGGCCGGGAGGGCGGGAGCCGCGCTTCACACCTCGTCGGGGACGTGCACCCACCCCTTGCACTCCTCGCCCGCCACCTCGACCCTGGGCAGCGGCACGAACACCCAGTCGTCGACGCCGTCGTAGCCGTGCCGGATCACCGAGCGGTGGATCGGCTCGGACACCACCAGCACGAGCGGGGCGGTGGCCTGCTCGTGCGTCGACGCGGTGAGCAGCCTGGTCGCGATGTCGATGTCCTCGCCGAACCAGCCGAAGTCGTCGCACGCCACGTCACCGGGGTGGATGACGAGCCGCAGCCGCAACGGGTGGTCCTGCCCGGCGTTGCGCTCGTCGAGCAGCGCCTTCAACCGCGGTACGAGCCTGGTGAGCAGCCAGGTCTTCGGAATCCGGTCCGTCGGGTGGACCAGCACGATCAGCCAGTCGCCGCGGTCGACGAACCGGTCCCGCAGGTCGGGGGTCACGCCGCTGTCCACGAGCGCGTGCTCGACGAGGTCGATCACGGCCCTGCGCAGCAAGGCCATCACGAGGTTGCTGCAGGCCGTCGGTGGTGTCATGGCCACAGCGAGGATCGTGCGCTGACACGGTTGTATCGAGGGGGTACTCATGGCTCCCCGCCTCCTGACCTTCGAACGTGCGGAGGTACGGGCACTGGCGGTGGTTCACCCGTTTGGGCAGTGAACTTCAGTTAACTTCAGTTGATCTACTTTTTATGTCTATAGTTAAGAGTAAGGCTCAACTGAAGTCCGAGCAATAGCCGGAAAAATTGCCCCATGCACTCCACCAGGTGACTGAACCCGGGTGTAATGACCGGTTGACCTCCGACGATGAGCGAGTACTGCCGATCCTTTCACTGAAGTTCAGCTGAAGGAAGTGATGGCGTGACCTCCGCAGTGGACCCGGCGCTCCGGCTCGCGCAGCGGCTCCGCGAGCTGCGCAGGAAGGGCTGGCCCGGCAAGCGCATCACCCAGGACCAGCTGGCCCAGGCGTTCGACGTCAGCGTTCCGCTGATCTCGTCCTGGGAGCGCAGGCAGAAACCGGTGCTGCCGCCGGAACAGCGCCTGCGGGCCTACGCCACCTTCTTCGCCACGAGCCGCTCGGCCGACCGCGAGCCGTACCGGGTGCTGTCCCAGCTGACCGCCGAGGAACAGGTGGCCGAGGACGCCCTGCTCGGTGAGCTCATCGCGCTGCGCGACCGCGCGCTGGGCGAGTCGCCCGCCGAGGACACGCCCGTCCTCGTCGACAACCTGTGGCGGCTTCCGCCCAACGAGGACATCACGATCGTGTGCTCCAAGCTGCCGGAACGCCTCCGCAGGCAGCTCCCGGGAGCGGGACCGGACGATCCCGACTACGTCGAGCTGTACCAGTACTCGGACCTGGACTCGCTGTTCGAGCTGCACGGCCACATCCGCGCGATGAACCCGACGAACACCGTGCGCGTACGCCCTGGAGCGGGGGTCCTCACGGCCGACGAGAGCTCCAGCCACCTCGTGCTGCTGGGGGGCGTCGACTGGAACGAGATCACCGCCGAGCTCCTGCACCGCATCGACCTGCCGATCCGCCAGCAGGAACGGCCGGACGACACCGACACGAGCGGGTTCGAGGTCGTCGCGGACGGGGAGGTGGTCGAGACGTTCCTCCCGAAGTTGCGCAGGATCGGCGACAGGCAGGTGCTCGTGGAGGACGTCGCGCACTTCTACCGGTCGCGCAACCCCTTCAACCAGAAGCGCACCGTCACCATCTGCAACGGCGCCTACTCCCGTGGCGTGCTCGGCGCGGTCCGCACCCTGACCGACGCCCGGTTCCGCGACCGCAACACCGCCCACGCCCGGACCCGGTTCGCGGGCCTGGACTCGTTCAGCATCCTCAGCCGCGTGCCGGTCCTGCAGGGAACCGTCATCACGCCGGACTGGACCAGCGACGACCACCTCCTGCACGAATGGCAAGCGTGATCCCGTGAAGAACGCCACCCAGGTCCGCTCCGAGCACCACCACGGCAACCACCGCGGGCTGCTCGACGAAGCGCCGAGAACCACGTCCACCGCCGCGCTGCGGGCGATCGTCGTGCCGACCATCCGCTCGTCGCACGCGATGCAGCACGCGATCGACCTGGCGGTGCGGCTCGGCTGCGTCCTGGTGGCGCTGTGCAGCCGGAACGACACGTCGGCGTTCCGAGTGGCCTTGCGCGCCTCCCGGGCCGGGGTCGAGGTCGTCGCGATCGACGTGGAAGACCTCCCCCCGCGGCTCCTGCCCGCGTTCAGGACGTCGACCCTGCTGCGCGACACCGAGTTCACCCACCGCAGCGACCTCGCCCTGAAGCGCAACCTGGGCCTCCTGCTGGCGCGGGTGGCGAAGTGGGACCGGATCGTCTTCCTGGACGACGACATCGAGGTGCCGGACCACCTCGACCTCGGCCGGGCGGCGGCGCTCACCGACGACTACGCCGGAGTCGGCCTGAAGATCACGGGCTACCCCGACAACTCCGTCGTGTGCCACGCCTACCGGGAGGCGGGCGGCGCCCAGGAGACGTTCGTCGGCGGGGGCGCGATGGCGGTGCACGCCGGCACGACGTCGTCCTTCTTCCCCGACATCTACAACGAGGACTGGTTCTTCCTGCTCGGTGACGAGAAGCTGCGCCGGACCACGGTCACCGGGATCGCCGTGCAGGAGGAGTACGACCCGTTCAGCGTCCACGAGCGGGCCGAGGCGGAGGAGTTCGGCGACGTCCTCGCGGAGGGGCTCTTCTGGCTGCTGGACGAAGGCCTGCCGCTGACCGGCGCGAACACCGGCCATTGGGCCGGCTACCTGTCGAAGCGGCAGAAGTTCATCGCGCAGACGATGGACATGACGAGGGACACCGAGGTGGATCCCGGCCGGAAGGCGAAGAAGCTCAGGTCGCTGGACGCCGCCTTGCGCCGCTGCCGGTCCATCTCGCCGAAGTCGTGCGAGGAGTACGTCGAGGCCTGGCGCAGGGACCGGGCGGTCTGGCAGCGGCACCTCGACCACCACGAGCAGCACGCGCCGCGTGACAGCGACCTGGGCAAGGTCATCGCCCACCTGGGTCTGGCGCACGTGACCACGTACCTCTGAGCAGGTTGCCAGATGTTGTGCCTGTGACGCCCCGAGTCCCCGCCCCTGGCTTCGCCGGCGTCTGCAAGGAGGGGAAGGGAGCGGGCAAGACTTCTGGCCAGGTGCTCAGCGGACCAGCTCCTTCACCAGCACGTCGCAGACCTCCACCTCGCGGTGCCCGTTCTCGTCGGGCGGCGCGTAGCACTCGACGGCCGAATGGCCCCAGCCGCGGTAGCCCAGCCCGTCGTAGAGCTTCGCCGCTGCCGTGTTGGTCACCTCGACGGCCAGGGCCACCACGCCGTGCCCGCGTTCGGCCAGCAGTCGCTCGGCCTTGCCGATCAGCTTCGTCCCGGTGCCCTGCCTGCGGTGGTCGCGGTGCACCTCCAGATGCGTGACCAGCGGCGTTCTCGGCAGGTACCGGCGGATCTCCGGTTCCTCCGCCGGTTCGAGCCAGAGGTAGACGTCGCCGATCAGCACGTCGTCGAGCCACGCCGTGAGCAGCACTCCCCTGCGGTTCGACTGCCGGCGCAGGCGGTCGGCGAAGTAGCGCTTCTGCCCGAGTCGTTCGGCCAGCGCCCCGAGGTCTTCGGGTCGCGCCGGCCTGATGGTCACGTCGCCCATGCCACCCCGTGTACCACATTCCGAACCGAACCAGTTCGTTCCAGCACACCGACTCGTCTGTCCATAGTGGACGCGGGACGCGGCGACCGGACGTGTGAAGTCGACGGTTCATTGACAAAAACCGGACAGCACGGGGAGGAACCGCATCGCGGCAGGTAGCTTGCCCGCAGGAGTGCGCTGCCAGGACAGGATCACCGTGACGAGCGAAGCGTCCGACATCGTTGTCGTGCTGACGGCCTTGGAGAGCGAGTACACCGCGGTCAGGGACCTCGTCGAGGAGCCGGCGGTACTCCGCCACGCCGCCGGCACGCGGTTCGAGGTCGGCCGGATCCGGGGCGGCACCGGGCGGGTGGCGCTGGCGTCGGCGGGTGCGGGCAACCAGCCGGCCGCGGTGCTGGCCGAACGGGCGATCGCGGAGTTCCGGCCGCGGGCCGTGTTCTTCGCCGGGATCGCGGGGGCGCTGCACGACGACCTCGACCTGGGCGCCGTCGTCGTCGCGACCAAGGTCTACGGCCACCACGGCGGTGTCGAGGGCGAGAACGGGTTCGGCGCGCGGCCGCAGGCGTGGGACGCCGACCACGAGCTGGAGCAGATCGCGCGTGCGGTCAGCCGGGACGGGCGGTGGCGGCTGCCCACCGCGCCCAGGGTGGTGTTCCGGCCGATCGCCGCCGGTGAGGTCGTGCTCGACTCCCGGCTCACGCCGTCGGCGGAGCACCTGCGGCGGCACTACTCGGACGCGGCCGCCGTCGAGCTGGAGAGCGCGGGCACGGCGAAGGCGGCGCACCTGAACCGGGCGCCGTTCCTGACGGTGCGCGGCATCAGCGACAAGGCCGACGGGCGCAAGCTGGACACCGACCGCGCCGGGTGGCAGTCGATCGCGGCGGGCAACGCCGCCGCCTTCACCCTCGCGGTCGCCGCCGAGCTGTTCGCCTCGGCGCCCCGCCTGCCCGCGCAGGTCACGGGCCACGGCGCCGCGATCACGTGGCAGCGGCCGGTGGAGCTGAGCTGGCGCACCGACCTCATCGGCACCGGTTCGGTGGTCGAGCGGTGTGCCGTCGAGGTCCACCTCGTGCCGATGGACGAGTACGGACGGCTGGAGGTGCCCGCGCTGGAGCGCCTACGGGAGCTCCTGGCCGCGCACGGGCGCGGGCACGGCCTGTTCACCGGCTCCGAGCGGCTGACCTCCGACGTCACGGCGGACGCGGTGTGGGTGCGGTCGGCGCCGAGCCCGGACGGTCACCGCGGGCTCGCCGTCCGCCGCTCCGGCCAGCGGTGCGCGTGGTCTCCCCTGCGGTACGACGCGCACGGGTCGGTGGTCGACCGCACCGCGCTGGGGCAGCAGGTCGAACGGTCGCTGCGGCTGCTCACCGAACTGTCCGGGCTCTCCGGTGTGCCCGCGCCGGCCGCGGTCGCCGTCACCGCGGGGCTGGAACCGGCCGCGGGGCTGACCGAGCACGGTGCGGGCCACCTGCCGGGTGCCGGCGGGTTCTGCACGGCCGCGCGGATCAGGGTGCAGTCCGGTGCCGCGGTGCCGTTCCACGCCCTGCTGGCGCGCCCGCAGGAGGCGGCGCAGGAGATCACGGCCCGGCTGCACCTGGCGTTCCGGCAGGCGTGCTGAGCGGTTCCGCCGCCGGGGGACGACAGCGGAACCGCCCGCGGTGGCGCTACCTCGGCAGGTAGGCCCGGTGCTGCTTGGAGAACTCGGAGCCGTTGAACTTGTCCCAGTTGATCGACCACGTCATGAGGCCGCGCAGGTTCGGGTACACGCCCTTCGGCTTGTAGCTGCCGCAGTTCGTGCCCTTGGTGAGGCAGTTCAGCGCGGTGTGGACGTCCGCGACCGACGTGAAGCCGTTGCCGGCGTTGACGGACGCGGGCAGGCCGATCGCCACCTGCTCCTGGCGCAGCGGCGCGAAGAACTTCGTCGCGTCGCCGCGCACCGGGAACCCGGCGAGCACCATGTCGGCCATGGACACGTGGAAGTCCGCGCCGCCCATCGAGTGGTACTGGTTGTCCAGGCCCATGATCGGGCCGGAGTTGTAGTGCTGGACGTGCAGCAGCGTCAGGTCGTTGCGCATCGCCTCGATCACCGGCAGGTACGCGCCGGTGCGGCTGTCCGCGCCGCCCGTGCCGCCGTAGAACTGGTAGCCGACCTGCACGAAGAACGTCTCCGGCGCCATCGTGAGCACGAAGTCGGCGCCGTAGCGGGACTTCAGCGACTTCAGCGCGGAGATCAGGTTCACGATGACCGGCGTGGTCGGGTTCTTGAAGTCGACGTCGCCGGCGTTGAGCGACAGCGAGTGGCCCTCGAAGTCGACGTCGAGGCCGTTCAGCCCGTACCTGTCGATGATCGCCGACGCCGAGCGCACGAACGCGTCGCGCGCGGCGGTGGTCTCCAGGCGCACCTGGCCGTTCTGACCGCCGATGGAGATCAGGACCTTCTTGCCCTTCTGCTGCTGGGCGCGGATGCCGGCGATGAAGTCGGCCTCGGACTCGACGTTCGGGCACTCCGCGACCGGGCACTGCGCGAACCGCAGCTCACCGCTGGTGGCGCTGGTGGGTTCCGCGAACGACAGGTTGATCACGTCCCACTCGTCCGGCACGTCGCGCATCCGGAGGTAGCCGGAGCCGTTGGCGAAGCTCGCGTGCAGGTAGCCGACGAGGACCTTGCGCGGCAACGAACCCGTGGGCGGCGGTCCGCTCGTGGTCGTCGTCGTCGTCGTCGTGGTGGTGGTTGTGGTCGTTGTGGTGGTGCTGGTCGTGGTCGTGGAGGTCGGCGGAGTGCCGCCGCCCGCGCACGCCGCGCCGTTGACGGTGCAGTTCTGCGGGTCGGCGGTGCCGGTGGCGTTGAACCCGAAGGAGACGCTGGCGCCGGGCGCGACCGAGCCGTTGTACTCGCGGTTGGTGAACACGTGGTGGTTGCCGCTCTTGGTGAGCAGCGCGTCCCAGTAGGCACCGGCGCTCGTGCCCGCGGGGAGGTCGAACTCGACCTTCCAGGAGCCGATGGCCGCGCTGGTCTCGTTCTTGACCGTGACCGTGGCGGTGTACCCGGTGGCCCAGGACTGCTTGGTGACCGTCGCCGTGACTCCGGCGGCGCTGGCGGGGGCGAGGCTCACGAGCACGGTGCCGAGCACCAGTGCGGCCACCGCGGCTATTCGAGCGAACAACGTCATGGCTGATCCATCCCTCACGCGTGGCGGCCGGCAGGGGGTCCACCGTGAATTGGACTAGACCATCTACCACCGCGTCAAGGTCGTAGACTGCGCACCCGTGCCCCACGCTCGTGCGACGGACGGAACCGCGCTCTTCTACTCGGTCGAGGGCTCTGGCCCTCCGCTGCTGCTCATCGCGGGCCAGGCGAACTCGTCGCGGTGGTGGCGGCAGGTCCTGCCGGACTTCACGCCGCACTTCACGACGATCGTGATGGACAACCGCGGCACCGGTTCCAGCGACAAGCCGGAGTCCCCGTACAGCACGCGGCTGTTCGCCTCGGACTGCGTCGCGGTGCTCGACGACCTCGGCCTGGACCAGGCCCTGGTGTACGGCACGTCGATGGGCGGGCGGATCGCGCAGTGGATCGCGGCGGCCCACCCGGAGCGGGTCTCCCAACTAGTGCTGGGCTGCACCTCCCCCGGCGGCCCGCACGCCGTGGAACGCAGTGCCGAGGTCAGGAGGTCGCTGGCCCAGGTCGACCAGATGAAGGCGCGCAAGGCGCTCGTCGACCTGATGTACACACCGGCGTACCGCGGCCCGTTCAACACGCTCGGCGATCCCGCGATGCCGCCCTACGCGCGCAAGCTGCACCTCATGGCCAGCGCGGAACACGACGCGTGGGACGCCCTGCCGTCGATCTCCTGCCCGACCCTGGTCGTGCACGGCACCGACGACATCTTCAACCCCACCGCGAACGCACCGCTGATCGCCGAACGGATTCCGGGCGCGCGCGTGGAGCTGATCGAGGGCGCACGGCACGGCTACTTCGAGGAGTTCCGCGCGGTCGCGTCACCGCTGGTGGTGGACTTCCTCAGCTCGTGACCCACCGCAGCCCGCGCATCAACGCGTGGCCGGCGAGCTTGACCCCGGTGGCCTCGGAGACCGGCAGGTAGGGCAGCCGCAGCGGCATCCGCGCCCACACCGGCAACGTGGCCACGGCCGTGGCGCCCAGCACCGCGTACGGCCCCTTCGCGACCAGCGGAAGCGGTGCCTTGAGGAGCAGGAACCGCGCCGCCTCCCGGGCCTCCGGCGTGCCCTTGAGCTCGGGCCGGTAGGCGTCGAGCCGGTCCGCGAGCTCCCGCGTGGTCTCCGGCGGGTCCGCGATGCCCATGGCCCGCGCGATCACCGCCATGTCCCGCACGTACCCGTCGTAGTCGTCGAGCGGCTGCTCGCCGTAGCGCTGGTGGCAGCGCAGGAAGCTGTCCACCTCGGCCACGTGCACCCACTCCAGCAGGTGCGGGTCATCGGCGCGGTAGTGGCGTCCGTCGGACGCCGTGCCGTGGATGTGCGTGTGGATGCGCGCCAGCTTGTCGATCGCCTTGTGCGCGTCCTCCTTCGTGCCGTACGTGGTCACGCCGACGAAGAGGCTCGTGCGCTGAAGACGCCCCCACGGGTCCGTGCGGTAGTCGGAGTGCTCGGCCACCGCCGCCATCGCCAGCGGGTGCAGCGACTGCAGCAGCAGTGCCCGCAACCCGCCGATGAACATGGCGTGGTCGGCGTGCACCTGCCGGATCGGGCGATCGTCGGCGAACATGCGGGGGCCGGGTGCCTCGTGGATGGTGCGGACCTGGTCTTCGCGGTCCGGGCCCACGACCTTCTCGAACAGGCCGTTGCTCAGCTGCCGCCGCAGTGCTTCCAGCATGACCCCATGATGCGCGGCGGTAGCTGAGAACGGGACCTCCTCCGCTCAGGAAGGCGGGCGTGGCGTCTCGCGCCGCGAAAGCAGCAGCCGCCTCTCGGCTGTCCGGGTGAACACCCCGGCTCGTCCGCGGTACCTCCTCCACGCTGGAGCGGGACGTGATACCACAACGTTCGGAGGCAGACGATCAGCGTTGGCGGAGAGGGAGCACATGACCGACGCGGACTTGCCCGGCTTTTTCCACGACGCGGACGAGGCGTCCCGCCAAGGGCAGCGGAAGACGTTGCTGCTCAGCCGCGTGCGGCTGGTGAGCGCCGTGGTCGCCGCGATCGGCGGCGCGTTCAAGTGGAAGATCGGCGGCACCTACGACCTGTGGGCGTTCGTCGCCCTGGCCGGTTTCTTCGTCGCGCTGTTCACGGAGATCCTGCTGTGGGCGCAGCACCCCGAGCAGAAGTGGAACGCCGGCCGCGCCGTCGCCGAGCAGATCAAGTCGCTGGTGTGGCGCTACGCCATGGGCGCCGACCCGTTCACCGGAGCCGGCGCCAAGCAGCTGCTGCAGCTCAGGATCGCCGAGGTCGTGGCCGAACACGGCAAGAAGCTCCGCCTGGCCAGCACGAACCCCTCCGGCGCCGAGCGCCGCGAGGAACTGCGCCGCAAGCCCTTCGCCGACCGCCGCACCGCCTACCGCGAGGGCCGGGTGAAGGACCAGCTGGAGTGGTACCAAGCCCGCGCCGCGACCAACGAGTTCCGCGCGAACCTGTGGCGCATGCTGCTGATCGCCGGTGAGTTCGTCGCGATCCTGTTCGCCGGCGCCCGCGTCATGGGCGCCTGGGACGTCGACATGTCCGGCGTCATGGCGGCGGCGGTCGCCGGCGGCGCGGCGTGGCTGGGGCTCAAGCAGCACGAGAACCTGTCCCTCGGCTACTCCGCGGCCGCGAGCGACCTGGCGCTGATCTACGAACGGCTCGCCGACGTGGAGGAGGCCGACTGGCCCGCCGCGGTGGCGGAGGCCGAGGGGGCGATCAGCAAGGAGCACAGCGCGTGGCTGGCGTCCCGGCCGAGCACGACGTGACGGAACGGCTGAGGACCTTCGTCGCCTCTCCCGGCCGGATCCTCGACGGTCCGGGGAAGTGGACCGATCTCGACGCGATCAAGGCGCACCTGTACCGCCCGGTCGGTGCCGCCGTCGGCGAGCGGCTCGGGTGCGAGGTCGACGTGCTGGTGGAACGGGACCGGCAGGCCGCGGGACCGATCCACCACACGATGTTCGCCGAGGCGGTCAGCGCGACGATCTACATCGCCGACCTGACCGACGCGAACCCCAACGTGTACCTCGAGCTCGGGGCGCGGTGGGCGCTGCGGGACAACGTGACCATCCCGGTGTGCCAGAACCCCGAGCGGGACGTGATGTTCAACGTGGCGGCTACGCGCGCGGTGCTCTACAGCAGCGACCCGGCCGAGCTGGAGCGTGCGCGGACCACCATCACCAACATGATCGTCAACGGTCTGGACCTGGGCCACGTCGACAGCATGGTGCGGCACGGAGCCGACCAGATCACCGTGTCCAGAGCGGAGTACGACCAGCTCACCGCCGAGGTGAGCAAGCTGCGGCGGGAACGCACCGGCGAGCTGCGCAGCGCCGCCCTGCTCGCCTCCGGCCACGACCGGATCGACCTGCTCCGGCGTGCTGTCGAGATCAACCCCGCCGACGCGGACGCTCACGGCGAGCTCGGCAGGGCCTATCGCGCGGCAGGAGATCCCCGCCGCGCCGTCGGTTCCCTCACCACCGCCGTGCAGCGCCGGCCGAGCTCCGCTCTCTGGACCCGTGAGCTGGGCCTCGCGCTCGCGGCGGCGGGTGATCTGGACGGAGCCGTCGCCTCGTTGCACGCCGCCACCGCGCTCGACGAGTCGGACGCCGAGTCCCGCCGAGCGCTCGGTGACGTCTGCTGGCAACGAGCCAGGGTCCGGCACGACCGGGCGGCGTTGACGGAGGCGCGCGACGCCTACCGGGCGGCGGAGAGGATCACCGCGGACGACACGGGCTCGCTCCTGAACGAGGCGCGCCTCGACGTGCTGCTGGCGGAGCACGTCGAGGCGCGGGCCAAGGCCCTGGCCGGCTTCCGCGACCTGTGCGGCTACCTGAAGTACCTGGCCGCAAGAAGACGTGACCAGACGGTGCGGCTGCACCATGCGGAAGCACTGGCGTTCTGCGGGAACCGCGACGCGGCGGTCGAGACCGCACGCGGCGCACTCGGCCCGATGCCGCCGATGTGGAACGAACTGCTCGCAGTCAGCTGGCTGCCGGACGACGTGACGGAGGCGTTGCGCGGGCTCGTGCGGGAGAGCGAGCAGGCCGGTTAGGAGCCCAGCGCCGCCACCACCCGTTCCACCACCGCCTTCTCGGCCACCGCCACCGCCCCGTCGGCCCCGGCCACCGACCGGCACATCTCCGCCACCGCCGCGCGGAAGATCGGCACGTCACGCGGCTCGTGCGCGGCGATGATGTCCACGGCGGAGCGCAGCGCGGTCAGGACGCCCTCCTCCACGTCGGCCGACGAGCCGCGAGGCAGGGACGGTGGGGCCCCGGCGATCACTTCGCGCAGGTTGTCGGAGAGCAGGGTCATGGCGCGGATGCCGGCGTGGCTCTCCTCGTCCACGGCGCCGGGGTCCGCGGTGGAGACCAGGACCATGGCACCGAAGACGGCGGTGCGGAGCGTCTGGCCCTCCGCCTCCGTGTAGGCAGTCATGCGGTCAGCCTATGCAACGATCTCGCGGTATGAGTGCGGGTCGGGTGCTCGGCGCCAACATCAGGGCGTTTCGCGAGCAGCGCGGGTTGTCGTTGTCGGAGCTCGCGCGGCGGTCGTCGATCGCGAAGGGCACGCTGTCGCAACTGGAGAGCGGGTCGGGGAACCCGACCATCGAGACAGTGTTCAGTTTGTCGAACGCTTTGAACGTGCCGGTGTCGGAGCTGCTGTCGGAGCGGACGGCGCCGGAGGTCATCCTGGTGCGGGCCAGGGACGTGGAGCAGCTCAGCAGCAACGCGGTCGACCTGCGGCTGATGCGCCGGATGGACGTCGCGGACACCGTCATCGAGATCTACGACCAGCGTGTGCGGCCGGGCGCCACGCAGACCAGCGAAGGTCATCCCGGCAAGGAGCACGTGCTGGTCACCGGCGGGACGCTGCGGGTGGGGCCGACGGACTCGCCGTTCGAGCTCGGGCCCGGCGACTACGTGTGCTTCCCCGGCTCGGTGCCGCACCTGTACGAGACCGTCGGCGGTGAGGTCAGCTCGGTACTGGTGCTGGAGTACCCGAAGCACTAACGTTCATTCTATTGAACGGAGGTGGAGTGATGCACCCGGACGTCGTGGTGGTGGGAGCGGGGATCGTCGGGGCCGCGTGCGCGCAGGCGCTGACGGCGCGCGGGCTCGACGTCCTGGTTGTCGACCGCCACGGGCCGGCGGCGGGCACCAGCGCGGCCGGCGAGGGGAACGTGCTGGTCAGCGACAAGGGACCGGGACCGGAGCTGGAGCTCGCCCGAGCCAGCCGGGAGCTGTGGCCGGAGCTGGCGCAGGACGCGGAGTGGGAGGAGAAGGGCGGGCTCGTCGTCGCCACGACCGAGCAGGCCGTCGAACCGCTCAGGGCCTTCGCCGCCGGGCAGCGCGCCGCGGGCATCGACGCGTGCGAGCTCACCGCGCAGGAAGCCCTCTCGTGCGAACCGCACCTCAACCCCGGTGTCACCGCCGCGGTCCACTACCTCCAGGACGCCCAGCTCAACCCGGTCAAGGCGACGAGGATCCTGCTGCGCGGCATCCGGGTCCTCCAGGCGGAGACGTCCGCGGTGGACGGCAGGTCCGTCACCACCGACCGGGGCGTCCTGCACTGCGGTGCCGTCGTCAACGCGACCGGGCCGTGGGCGCGCCGGTTCGGCGTGAACGTCCTGCCCCGGCGCGGCGTCGTCCTCGTCACCACACCGATCCCCGGCACGATCCGGCACAAGGTCTACGACGCGGACTACGTCGGCGCGGTCGCGAGCGGCGAGGCCGACCTGCAGACCTCCGGCGTGGTCGAGTCGACGCAGGCCGGCACGGTCCTGATCGGGTCGAGCCGGCAGCGCAAGGGGTTCGACGACACGATCGAGTCGAAGGTCCTGAAGGCGTTGGCGCAGAGAGCGATCGCGATGTTCCCCATGCTCGCCGGAGTGCCGGTCATGCGCGCGTACGGCGGCTTCCGCCCGTACGCGCCGGACCACCTGCCGATCATCGGCGAGGACCCGCGCACACCGGGCCTGTGGCACGCCACGGGGCACGAGGGCGCCGGTGTCGGGCTCGCACCGGCAACCGGGCGGCTGCTCGCCGAGCTGCTCACCGGTGCCGCGCCGCACGTCGATCCCCACCCGTTCCGCGTCGACCGGCCGGAGGTGCTGGTGTGAAGGTCACGTTCAACGGCCTCCCCCGCGAGGCCGACCACGTCGCGGAGCTGCTGCCCGGCCGGTTCTTCTGCGGCATCGGCGTCTGCTTCGGCTGCGTCGCCGAGATCAACGGGACCCCGGAGGTCCGCGCCTGCCGGCACCGGCTCGCGGACGGCGACACCATCAGGACCACGTCGTGAGGGTCGTGGTGGTGGGTGCCGGACCGGCCGGCATGGCCGCCGCCAGGACCGCCGCCGACGCGGGCGCGGACGTCGTCATGGTCGACTCCGAACCCGAGGCGGGCGGCCAGTTCCTGCGCGGCAGGACCACGTTCGCGCACCCCGGCGTCACCCACCTCCGCGACACCGAGGCGTGGCTCGTCGAGGACGGCGTCCTGCACCTGCGCGGCCCGCGGCAGCTCCCGTTCGACGCGCTGGTCGTCGCCACCGGCGCCTACGACCGCCCGCTGCCCTTCCCCGGCTGGGACGGGCCCGGCGTGATCACCGCGGGTGCCGCCCAGGCGCTGGCCAAGCAGGGCGTCACGCTCGCCGAACGCGTGGTGGTCGCGGGCACCGGCCCGTTCCTGCTGCCGGTCGCGACCGCGTTGCAGGACCTCGGCGCCACCCTCGTCGGCGTCTACGAGGCGAACTCGCCGCTGGCGTGGGCGAAGGAGGCCAGGGCGGTCGCCGCGAACCGGCACAAGATCGCCGAGCTCGCGCGGTACCGGAAGGTGTTGCCGCGCCTGGAGACCCGCACCGCCGTCGTCGCCAAGCACGGCGACCGCGTCACCGTCGCGAAGCTCGACAGCGCCTGGCGCCCGGTCGGCCACCGCACCGTGCGGGCAGACCTCGTGTGCGTCGGCTACGGCTTCCTGCCGCGCGCCGACCTCGTCCCGCACGCCGCCAGGACCGGCGGGTTCTACGACGTGGACGACCACCAGCGGACCTCGGTGCCCGGCGTGTACGCGGCGGGTGAGGTCACCGGCATCGGCGGCGCCGACCTGTCCGAGGCCGAGGGCGTCGTCGCCGGGGCCGCGGCCGCCGGGCGGCAACCACCGGCGTCCGCGCTCAAGGCCGTGCGCGACGGCCGCCTGTTCGCCGCGGCACTGGCGCGGGTGCACGCCGTCCGGCCCGGCTGGCGGACCTGGCTCACACCGGAAACCACGGTCTGCCGCTGCGAGAAGGTGACCCGCGCGGCGCTCGACACCGCCGCCGCCACGACCATGCGCGAGCTCAAGCTGACCAGCCGGGTCGCGCTGGGCCGCTGCCAGGGCCGCATCTGCGCCCGCAACGCCGCCGAACTCACCGGCATCCCGTTCGACGACCAGCGCCGCGTGATCGCGGTCCCGATCCCGCTCGGCGAACTCGCCGCGCTCCCCGAGGAGGACTCATGACCGAACGCCTCGACGGCGTCATCGTCGCCACCGCGTTGCCGTACAAGGAGGACGCCAGTGCTCCCGCCGGGCTGCGGCCCGACCTGGACCGGTTCGCCGAGCACTGCCGCTGGGTGGTCGAGTCCGGCTGCCGCGGCGTCGGCCCGAACGGCTCGCTCGGCGAGTACTCGTCGCTGACCGACGCCGAACGCCGGCAGGTCGCGCAGACCGCCATCGCCGCGGTCAAGGGCAAGGGCATCGCGGTCGTCGGCGTGCACGGCGTCGGCGCGCACCAGGCCCGCCACTGGGCCGAACTGGCCGCCGAGGACGGTGCGGACGGCGTGCTCTGCCTGCCGCCCACGATGTACCGGGCCAACCGCGGCGAGGTCGTGCACCACTTCCGCGAGGTCGCCAAGGCCGGTCTGCCGATCATGGTCTACAACAACCCGATCGACACCAAGGTCGACCTCACGCCGGACCTGATCGCGGAGCTCGGGCAGATCGAGCACGTCGTGGCCGTGAAGGAGTTCTCCGGCGACGTGCGCAGGGTGCTGGAGATCCGGGCCGCCGCACCGCACCTGACCGTCGTGGCCGGTGCCGACGACGTGGTGCTGGAGAGCCTGCTGATGGGCGCCACCGGCTGGTTCGCGGGCTACCCCAACGTGTTCCCGGCCGAGTCGGCCGAGCTGTTCGACCTCGCGCGGGCCGGCAAGCTCGACGAGGCCCGGTCGCTGTACGAACGCCTGGTGCCCGCCTTCCGCTGGGACTCGCGCACCGAGTTCGTGCAGGCCATCAAGTACTGCATGGACCTCGTCGGCCGCTTCGGCGGACCGTGCCGTCCCCCGCGCGGCCCGCTGTCCGACGCGCAGCGCACCCGGATCGAGGCCGACATGGAGCTGGCCACCTCATGAGGTTCGCCCGGTACTTCAGCGCGGTCGACTCGCACACCGAGGGCATGCCCACGCGCGTCATCACCGGCGGCGTCGGCGTCATCCCCGGCGAGACGATGGCCGACAAGCGGCTCAACTTCATCTCCGACCACGACCACGTCCGCAAGCTGCTCGTCAACGAACCGCGCGGCCACGCGGCGATGAGCGGTGCGATCCTCCAGCCGCCCACCCGTCAGGACGCCGACTGGGGCGTGCTCTACATCGAGGTGTCCGGCTGCCTGCCGATGTGCGGTCACGGCACCATCGGCGTGGCCACGGTCCTGGTCGAGACGGGCATGGTCGCGGTGACCGAGCCGGTGACGACGGTCCGGCTGGACACCCCGGCCGGTCTGGTGCTCGCCGACTACGACACCCGCACGAGGCTCGTGACGATCCGCAACGTCCCGGCCTACGCCCACGAGCTCGACGCGGCGGTCACCGTGCCGGGTCTCGGCGAGGTCCGCTACGACATGGCCTACGGCGGCAACTTCTACGCCATCCTGCCGCTCGCGGACCTCGGCATCCCGTTCGACCGCGCGGAGAAGGACCGCATCCTCGCCGCCGGACTGTCCATCATGGACGAGATCAACCGCACCAACCGGCCGGTCCACCCGACCGACCCGGCGATCGGCGGCTGCAAGCACGTCCAGTTCACCGCGCCCGGTCACGACGGCGCCCACTCGCGCAACGCGATGGCCATCCACCCCGGCTGGTTCGACCGCTCCCCCTGCGGCACCGGCACCTGCGCCCGGATGGCGCAGCTGCACGCCCGCGGCGAGCTCGCGCTGGGCGCGGAGTTCGTGAACGAGTCGTTCATCGGCACCCGCTTCATCGGGACGCTGCTGGAGGAGGTCGCGCTCGGCGACCGCACCGCCGTGCTGCCGACGGTGGCCGGCCGGGCGTGGATCACCGGGATGGGCCAGTACCTGCTCGACCCGGCAGACCCGTTCCCGGAGGGCTTCTCGCTGTAACCGGTGGGCTCCGCGGAGTCGTTAGGCTCACGGGGGTGAGCACCACGCCCAGTCTCGAGGCACTGCTGCGCATCGGGCCGTTCCACGCGGCGCTGAGAGCCGCGATCCGCCGGCGTGGGCTCACCCTGGAGCGGCTGCGCTCGCGACTGGCCCAGCAGGACGTCCCGGTCGCGCTGTCGACGCTGAGCGACTGGCAGCAGGGCCGGGTCCGGCCGGTCTCGCCGAAGTCGCTGCGCGCGGTCGCGGTGCTGGAGGAGCTGCTCGACGTCCCGCACCGCTCGCTGCTGGACCTGCTGGAGCAGACCGGTCCGAGCGGCTGGCCGGACGTCGTGCCCGGCATGATGCCCGGCTTCGACGCCAACGACCTGGAGGTCGTCGCCCGGCACGACCGGGTGTTCGTCGACGCCGACCGGCACGCTTCCCGCGCCCTGGTGAAGATGGTCGTCCGCGCGCACACCGACGGCGTGGACCGCTACAACGCGCACTACTACGGCGACGACTTGGTCCGCGTGGCGCACGAACCGCTGCGCAACTGCCGGCTCGGCCAGACCGTGCTGGAGGACCGGACGACCGTGGAGGAGCTGCTGTTCGACCGGCCGCTGCGGCTGGGCGAGACGTGGGTGTTCGAGTACTCGATCCACGACCCGACGCGCGTGGACAGCGTCGAGTACGCGCACGGCGTGCGGTGCTTCCTCGCGCAGAGCCTGATCGAGGTCCACTTCGACCCGGCCGCGCTGCCCGTCGACCCGCACGTCTACCTGCAGGACTGGGAGGAGACCGAGCCGCACCGCACGATCGACCTGTCGCTCGACCACACGCACTCGGTGCACCACTTCGAGTCGAACGTGTCGGTGAACTGGGTCGGCATCCGGTGGAGCTGGGTGTAGGTCCGGCGACGAGAACGGCCAAGGGCTCCCGAAAACGCAGCTCGCCGGTTAGCGTGCGCTGGTGCAGTTGCCGTGGAGAGCCGCCCCCCGGGCAGCGCTGTCGAGCCCGCTCACGCTCGTCGTGAGCATCGTGACGACGTTGCTGCTCGGCTTCGTGGTGGCCGCGGCGGTCCTGCACTCCTCGGCGGCCGGCAGCGCGGCGCTCGCCTACCAGCAGGGCCGCGTCTGTCCACAGTCGATGCACCCCTCCCTCGACGGCGACGGTATTCCGCTGGCGCAGGCCGTCCGCACGGCCACGACCAACGGCGGCCTGGGTGCCGTCTACACCAACATCGCGCGGCCGGACTTCACCGGGCTCGCGACCTACGCGCGGTTCGGGTACCGGCCGGGTGCCACCGAGCACCTGCGGGTGCTGCAGGGCGGCGGCACCGGGTTGTGGGTGCCGCAGACGGTCGCGTCCGCCGCGAAGGTGAAGATCGGCGACCGGCTCGTCGGGTCGACGCTCGTGGTCAGCGCGATCTACGCGGACCTCGCGCACCCGGTGGCGGACTGGTGGTGTTCCGAGGCGAAGACCGTCGTGCCGAACCCGCTGGCCGGTGAGGGCGCCAGCACGTCGGTGATCTGGGTGCACCAGGCCGCCGACCTCGCACTGCTGCCGGCGGACTTCTCCAGCGCCACGGTGTCGATCCGGTTCCCGGCCGAGCCGGTGACCACCATCGCCGAGGCGGAAGCGCTGCGCGACAACGGGAACGCGCTGCTGGCGAAGCTCGGCCTCCCGCTGACCAGGACCGACCTCGTCAGCGCCGCGATCACCGCGTCGGCCACCGCGCGGGACAACGTCGGGTCGGCGTTGCTGCCGCTGGTGGTCGTGAGCGTGCTCGTCGGGCTCGCCGGTGTCGGCACGGTGACCGTGCAGTGGGCCCAGCGCAGGCACTCCGAGCTGCGGCTGCTGTGGGTGCGCGGTGCGGGCCCGCTCGCGCTGGGCCTGCGCGGGGTGCTGGAGCTGGGGCTGCCGCTGGTGCTCGGCGGTGTGCTGGGACTGGTGGCCGCGCGGGTGCTGCTGCCCCTCTACGGGCCGGGCACGGCGCCGGCGCCGGGAACGCTGTGGACCGCGCTCGGTGCGGTGCTGGCCGTGGTGGTGCTGAGCCTCGCGGTGACCGTGCTGACCGCCTGCTGGAGGACGCACCGGACGTTCCAGGGACGGCCCCGGCGGTGGCGGCTCGCCGTGCTGCCGTGGGAGCTCGCGGTCGGCGGGCTCGCGGTGCTCGCGTGGCTGCGGCTCGCGGAGAACGGGCTGGGCACCCGGCCCGGGGCCGGTGAGCTGCCGCGCATCGACGCGGCGGCGCTGACGTTCCCGCTGCTGGTGGTGCTCGCGGCGGCGTTGCTCGCCACGCGGGTGCTGCGCTGGACGCTGACCTGGTCGCACCGCGTGCAGTTCTGGCGGGTGCCGGCCGCGCAGCTGGCGGTGCGCCGGCTCGCCGCGGCCGCCGGACCGGTCACCGGCGTGGTGCTCGTGGGGGTGCTGGCGGTCGGCACGATCGCGGTCGGCAGCTCGGTCGCCGGTGCCCAGCGGTCGGCGCTGGACTCGAAGTCCGCCGTGCACGTGGGCGCCAACAGCACGGCGCAGGTGTCGCAGGACCTCGCCACCGGCAAGGTGGCGCTGCCGGAGTCGTTGCGCGGCACCACAACGCTCGTCGGCGTGAGCTCCGGCGCGCTCGTCGTGGACCCGGCGACGTTCACCGACGCGGCCATCGTCGGCGACCCGGACCGGGTGCGGGCGGTGCTGGCGGGCCTGCGCAAGACCGGCGCGGTCGCCTCCGCGGTGCGGATCGGGCGCGCGGCGAACCAGGAGATGCAGGTCCCCGGCCTGCCGCTGCTGAAGCCGTCCGAGTCGCTGCCGTCGTTCCCGAAGCTCGGCACCCGCGGGTACGTCATCACGCGGTCCGCGGTGCCCGCGCCCGAACAGGTCGGGTCGTGGCACCTGTGGTCGTCGCTGCCGGTGAGCGCGCTGACCGCGGAGCTGCAGAAGGCGGGCATCCACTACACGAACGTCGCCGACCGCGCGAAGGTGCTCGACGGGCTGCCGTTCCTGACCGTGCAGTGGACGTTCGGGTTCGTGGCGGCGATCGGCGTGGTGCTCGCGGTGGTGGCGGCGGTGGCGCTGCTGCTGGCGATCGAGGTGCGGCGGCGGCAGAACGCCGTGTCGGGCGCGCTGTCGACGCGGATGGGGATGAAGCCCGCGCTGCTGTGGTCGAGCCACCTGCTGGAGGTGGGCGCCATCGCGGTGGCGGCGGTGGCGGTCGGTGCGGTGGCGTCGTTCGTGAGCGCGGGGGCCGCGGTGCCGCGGCTGGACCCGGCGCCGTGGCTGAACCCGGCACCGGTGCTGCCGGACCTGGTGCCGTTGCTGGGCTTGATGGTGGTGTGCGGTGCGGCGGTGGTCGCGGCGGCGGCGTGGCTCGCGTTGCGCGGCGTGCGCACCGCGCGGATGGGAGAGCTGCTCAGGTGATTCGCGCTTGTGGCGTCGGGGTGTCCTACGGCGGGGTGCGGGCGGTGGCGGACATGTCGCTGCGCACCGCGCCCGGCCTGACCGTGCTGTCGGGGCCGTCCGGGTCGGGCAAGTCGACGTTGCTGCGGGTGCTGTCGCTGGTCGAACGGCCGTCCGCCGGCGAGGTCTTCGTGCACGACCGGCCGACCTCGCAGCTGTCGTGGCGCGAGCTGCGGTCCTTGCGGCGCAAGGAGATCGCGGTCGTGTTCCAGAACCCGGCGGACAACCTCATCGGGCACCTGACGGTCGGCGACAACCTGCGGGCGGCGGGCGCGACGGACCTGTCGCTGCTGGACCGGCTCGGGCTGGGCGGGTCGGGGACGTGGCGGATCGGGGCGTTGTCGGGCGGGCAGCAGCAACGGCTCGCGTTCGGCTGCGCGCTGGCGCGCGGTGCCTCGGTCGTGGTGGCGGACGAGCCGACCTCACAGCTCGACGCGCGGTCGGCGGACCTGGTGCTGGAGATGCTGACGTCGTTGCCGGCGCCCGCACTGGTGGCCTCGCACGACCCGCGGCTGGTCGAGCTGGCCGACCTCTGCGTGCCGCTGGTGGCGTCGTGATCAGCGCGACGGGGGTGCGGCGGTCGTTCGGCGGCGTCGAGGTGCTGGGCGGGGTCGACCTGTCCGTGGCACCGGGCGAGTTGGTGACGCTGAGCGGGCCGTCGGGGTCGGGCAAGACGGCGCTGCTGTCCGTCCTGTGCGGCTTCGACTTCCCCGACTCCGGCACCGTCAGGCCGGGGCCGGTGGCGTGGTCGGCGTGCGCGGTGCTGCCGCAGTCGCTGGGACTCGCGACCGAGCTGACGCTGGAGGAGAACGTCGCGCTGCCGCTGCGGTTGCGCGGGCTGCCGGTCGACCCGGTGGCGGACGTGCTCGCCGAGCTGGGGATCGCGGACCTGGCCCGGCGGTACCCGGCGCAGGTGTCGTTCGGGCAGCAGCAACGGGCGGCGCTGGCGCGTGCGGTGGTCGCGAAGCCGTCGGCGTTGCTGGCGGACGAACCGACCGCGCACCTGGACGCCATCAGCGCCGACGCCACGATCGGGCTGCTGCGCCGGGTCGCCGACGACGGCGCCGCGGTGCTGATCGCCACGCACCACGACGCCGTGCACGCCGCCGCCGACCGGGTGTTGGAGCTGGCCGGCGGCCGGATCAGCTCGGGCTCGCGGCGAACAGCGCCCTGAGGTTCTGCTCGATCTCCGCCGGGATCTGCGCGTAGGCGTGCGGCGGCTGCGGGTCGTACTCGATGCCGACCTGCACGGTCTGCGCGACCGCCGTGCCGAACTCGCGTTCCACCAGCTGCAACGCCATGTCGATGCCGGCCGACACGCCCGCACCGGTCACGACCTTGCCGTCGAACACGACCCGGTCGGTGCACGCCTGCACCCCGCGCGCGGTCAGGTCGTCGCGGGCGGCCCAGTGCGTGGTGGCCCTCGTGACCACCCCGGCCTCCGCGAGCAGCGTCGAGCCCGTGCACACCGACGTCGTCCACTTCGTCGTCGAGTGCACCTCCCGCAGCCACGCCACCAGCTCGGCGGACTCGCGCAGCACCTCCCTCCAGCGGCCCGACCCCGGCACCACGACCACGTCCGCCGACTTGAGCGTGTCGAACGTGTCGGTGGGCACCATGGTCAGGCCGTTGTCGGAGCGCACCGGGTCGAGCGTCCGCGCGACGAAGCGCGGTGTCACCACCGGCACGCAGCCGAGCACCTCGAACGGCCCGACCAGGTCGAGCGCGGTCAGGTTCGGGTAGAGCACGTACGCGACGTCCATCAGGCGACCCCCGTCGTCCGGAAGCGGGCGCGGTAGCTGCCCGGCGACACGCCGAGCACGCGCAGGAAGGCCCGGCGCAACGTCTCGGCCGAGCCGAAACCGCTCTGCCGCGCCACCAGGTCCAGCCCGTCACCGGTGCTGGCCAGGCGGTCGGCCGCGGCCTCGACGCGGGCCCGTTCGACGTACTGCGCGGGTGAGATGCCGACGCTGCGCGAGAAGACGCGGGCGAAGTGGCGGACGCTCATCATCGCCCTGCGCGCCATGACGGGCACGGTCCACTCACGCGTCGGGTCGGCGTGGATCGCGTCCAGCAACGCCCTCAGCGCGTCGTCGGACACCGGTGGCGTGCGGGTGTGCACGCTGAACTGCGACTGGCCACCGCTGCGCTGCAGGAAGACCACCAGGTACTGCGCGATCCGGCGGGCCAGCGCCGGGCCGTGGTCCTGCTCGACCATCGCGAGCGACAGGTCGATGCCCGCCGTCACACCGGCCGAAGTGGACACCTGACCGTCGCACACGAAGATCGCGTCCGGTTCCACGTCGACCCCGCGCGCCGCGAGCTCGCCCGTGAACGCCCAGTGCGTCGTCGCCTTCTTCCCGTGCAGCAGCCCGGCCCCCGCCAGGACCACCGCACCGGTGCAGACGCCCGCGATCCGCCGCGACTTCAGCGCGAGCCGCCGCAGGTGCGTCGTGAGCACCGGGTCGGTCGCGGCCTCGTCGTACCCCCAGCCGCCCACGACGAGCAGCGTGTCGATGGGCCGGTCGAGCGTGCGCAGGTCCGCACCTGCCCCGATCCGCACCCCCGCGGTGGCGGTGAACGGTTCTCCCCCGAGCGTGGCCACGGTGACGCGGTAGCGCTGACCCCCGTGGTTCGCCGCCTGGAACACCTCTACCGGCCCCGCCAGGTCCAGCAGCGCCGTGCGGTCGTAACCGACCACGACTACTTCCCTCAAGTTCCCCACAACTCCACTTTCCTCATCACCCGCGGTGGCGGCAACGCCATTCCGCCCTCTCATTCGGCCACCGCTCAGGTGCACGCGGGGAGCTTCCGTACTCTCCTGGCGCACGAAAGGCCCCCACGCGCAGCAAGCAAGCCAGCGGAGTGCACGCGGGGAGCTTTCGTACTCTCCTGGCGCACGGGAGGTCCCCGCGTGCGGCAAGCGGGCGGGCGGGGAGGGGGTCGGTAGGCTGGTGTGCGATGCGCAGAGTTCTTCCGCTGATAGCGATCGTCGTGCTGGCGATCGTGCTGGTCGTGAGCGACCACCCGTTCCCGCCGCCGTCCGACCCCGACCGCGAGTCCAGGACGGCGGTGGTGGCGCTCGGCGACAGCACCCTGTCCGGTGAGGGCGCCGGCTCCTACGAGCCGGGCACGAACGGCGAGGAGGGCGGCAACTGGTGCCACCGCTCCAGCGAGGCGTCGATCATGAAGGCGCGGTTCGAGGCCGACGAGCGGTTCAACCTGGCCTGTTCGGGCGCGAACTCGGACCGGCTGCGCACCCAGCAGCTGCCGGAGCTGCGCAGGATCGCCGGCTCCCATCGGGTCGTCGTGCTCGTGGTGGCCGTCGGGGCCAACGACGACCCCAAGTTCGCGGACATCCTCAACACGTGCGTGCAGGCGTGGGGTGCGCGCAGCGACTGCACGGCGAAGGTGGCGCCGGAGTGGACCAAGCGGGTCGCGAAGATGGTGCCGAAGGTCGAGAACACGCTGAACGCGATCCGCCAGACCATGCGCGACTCGGGCTACCTCGACTCGTCCTACCAGCTCGTCGTGCAGTCCTACGCGGCGCCGGTCGCGCCGAACGTGCCGAAGTCGCTGCAGAACCTGTCCGGCTGCCCGCTGCGCACCGGTGACCTGGAGTGGGTCGTCGAGGAGGGCGTGCCGGAGCTGTCGAACGGGTTGCGCGTGGCGGCCGGGAAGGTCAACGCCCGGTTCCTCGACCTGGCACGGGCCGGTGAGGGCCACGAGGCGTGCGCGGGCGGCTCGTCACCGGAGGAGGAGTGGTTCACCCGGCTGACGCTGGACTGGGACGGCCTGAAGGACGACCGGCGGTCGGCGCACGCGTGGCAGGAGTCGTTCCACCCCAACGCCCGCGGGCACGAGCAGCTCGCGAACTGCCTGAGCGAGTTCCTGGCCGCCGACGAGCGCGACGGGGCCTGCGTGCCGAAGCTCGACGGCACGCTCGGGCTCACCACCGAAAACTGACCTCGCGCGGCCAGCCGGGGTTGCCGGTGTGCGCGAACGCGGCCCACGCCCGTGCGATGTCGCCGCGGAACACGGCGGGCACGTCCGCGCCGGGGTGCGCGTAGACCAAGCGGTAGCCGCCGGCCTGCTCGGCGAGGCGGGTGCCGGTCGCCGAACGCGCCGGTCGGCTCGCCGTCGCAGTCCACGGGCGGACGCAGGCGCAGCGGGCCGACCGCCGGTTCGGCGTACCGGATGCCCGGGTGGGCGGTCAGGCCTGCACCGCGGCGGCCGGCACCGACGGCAGCACGCGCAGGTTCGCGGCCGCGCGTTCCAGCCGGGACAGCACGCTGGGCCGCAGGTTCGCGATCTCCTGGTCGGCCGCGGGGCCCGCGACCTCCTGCAGCAGCACCTGCATCGGGTGCTCGCCCTCGGCCTCGGAGACCGCGAGCACCCGGAACGTGGTGCTGGGCGGGAAGACGACGCGTTCCTCGGTGGCCACGGCGACGCGGTCGGCGACCTCGACCCTGCGGCCGGTGACCGACCACAGCAGGTACTCGACCGCGCCCTCGACGCGCTGGACGGGGTTCGCGACGGCGTCCAGCAGGCCGTGCTCGACCAGGACGTCACCGCTGCGGTAGCGCCGCGGCCCGGTCGGGCCGGTGACACCCCACACGGTCGCCACGCCGTTGTGCACCGGCAGCCGGTTCAGCCCCGAGACGATGCACGCGACGTACGGGCGCAACCGGCCCAGGCGGCCCATGCGCAGCGTCTCGACGACCATCTCCTCGTCCTGTGACACGCACGCGAGCAACGCCGTCAGGTCGGTGACCATCGCCTCGAACGCCGCCGGGTCCTCCTCGGCGTCGGGTCGTTGCGCCAGCAGCCGGCACACGGTCGCCGCGTGCGCGCCGTACCGTTCGCCCAGCGCACGGCGCACGGCGTCGCGTTCGACCTCCGAGCTGCTGTGGTCGGGTGCCACGGTCTCGCGGTCGCCGGTGCCCTGCGCGGGCTGCTCCCACAAGGCCAGCGGCTGGGCGGGCAGCGGCCCGTCGACGCGGAACCGCACTGCGGCGGCGTCCGGGTCGGACGACGGGTAGGCGGCGTCGTCGGGGTCGGCCAGCGCGTGCGACGTCACGGCCGCCATGGCCGGACCGCCCTCGACGGCCGCGGCACCGAAGGCGGGCCGGGCCGGCTGTTCCGGATCAGCGCCCACCGCGGCGAACGCGACCCGGACCGTCGCCTCCTGGTCGACCGGCACACCGACGAACACCGGGCGGGGCGACTCGGGCTCGGCGAACGCGGACCGGGCAGGCTGGTCGGTGTCGACCGGGATGCCGGCGAACGTGGCGCGCGGTGCCTCGGGTTCGTAGGCGGGTCGCGGCTCGTAGTCGGCCGTCACCCCGGCACCGAAACTGGGCCGCGCCGGGTGGTCGGGCTCCGCGTACGCCGGTCGCTCCGATCCCGCAGGCGTCACCCCGGCACCGAACGTGGGCCGCTCCGCATCCGCTGGCGTCACGGCCGCGAAGAAGCCGGTGCCGTTGTCCGCGGAGTCGCGCTGCGACAACGCGTGCGCGGCCGCACCGAGCGCCGCGGCGATGGTGGCGGACGACCCGGTCTTCGCCACCGGTGGCGCTTCGGCGGGCTCGGCGAACCCGCCGTCCACCGCGGCGTGGGCCGGGGCGGCGTGCTGCGGCACCGAGGGGGGCGGCGGAGGCGGCGGTGACACCTTCGAGTCGCAGAAGACGACTCGAAGCAGCTTGCGGACCTCGGGCTCAAGGCGTTCCACGAGAGCAGCGCCGTGCACCGCGACCGCACCGGGCGTCGTGCGCCCTGGCGTGCCCACGGTCAGACGTGCCCATTCCGGGTCCACGGCCTGAGAGCGGACCTCGGCGGCGTTGTACGGCTCGTCGTGCTCGCGCACCCACAGACCCGAGGGCACGACTTCGAGCACCACGCCGTCGCCGAGCGAGAACACGCCCGGCGAGACCTCGCTCAGGCCCGGCACCGGCGTGCGGTAGCCGGTCACGACCGGCACGCTCTCGTGCGGGACGCACTGCACCTCGGTCACGAACGGCCGCCACGTCTGCTGCCCGCGCGGGTCGACCGCGATGACCGCGGGACCGCCGCCGCGCAGGTTGCCGACCGGCAGGCCGGTGAACGCGGCGATCGGCTCGCCGAGTTCGTCGGCGACCAGCTTGCCCAGCTCGGCGTCGACGCCGTAGGGCACGAGCCGCACCCGCGACCGGGCGGCCTGGGGCAGCGCGGTGAGGAGCCGGCAGACCTCGTCGGTCGGGATGGCCGGCTGGCCAGGCCCGCCGACGACCACGGTCAGCACGTTGTCGCGGCACGGCAGCGCCACGATGGGGCGGGCGTCCGGGGCGGACGGGTCGAACGGCGGCTGCTGCGCGCGCAGCCACAGCCCCGACGGGATGGGTTCGGAGACGCCGACCTCGCCGGTGGGCCACGGCGAGTTCGGGTCCATTGCCTCCCACTGCGGCACCGGGAAGCGGCGGCCGAACGGCATCGGCGAGGCGTTCGGCTGGAACCGCACCCAGCTGCCGTAGCCCTGGGAGCCGACCACGAACGCGGCACCCGGCACGGTCGTCAGCACGCCGTCCGGGGCCACGACCTCGGTCTGCAGCTGCTCGGCCAGCCACTGCGCGGGCGCGGTGGGGCGCATCGTGCCGGCGTGCGAGACGGCGAGCCGGACCGGCCCGCGCCCGTTCAGCGCCGTCACGACGTGCGGCCAGAACGTGCTCTGGTCCCCGCTGGGGAAGTCGACGACGACCACGGTGCGACCGCGGTCGGCCGGCAGTGCGCGCGCCAGCCCGGTCGCGCCCTGACCCGGTCCCTCCGGTGCGGAGACGACGAGCGTGGCACCGACGAAGTTCGCCGCGTACGGCGTCCGCTGCGGCTGCGGCGGCTTCGGCGGCTCCGGTTCGTACTCGTACGACGACGGGGCCTCGTAGGACGCCGGCACCTCGTAGGTGGGCGTCGGCTGCTCGGCCGGTTGCAGGGCCTGTTCCTGGGCCTGTGCGTGCATCGGCTGCACCTGTTGCGTCTGTTGGTCGCCGCGGGCGGCGGCACGTCGGCCCATCAAGCGCCTGATCACCTCCGTGCCATCCCGTTCACTCGCCCTTTCGGTGGAACCGGGCAACGGTCGTGCACGCTATCAACACGCGTCAGCGCTCCGTCACCCAGTCGGGTTATTTGGTGTCATCCGATCGAGACCCACACCGCGGTCGCCCGGCCGCACACACCGTCCGGGCCGATGATGGCCGACGCGGAGTACGCCTTGCGCCCCTCGCGGCCGAGCTCCCACGCGAGCAGCACGTGGTCCACGTCCAGCTCGACCGGCCGCTCCACCTGCGCCACGAACGTGCCGAGCACGAACGCCGGACCGCCGTCGGGGGCCACCGGCTGGGCCGACGGGCAGTCCAGCGCCGCCCACACGACCTCGGGCAGCACGTGCCCGCCCTCGTGGGGCAGGACCGCGGTCGGGCGCCAGACCCCGGCCCACTCCTCCCGGCCCGCGAGCGGCCCGAGCAGCGCGCCGATGCCGTCCTCGCGGTCGGGGCCGCAGCCGAAACAGGTCGGGAACGGGTGCCGGTCGCGCCACGGCACCTGCGCCGCCGCCGCGCGGGCCTCCGCCAGCGTGGGGACGGCAGGGACCACCAGGTCGAGCGCCGCCGGTGCGGCCGAGGCGATCACCACGTCACCGTCGAGCAGCTCACCGTCGCGGACCCGCATCTCCCGGTCCAGCGGCACCGGCTTGCGCAGCCGCACGCTCACCGGACCGGCGCCGACGTGCGCGGCGAGGCGGCCGGAGACGTAGCCGCCGTTGCCCGTCCCCGGCGGGCCGTTGAACCGGCTCCCGATCGTCACGGTCGTCACTTCTGGTCACCCTCCAGGTACACCCACTGGCCGTTCTCCCTGATGAAGCGGCTGCGCTCGTGCACGACACCGCCCACGTAGTGCGCCCGGAACTCGACGACGCCCTCGTTCTGGAGCAATCCGCCGTTCTCGGTCGCCAGCACCTCGAGCTTCAGCCAGCGGTCGTTGTCGCCGGTGCCCGCGTCCGACGGCCGGTGCCGCGAGTGCCAGGTGCGCAGCAGGTAGTCCTCATCGGACAGTGCGAAAGCGCTGTACCGGGAGCGCATCAGCTGCTCAGCGGTCGCCGCCGTGCGGACGCCGGAGTGGAGCGCACCGCAGCAGTCCACATAGGACTGGCCGGTGCCGCAGGGGCACAGTTTGGTGGTCACGTCCACATTGTGCCCGGTGAACTCGGTAGAACCGATGCCGCACCGCGTACGTACCCCCTGTCAGGACTGACTCGCGGGAGGCATGGGAGGCCGCACGTGACCGTCGAGAGCAGGGCGGACCTGGTTCCGCTGCGCACGTGGTTCGGGCTGCGCTGGCGCGGCTACGACCGGGACGAGGTGGACGACTACGTCGCCGAGCTGGAGGCCGAGCTGCGCCTGGTCACCGCCGACCGCGACGCCTCCGAGGCCCGCGCCGACGCGCTGGCCAGCAGGTTGATGTCGGTGCAGGAGGAGAACACGGCGCTGCAGGACGGCCTGCACCGCATCTGCCTGACCCCGATCGACCTCAGGGGCCTGCCCGAACGGCTCGCGCGCATGGTCGCGCTGGCCGAGGAGGAACGCCGCGAGGTCATCAGGGACGCGCAGCTCCAGGCGTTGATGATCGTCGGGGAGGCCGAGTCGCGCGCCCGCGGCCTCGAAGAACAGGCCGCGGCCCAGCGCGAGGAGGTCCGCGAGGACTTCCGGCTCGCCATGTCCGCCCGCCGCGCCGAGGCGATGCGGGCCCTCGCGGAGCTGCGCGACGTCGCACTCGACGAGGCGGACCGGATCGTCGCGGAGGCGAGGGTGCGGCGCGCGGGGATCGAGCACGGCGGATGACGCGGCCCCGCCCCGCGCGGACGGGAGCTACGGCTCCTGGTCGAGG
Source organism: Lentzea sp. NPDC036949 (assembly GCF_055608075.1). Taxonomy (NCBI): domain Bacteria; kingdom Bacillati; phylum Actinomycetota; class Actinomycetes; order Pseudonocardiales; family Pseudonocardiaceae; genus Lentzea; species Lentzea sp. NPDC036949. The sequence continues at coordinate 254,376 of NZ_JBVJRA010000010.1, forward strand.
TCGTGGAAGTCCGGCACGGTCGTCGTCCCCGTGCGCCAGTCGTGCCGGAGCACCGCGTACCCCACCGAGTCGAACCGGCGGCCCTCACCGTCCGGCCACGCCCGGCGGTAGTGCGCCTCCTTGACGTAGCCGCACTGCGCGAACACGCGGCGCATCGCCAGGTTGTCCTGCCGGGTCGTGGCCTCGATCCGCTGCACGTGCGCCAGCTCGGTGAAGAGCTTGTCGGTGAGCCAGCGGACCGCGGCCCTGCCCAGGCCGCGGCCGCGGTGCCGTGCGCCCACCCGCAGGTCGAACATCGGCGTCTCGTCCCCGAGGTCGAACAGCCGCACGATCCCGGCCCGCTCCCCCGCCACCTCGATCCAGTACGTCTCGTCGTAGTACCCGGACCGGACGCGGTCGAGCACGTCCGCGCGGTCGACGGTGGCGTTCGCGTGGAACGGCCACGGCTCGCCGGCGAGGAAGTCGGCCAACGCCTCCGCCTCGCCGGCCTCGAACCGCCGGAACACCTAGTCCCTCTCGATCAGGTGGCCCACCACGTCCGGACCGGGGTGCGCGTGCCCGGACCCGTCGCGGCGCGGGTCGATCTCCGGCAGCTCCACCGGCGTGCCCTTCACGTCGGACCCGGCCGGTCGCGACCCGATCCACGCCACCACCAGGTGCGTCTCGCCCTTCAGGAACCGCTGCGACCGCACACCGCCGGTCGCGCGCCCCTTCGCCGGGTACTCGGCGAACGGCGTGACCTTGACGCTCTGCCCGCTCGACGTGACCACCATCGGCTCGCCGTGCTGGCCGTCACCCGTCTTGACCGCGCCGAAGAACAGCACGTGCGCGTCACCGCTGAGGTTGATGCCCGCCATGCCGCCGCCCTTGAGGCCCTGCGGCCGCACCAGCTTCGCGTCGTAGCGCAGCAACGACGAGTCGGAGCTGACGAACGCCAGCGCCTCCGTGCCGTCGTCCAGCCAGGTCGCGCCGACGACCTCGTCGCCGTCCTTGAGCGTGATGACCTCGAACTCGTCCGACCGCACCGGCCACTCCGGCGAGCACACCTTGACCGTGCCCAGCTTCGTGCCCAGCGCGATGCCCGGCGAGGACCCCGGGTCGAGCGGCGCGATGCCGACGACCTTCTCGCCCTTCTCCAGCGGCACCAGCTCACTGGCCGCCATGCCGCCGCGCAGGCTCACCGTCCCGCTCTGCTCCGGCAGCACCGGCAGCGGCAGCACGTCCGTCTTGAACGCCCGCCCCCGGTTCGTGACCAGCACGACCTGACCGCGCGCCGTGGAGTGCACCAGCGCGGCCACCGCGTCGTGCTTGACCCGCCCGGCCCGCCGCTTGCCCTCCGACGCCTCCTCCGACTCCGCCGCCGTGCGCGCGACGAGCCCGGTGGCGCTCAGGATCACCTGGCACGGGTCGTCCGCGACCTCCAGCGGCCCGGCCGGCTTCGACGCCGCCAGCACCTCCTTGAGGTCACCGTCGATGAGGCTCGTCCTGCGGTCCCCGCCCAGCTCCTTCGCCACCGCGGCCAGCTCGCTCGACACGAGCTTCTTCAGGACGCCGTCGTCCTCCAGGATCGCCGTCAGCTCCGCGATCTCCCTGGTGAGCTTGTCCTGCTCGCCCTCCAGCTCGATCTTGTCGTATCTGGTGAGGCGCCGCAGCGGCGTGTCGAGGATGTAGGACGCCTGGATCTCCGAGAGCGTGAACTGCTTCATCAGGCCGTCCTTCGCGGCGGCGGCGTTCTCGCTGCCCCGGATCAGCTTGATGACCTTGTCGATGTCGAGCAGCGCCCTGAGCAGCCCCTCGACCAGGTGCAACCGCTCCTCGCGCTTGCGCCTGCGGAACTTCGTCCTGCGCGTGACGACGTCGTAGCGGTGCCGCAGGAAGACCTCCAGCAGCCCCTTGAGCCCGAGCGTCCGCGGCTGCCCGTCCACCAGCACCAGGTTGTTGATGCCGAACGACTGCTCCATCGGCGTCAACCGGTACAGGTCCGCGAGCAGCGCCTGCGGGTTCACCCCGACCTTGCACTCGATGACGAGCCGGATGCCGTTCTCGCGGTCGGTCAGGTCCTTGACGTCCGCGATGCCGGTCAGCCGCTTCGACTTGTTCACCTCGTCGGTGATCTTCTCGACGATCCGCTCCGCACCCACGCCGTACGGCAGCTCCGTGACGGTGATGGCCTGCCGCCCGCGCGACCCCTCCAGCGGGCCGATCTCGATCTTCGCGCGCATCCGCACGACACCGCGACCGGTCTCGTAGGCCTTCCTCACCTCGTCGAGGCCGAGCAGGATGCCACCGGTGGGCAGGTCCGGTCCCGGGACGAACTCCATGAGCTTGTCGAGGTCGGCGTTCGGGTGCGTGATGAGCCACCGCGCCGCACCCACCACCTCGCGCAGGTTGTGCGGGATCATGTTCGTCGCCATGCCGACCGCGATGCCGGACGTGCCGTTGACCAGCAGGTTCGGGAACGCCGCCGGCAGCACGCTCGGCTCGTCCAGCGAACCGTCGTAGTTCGGACGGAAGTCGACCGTCTCCTCGTTGAGCTCGCCGACCAGCTGCATGGCGACCGGCGACATGCGGCACTCGGTGTACCTGCTCGCCGCGGGACCGTCATCGGGGCTGCCGAAGTTGCCGTGGCCGTCGATCAGCGGCTCGTTGAGGCTGAAGTCCTGAGCGAGACGGACCAGCGCGTCGTAGATCGCCGTGTCACCGTGCGGGTGGTACCGGCCCATGGTGTCGCCGACTACGCGCGACGACTTCACGTACGGGGTGTTCGGCCGCTGCCCGTTCTGGTTCATCGAGAACAGGATGCGGCGGTGCACCGGCTTGAGGCCGTCCCGCGCGTCCGGCAGAGCCCGCGAGTGGATGACCGAGTACGCGTACTCCAGGTACGAGTCCTCGATCTCCGTCTTCAGCGAGTTGTCGAGCACACGGGCACCGGCCCGGTCGAACGCGGCCGGATCGACCTTGGTCGTGGGTCCCTTACGGCGTGCCATGACTTCGTAACTCCGTCTGTTCTCTCGAGAAGGCTTAGAGGTCGATGGCCGACTGGTCGACCCGTGCGGCGGACTCGACGAGCCAGTTGCGGCGCGGCTCGACCTTCTCGCCCATCAGCAGCTCCAGCGCGACCTCCGCGGCCTCGACGTCGTCCATCGTGATGCGGCGGACACTGCGGGTCGCGGGGTTCATCGTGGTCTCCCACAGCTCGTCCGCGTCCATCTCACCCAGGCCCTTGAACCGCGGCACCGGCGTCACTACCTGCTTGCCGGCCTTCTCCAGCCGCGCGACGGTCTGCTCCATCTGCCGCTGGGTGAAGGTGAAGTGCGTCTCGGCGTTGCGGCCGCGGGTCATGACCTTGTGCAACGGGGGCATGGCCGCGTAGAGGCGGCCGTCCTCGATCACCGGGCGCATGTACTTCGCGAACAGCGTGATCAGCAACGTGCGGATGTGGCTGCCGTCCACGTCCGCGTCGGCCATCAGGATCACCCGGCCGTAGCGCATCTGGGAGATGTCGAACGTGCGGCCGGTGCCGGCGCCGAGGACCTGGACGATGGAGGCGATCTCGGCGTTGCGCAGCGTGTCGGCGAGGGACGCCTTCTGGACGTTGAGGATCTTGCCGCGCAACGGGAGGAGCGCCTGGTACTCGGACACGCGGGCCATGCGCGCGCTGTTGTGCACGAACACACCGGCTTCGAGCGCGAAGTTGTGGTAGCCGTCCACGGTCAGGTCGTAGACGTCCTCGCGCTCCGGCAACGCCTCGACAGCGGCGACCGCGTGGTTGACCAGCGTCGCCGCTTCCCGCAGCCGGGCGGAGTGGGCGGCCCTGTCAGCGTCGCTCAGCCCGGCGTACCGGTCCTGGAAGTCCTGCTCGATGCGGGCGCGGAACGCCGGGTCGTTGTTGCGCTTGTCCACGTCCACGTGGTGGCGGACGTTGCCGTTCGCGGCGCTGTCGAGGCCGTGGCGCAGGTTGTGGGCATCGGCCAGGTAGTGGGTGTAGACCCATTCCTGCCGGTCGTTCATCCACACCCGCTCGTAGCCGTCGAGGTTGTGGCCCTCGGCCTTCGACGACACCGACCGGTAGAGCGGCATCAGCGAGTCGCCGGGCTGCAGCGCGTCGGCGCGGCGGTACGAGCCGTCGCGCAGGCGGAACAGGTGGTCGGGGGTGCAGCGGACCGACGCGCCGTTGTCCAGGGTGACGCGGACCAGCGGGGCATCCCTCTTCGTCAGCCGCGGCTCGACCAGCGGCACGACGACCACGCGGCCGGCCTTGTTCGTCGCGTAGCCGAAGTGCGTCACACCGCGCTGCCAGTCGTCGACCAGTTCCAGGAACGACAGCGACTTGCCAGACGCCAGCGCGACCTGCGTCTCAGCGGTGAAACACCCGAGGGCGCTGTCGCCCTCCACGAGGAAGAGCTCAGACCGCGACACACCCGTGGTCCGGCAGTCCACCAGCTTCGCCGGCATCGCCGCGCCTTCGAGCGCCGTCTTGCGCCGGGCCGCGTCCTTCTGCTGCTTCTGGGTCAGCCGGACGCGGGAGGCGTCGACGACCTTCTGGAGCACGGTCTTGGCCTCGACCTTGGTCCTGCGGTCCTCGGTCCAGGCGCGCACCTGCTGGTCGACGATGCCCTGCAGCACCTTGGTGATGCCGGCGGTGGACAGCTCGTCCTTGGTCTGCGAGGTGAACTGGGGTTCGGGGATGCGGACGTGGACGACGGCGGTCATGCCCTCCAGCACGTCGTCCAGCGTGGGCGGGTCCTCCTTGGGCTTCAGCAGGCCGCGGGTCTTGGAGATGGCGTCCTGGACCGCCTTCAGCACGGCGCGGTCGAAGCCGCGGCGGTGGGTGCCGCCGTGCACGTTGCGGATGGTGTTGGTGAAGCACTCGACGGTGCGGTCGTAGCCGGTGCCCCAGCGCAGGGCGACCTCGACCTCGGCCTGTCGCTCCACTTTGGACCGCATGACGCCGTTCTCGTCGGCGGCGTTCTCGAAGTAGGTGCCGGTGCCGGTGATGACGAGGGTGCCGGAGACGGCGCGGTCGCCGGAGGGGGCCAGGAAGTCGACCATGTCGGTCAGGCCGTTGGGGTAGTGGAAGACCTCTTCGGAGATCGCGTCTTCCAGCGCCGACTTGAGCACGTAGGTGACGCCGGGCACGAGGAACGCCGTGTTGCGCAGCTTCATGCGCACGGTCTCGACGTCCAGGGAGGCGCCGTTCTCGAAGTAGCGGGCGTCGTACCAGTAGCGGATGGAGGTGCCGGTCGACTCGCCGCGCTTCATCTTGCCGACGACGTTCAGGCCGTTCTGGCGGGTGAACGCGGCCTTGGGGCCGGGGCCGTCGAAGACGCCGGGGACGCCGTGGGTGAACGACATCTCGTGGACCTTGCCGCCGCGGCGGACGGTGACGTCGAAGCGGTGGGAGAGGGCGTTGACGGCGGAGGCGCCGACGCCGTGCAGGCCGCCGGAGGTCTTGTAGCCGGAGCCGCCGAACTTGCCGCCCGCGTGCAGCTTGGTGAGGACCAGTTCCACACCGGACAGACCGGACTTGGCGTGCACGTCGGTGGGGATGCCGCGGCCGTCGTCGTCGACCTGGACGCTGCCGTCGGCGTGCAGGGTGACGACGATCTTGGTGGCGTGGCCGGCCACGCCCTCGTCGGTCGAGTTGTCGACGATCTCGCTGAAGAGGTGGTTGATGCCCCGGCTGTCGGTCGACCCGATGTACATGCCTGGCCGCTTGCGGACGGCCTCGAGACCTTCGAGGTGCGTCAGGTCGTCGGCCCCGTACAGGGTCTCAGCGGTCACGGGTGGTGCTCCCTGGATTGTGTGCGGACTGCCAGCAGGGTATCCGCCTGGACCGACAATTTTCCGCAACGGTGGTGCCCTTCGACCCGCAGGGCGGGTGACGTCGACCTCGCGCGCCGGTCAGGCGGTCCCGAGAAAGCCTGCTGACCTGGCAAGACGCGGTTCACCGGCCCAAACGACCACGGCGACCGGGCGGTTGTCGAACGTCACGGGCCCGAGCGCGCCCCGAGGCCGGGTGCCCGAGCACGTGCGGGGTCGGGCGAGGGACCGGATCAGGCGGTTGCGATCGTCCACTGTGGACCGGAAACCGGCGGGTGCTCCCGGTCGGCGGCGGGGGCCGAGGTTGCGCGCGTGACCCAGCCGAGACCTTCCCGACACTGGTCCGTGAACCGCTGTGAACGGCGGCACGTATGCCCCGGTGTCAGATCGACGACCGGGACGGGGTGATCGCGTGCGGCACGGTGTGGACCCGGGTCCCTTCCAGCAGACCGCGCACAGCCCGTCCTGCTTCGAGCCGGCCAGGACGGGCGCGGGTGAGCCGGTGGGCTTCCGCATCCCGCGCAACCCGCACTTCCCGACCCCGCAGACGTTCGAGGAGCCGGCGGAGAGCCTGCGGCTGCTGTCCCGGCACCGGGTCCTCATCCGCGAGTGCGGCACCGAGCTCGGCATGAGCAGGGTCTTCGCGCGCCTGGTGGTCCGGCCGGAGTCCGACGTCGAGCGGCTCGTCGAAGGCATCCGCGACTTCACCAGGGCGAGGTGGACCTCAGCGCACTCAGCCCACCCCGGCGAACCCCCGCTGCTCATGCACAGCGCCTGACCCCCTCGAAAGGCAGACCAGAGATGTCGTCACCGCACGTCCTCAGCGGTCGGCGCGGCCAGGTGGCCGCGGCCGCGCTGGTGGCAGCCACCCTGCTCAACGCCGCCCTGTTCGGCGGATCCGGTGCCACCGCGTCCTCCCACCGCGAGGCACCGCTCATCGCCGGTGACCCGGCCGTGGACAACACGGACCTGTACGCGTTCGTCAGCCCCGACCACGGGGACACGGTCACCCTGGTCGGCAACTGGTTCCCGTTCCAGGAGCCCAACGGGGGCCCGAACTTCTTCCCGTGGGCCACGGACGCGCAGTACGACTTCAACATCGACAACGACGGCGACGCCAAGGCCGACGTGGTGCTGCGCTGGCAGTTCCACGACGACGACCGCCGCAAGAACAACACGTTCCTCTACACCAACGGCCAGGTGGACTCGCTCGACGACGAGAACCTGCTGTTCCGCCAGCGCTACGACATCGAGGCGATCTACGAGAACGGCCAGAAGGTCAAGCTCGTCGACAACGCCCCGGTCGCGCCGTCGCCGAACGGCCCCGCGTCGATGCCGGACTTCAAGAAGCTGCGCGACCAGGCGACGGTGCAGCTGCCCGGTGGCGGCAAGGTGTACGTCGGGCCGGCCGAGGACCCGTTCTTCCTGGACCTGCGGGTGTTCGACCTGCTCTACGGCGGGAACCTGAGCGAGGTCGGCCAGGACACCCTGCGCGGCTACAACGTCAACACGATCGCGATCCAGCTGCCCAAGCACGCGCTGGCGCTGAAGAACGACGCGAACCGCAACCCGAACATCGGCATCTGGAGCACCACGCAGCGCCGCACCATGAAGCTGTCGCCGGGCAAGGCGGAGGCGGTCGGTGACTTCGTGCAGGTCTCCCGCCTGGGCAACCCGCTGGTGAACGAGGTCGTGGCGCCCGCGGGCCTCAAGGACGCGTTCAACGGCCTGCGCCCCGACCAGGACGCCGGGGTGAAGGAGCTGGTGGACCGGGTGGTGAACCCGGAGCTGCCGAAGCTGGTCGAGGCCATCTACAAGATCCCGGCGCCGAAGGGCCAGCGCGACGACCTGGCCGAGATCTTCCTGACCGGCATCAGCACGAAGATCGGCGCGCAGATCAACGCCGACCTGAACTCGCAGATCAACAACGCCGACGTCGACAAGCACCGGTTCCGGCCCGCGGAGATGCTGCGGCTGAACATGTCGATCAACCCCAACCCGAACCCGAACCGCCTGGGGCTGCTCGCCGGTGACACACAGGGCTTCCCGAACGGCCGCCGCCTCACCGACGACGTCGTGGACATCGGCCTGCAGGCGTTCGAGGGCGCGGCGGTGACGGGCAAGCTCGTCGAGGCGCTGGCCGCCGGTGACAAGGTCGACCAGAACGACCAGCCGTTCGAGGCGGCGTTCCCGTACGTGGCGCTGCCCCGCAACGGCACGGCCGTGAACACCTCGGGCACCACCGCCGAGGTCGCGGTGAACCCGGTCGGCCGGATCGGCAACCTCGACCCGATGGCGATGACCACCGCGGTCGGCTCGGCGCTGGTGTTCGGCGCGGGTTTCTTCCTGTGGCGCAAGCGCCAGACCCACATCCGCGAGTACGGGTCGCACTCGAAGTGAGGTATCAGCAGCGACAGGCCGTCGCGGTGGGTCTCCTGGTCACCGCGGCGCTTGTCCACCTGGTCGCCTCCGGTCCTGCCGGCAGCAGGGCCGGGGGCGAGCCCCCTGTTCCCGTGGTGGCGCAGCAGAACCAGCTGCACCGGGTGGTGCACCAGCTCCAGCAGCGGCTGCACCGGGTGCCCGACGACCCGGCGTCGTGGGCGCGGCTCGGCGCTTCCTACGTGGAGCTCGCGCGGGTCACGGCCGACCCGGCGTACTACGCGAAGGCCGAGGGCGCGCTGAAGAACGCGGGCGACACCGGTCTGGCCGCCGTCGGCATGGGCACGCTGGCCAACGCCCGGCACGACTTCCACGCCGCACGCGAGTGGGGGTTGCGGGCGGTCGCCGCCCTGCCGTCCTCCGCGGAGGGCTACGGCGTGCTGGCCGACGCGCTGACGCAGCTCGGCGACGACGCGGGTGCACAGGACGCGGTGCAGCGGATGCTCGACCTCAAGCCGAACACGGCCTCGTTCGCCCGCGCCTCCTTCCACCTGGAGCTCCACGGCGACGTCGACGGCGCCCGCGCCGCGATGACCCGCGCGCTGAACGCGGCCGCGACGCCCGAGGAGATCGCCTTCTGCCGGTACCGGCTGGGCGAGCTCGCGTTCGACCACAACCGGCTCGACGAAGCCGCTCAGCACTACGAACGGGGTCTGGCGGCGAGAGGAGACGACATGACCCTCACCCAGGGCAAGGCGAAGGTCGCGGCGGCACGCGGTGACGTCCCGGTCGCGATCGAGGAGTACCGCAGGCTCGTGGCCCGCGCTCCCCTGCCGCAGTACCTGCAGGAGTACGCGGAGCTGCTCGCGGCCGACGGCAGGGCGCAGGAGGCGGCCCGGCAGTACGACGTGCTGTCCGAGCAGCAGCGGCTGATGGAGTCGCAGGGTGCCTCCGACGACCTCGCCGCGGCGCTCGTGGCGGCCGACCGCGGTGACGGGGTGCGGGCGCTGCGCCGGGCCGAGTCGGAGTGGGGCAAGCGGCAGAGCGTGTTCGTCGCCGACGCGATGGCGTGGGCGCTGCACGTGAACGGGCGGGACGCCGAGGCGCTGGCCCACGCCGACCGCGCCGCCGCGCTGGGCTGGCAGAACGCGACGTTCTCCTACCACCGCGGCATGATCCTCGCCGCGCTCGGCCGGGTGGCCGAGGCGCAGGAGGCGCTGGTGCGGGCGCTGCGGCTGAACGCGAACTTCTCCCCGCTGCACGCGCTGAAGGCGGGCCGCAAGCTCGCCGAGCTGCGGGGCGGGCGGTGAGGTACGCCGTCATCGGCGCCCTGCTGCTGGCCGGGTTCTTCGGCCTGCAGGGCGAGGCCTTCGGGCACCCGCTGGGCAACTTCAGCGTCAACCACTACCACGGCCTGCACCTGCACCCCGACCGGATCGACCTCAGGTCGGTGGTCGACGTCGCGGAGATCCCGACGCTGCAGGAGAACCTGCGGGACCGCGACGCCGGGCGCTGGTGCGACGAGCTGGCCGGCACCGACCGGTCCACCGTGGACGGCCGGCGGATCACCTGGACCGTCGCCGGCGCCACCAAGGAGCACCCGGTCGGGCAGGCCGACCTGGTCACCACCCGGCTGGTCTGCGAGCTCACCGCGAAGGTCGACCTCACCCGGCCGGCCCGCCTGGAGTTCCGCGACGAGTCGAACACCGACCGGGTCGGCTGGCGGGAGATCACCGCCGCCGGCACCGGGGTGCGGCTCACCGGCTCGCCCGTGCCCACCGAGAGCATCAGCGGCGAGCTGCGGACCTACCCGGAGGACCTGCTCAGCAGCCCGCTCGACGTCCGCTCGGTCGCGTTCACCGCGCAGCCCGGTTCCGGGTCGGAGCCCAAGCAGGCCACCGGTTCCCCGATCCGGTCGTTCAGCACGACGGCCGCCGCCCTCAACGACATCCTGGGCAGCGACGAGCTCACGCCGTGGCTCGGTTTCCTCGCGCTGCTGCTCTCGCTCGTCCTCGGTGCCTCGCACGCCGCGCTGCCCGGTCACGGCAAGACGCTCATCGCCGCCTACCTGGCGGGCCGTCAGGGCACGCCGCGCGACGCGTTCGTCGTCGGTGCCTCGGTCACGGTCACGCACACCGGTGGCGTGCTGCTGCTCGGCCTGGTCGTCAGCGCCTCCAGCGCGCTGGCCGGCGAGCAGGTGCTGCGCTGGCTCGGGCTGGTCAGCGGCCTGCTGATCACCGGCATCGGCGTCCTGCTGCTGCGCTCCGCGCTGACCCGCGAACCCGCGCTCGCGGGAGCCGGACACGGACACGGGCACGGGCACGGGCACGGGCACGGGCACGGGCACGGACATGGGCACGGTCACGGGCACGGTTACGGGTACAGCCGGGCGAGCCTGATCGGCATGGGCGCGGCCAACGGCCTGGTCCCGTCACCCTCCGCGCTCGTCGTCCTGCTCGGCGCCGTCGCGCTCGGGCGCACCTGGTTCGGCGTGCTGCTGGTCCTCGGCTACGGCTTCGGCATGGCCGCGACGCTGACCGGCGTCGGCCTGCTGCTGGTGAAGGCCCGCGACCGGGTCGAACGGCTGCTGGACGGCCGTGCCACAAAACTGCTCTCGCATTGCGCACCCGTGGGCACAGCCGCGTTGGTCATCGTGGTCGGCGGGTGGCTCGCATTGCAGTCCGCATAAATGACATCAATGCGAGAAGGGCCCGCATTCCGAACAGAATGCGGGCCCTTCTTCGTCCGTTCCTACATGGTGGCCACGACGAACGGCTTGCCGTCCCCGTTCTCGACCGCCACCGACTTCACCTCGTCGAGGGGAACGCTGACCATGCCCCGCACGGTCACTCCCTCGAGCCGCCCCTTCTCGCTGGAGGTCCACACGTGGGCCTCCGTCCTCGTCCCGTCGGCGCCGATGACGACGAGCCTGCACCTCTGGGCGGCGGGCAGGCCCTCGATCCTCGCGGTGACCTCGTAGCGGTCCTGCGAGGACGGAGCGACCTCCGCGACCAGCCTGATCCCGCCCGAGGTCCCCTCGCCGCTGCGCGACGCGGAGATGGACGTGTCCGGTGCCCGGTTCTGCATGAAGACCGCACCACCGCCGAACGCCACCACCGCGGCGACGGCCGCGGCGGCGAGGTAGCCCGGCCAGCGCCGGGCCTTGGCGTGCTGCGGCTCCGCGAGCTCCTCCACCTGCCGCGGACTGGCTCTGGGCTGCGGGTCGGCCACCCGCGGCTGCGGGATGACCGACTCCTGCCTGATCTGCCGCAGCGCCCGCTGCAGCACCAGGTCCGACGGCGTGGGCAGGTCGTCTTCGAGCTCGTGCAGGAACACCTCGCGGGGCACCTCGTCGAGCGCCCTGCGGATCCGGTGGAAGTCGGCGACCTGCGCACGGCAGGAGGGGCAGCCCCTCAGGTGCTGCTCCACGCCATGGCTCTCCTGCGCGTCCAGAACGCCGAGCGCGTAGCAGCCAAGTGTGACCGCATCGTGCGCGCCAGCTGTCATGCGACCTCCTCGTCGTCCCGAATCGACCCCCGCGGCGAAACGGTGTCACAAGGAAAACGGGCGGACGGGAGTGCTCGGTTCAGCCCGTGAACGAGTTGAATCCGATTGCGCATAACAATGGCATTACGCAACCGCTCGACTCCGGTTCACCGGTGCGCTGAACAGCGCATTTCACTCGAACGGCCGACTCAAGTCCACCTCACCGGGCACACAGGACTACTGGCACGTCTCTCGACGAACCACCGGTCGTTCTCCGGATTCCAGGAACACCGCGAGACCGTCGAGAAGACGTGCGAGACCGAACTCGAACTCGTCCAGCGGCCGTTCGAAACCGCCCGTGTTCCAGATGTGGGTCATCATCGGCAGCCGGTCCGGCGTGAAGTGCTCCCAGAGCGCCTCCCTGCCGGTCCACCAGTCCTCCTCGGACACCCCGGTCTCGCGTTCCGTCCGCACGCGGTCGGCCATCGCGCGGCCGACCCCGTCGACGTGGTGGGCGACCGCCGTCACCACGGCCACGATCTCCTCCGGCCGCAGCCCCAGCTGCGAGACGGCGGCGTAGGCCGCGTCCCGGCGGGTCATGGCGTGCGGTCCCGGCATGACCCGCGAGGTGGTGAGCTGCAGCATCCACGGGTGCGCGCGGTACATCGCCCACATCTGGCGCGCGAAGAACTCCAGGCCCTCCCGCCACGGTCCGGGCGGGGTGCGCTCGGTCTCGCCCCAGGCCGCGTCGACCATCAGGTCGAGCAGCTCCGACTTGCCCGGCACGTGCCGGTACAGCGCCATGGCCGTGCTGCCCAGCGCCTCGGCGACCCGGCGCATGGTGAGCGCGTCGACCCCCTCGGCGTCGGCCACCTCCATCGCCGCCCCGACCACCCGCGACTGGCTCAGCGCCGCCTTCGGTCCCCTGGTCGGCTCCGCCGGCGGCGCCCACAGCAGGCGCACGCTGCGGTCCCGGTCGCTCTGCTTCACCCAGCCCCCTCGTCCACACCGCACTTGCCGGTGAATCCTAAAACCGTGTACAACGTACACCTCGTATACGTTGTACACAGTTCAGTCACGGGGGTGAGGACGTGGGACACGCGGTGCTCGCGGAAGGCCTGCGCAAGGGGTTCAGCGGGAAGGCGGCGCTCGACGGGTTCGACCTGGCGGTGCCGGCGGGAACGGTGTGCGGCCTGCTCGGGCCCAACGGCGCCGGCAAGACGACGGCGGTGCGCATCCTGGCCACGCTGCTGCGGCTGGACGGCGGCCGGGCCGAGGTGGCGGGCCACGACGTCGCGCGGGAGGCGCCGCAGGTGCGGCGGCAGGTGGCGCTGAACGGTCAGCAGTCCACGGTGGACGACGTGCTGACCGGCCGGGAGAACCTGGTCATGTGGGGGCGGCTCTACCACCTGTCCAGGAAGGAGGCCCACGCCCGCGCGGAGGAGCTGCTGGCGCAGTTCGGTCTGACCGATGCCGCCGACACGCGCGTGAAGGCCTACTCGGGCGGCATGCGGCGGCGCCTGGACCTCGCGTCGAGCTTCATCACGCGGCCGTCGGTGCTGTTCCTGGACGAACCGACGACCGGGCTCGACCCGCGCAACCGCGGTGAGGTGTGGCGGGAGGTGAAGCGGGTCGTCGCCGAGGGCACGACGGTCCTGCTGACCACGCAGTACCTGGACGAGGCCGACCAGCTCGCCGACCAGGTCGTGGTGCTCGACACCGGCCGGGTCGCCGCCCAGGGCACGCCCGACCAGCTCAAGTCCACGCTCGGCGGCGACCGGATCGAGGTCGTGGTCCGCACCGCGGAGGAGCTGCCGGTCGTGGCCGGTGTGCTCGGACCGGACGCCGAGGTCGACCACGACGCGTTCCGCGTGAGCGCGGCGGTCGCGGACCGGGTGGCGGCGCTGACGCGGGTGACCTCCGCGCTGGCGGCCCGCGGGGTGGAGGCGGAGGACATCGCACTGCGGCGGCCGACGCTCGACGAGGTCTTCCTGGCGATCACCGGCCACCGGGCGGAGGCGCGGGCGTGAACGCGGCCGGGTACGCGGCGGTCGACTCGTGGGTCGTCGCCAAGAGGGAGCTCGTCCACTGGGTGCGCGAACCGGTCAGGGTGTTCGCGAACCTCGCCTACCCGGTCATCTCGGTGCTGATCTTCGGGCTGGTGTTCGGCAGCGCCATGAACGTCTTCGGCGGCGGCGACTACATCGAGTTCCTGCTGCCGGGCATGTTCGGCCAGACCGTCGCGTTCGGCGTCGGCAGCACGCTGCTGATGGTGTCGATGGACGCCGACCGGGGCGTGACGGACCGGTTCCGCGCCTCGCCGATGTCGCAGACCGGGGTGGTGGCCGGGCGCAGCATCGCCGACCTGGTCAACTCTTCGCTGGAGCTGCTCGTGCTCGCGCTGTGCGGACTGGTGATCGGCTGGTCGTTCCACGACGGGCTGGTCAACGCGCTGCTGGCGTTCGCACTGCTGCTGTGGCTGCGGTTCGCGCTGGTCTGGGTCGGCATCTACGTCGGCCTGCTGGTGAAGCCGGCGGCGGCGCAGGCGTCGTGGATGTTCCTGTTCCCGTTGACGATGTTCGCGAACACGTTCGTCTCGCCGGAGCTGATGCCGGGCTGGCTGCGCGTGGTCGCGGAGTGGAACCCGCTGTCGTCCACGGTGGCCGCGGCGCGGGAGCTGTTCGGCAACCCCGGTGTCGGCGGTGACTCCTGGGCGGCGCAGCACTCGGTGCTGCTGGCCGTGCTGTGGCCCGCCGTGTTCGTGGCGGTCTTCTGGCCGCTGTCGGTGCTGAAGTACCGCGACCTCAACCGTTAGCGCCGCGCGGTAGCCGGTGCGGAAGTGGTCGGCGAGCCGGCGCCGGGCCGGGCGTGGTTGCCGCGGCACGGCTTTGCGCGCATCCGGCAGGTCGCACGGACGCGCGCCGCTCGGATCGCTCAGCCGGTCCAGAGGTCACACCGGTGGTCGGCCGGTGCGACCTGCCCGGTCGCGAAGACCCGGACGTCCTGGCGGGCCCAGCCGGGACGTCCGGTGCGCGCGAACCGCGTCCACACACCGGCCATCTCGTCCGCCAGCGCCCGTTGCCGCGCGGTGAGCTCGACGCCGCCGCCGCCGTAGCCGAACAGGGACGGCAGCTCCGAGCCGTGGTGGCGCCGCACGGGAACTCCGGCATCCCCTGGAAGGTCATCGGCGGGTCCGGTTCGGCGAACTCGTAGCCGAACGCGTGCGTCTGCGCGCGCAACTCGGCCGTCGGGCACACCGAGGTCATGTCCGAGAGCGCCGCGGACAGCGGCACCCGTTCGTCGCCACCGCGCGGTGGGTAGGCGGCGAGGACCCGCTGTGCCCCGGCCGGGCCGAACCCCTCGACCAGCGCCCGCTCGTACCCGGCGGCGTCGAGCGGTGGGAAGAACATCGCGGCGAACACCGAGAACTCGTCGCGAGCGGTTCCGGCGAGCACCGGGACCCGGTGGAAGCGGCCCTCCCGCAGTGCCGTGACCGGGTTCTCCGGCAACGCCTCCGTGCCGTGCGCGGGTGAGGAGAACAACGGCGTCAAGGCCTGCACCTGTTCGAAGCTGAGCGCGCGCAGGCAGGCGGCGTCCGGGCAGCCCGACGCCTGTGCACCGGCCCGTTCGACGTCCGCGCGGTGGGCCCAGGCGTGCTGGACCCGGCCCTCCCCCGCCGGGGTGCCGAACTGACACGGTCCACTCCGGATGATCGCCCGGTGGAACAACCCGCGCGTCCGGGGCGAGGTCAGCTGGGCGCACGTGGAGAGCCCGCCCGCCGACGCCCCGAACAGCGTGACGTTGTGCGGGTCACCGCCGAAGCCCCGGATGTTGCGCTGGACCTACTCCAGCGCGGCCTGCTGGTCGCACAGCCCGAACGCGCCGGACCCGGCGAGCCCGGGGAAGCCGAAGTACCCGAAGGCACCCAGGAGGCAGTTGACGGTGACGACGACGACGGAACCCCGGCGCACCAGTCGTTCGACGCCGTAGTCGGCTCCGGCGCCGGTGGTGAAGCTGCCGCCGTGGACCCAGACCAGCACCGGCCGGTGCGCGGCCCGCGGCGGCCTGGTGACGTTGAGGTACAGGCAGTCCTCTGCCTGGTCGCACCGCGGACCTGGCCGGTCCGCCTTCAGGACGCCCTGCCAGGGCCGGGCGGGCTGCGGGTCGCGCCAGCGGTTCTCCCCGACGGGGGCGCGGCGAACGGCCGCGAGCAATGTGGTTGTGGTTGTGGTTGTGGTTGTGGTTGTGGTTGAACGCATGTCACGCTCAACCCAGCCACAGCCGCAACCGCTTCAGCCGACCGCGGTCCTGTTCCGCGCCAGCAACTTCGCCGCGATCGCCGCCGGCAGGTACATCAGCACGCCGTACACCGCGGGCGGGATCGCCATCGTCTCGTCGTTCAGCACGGTGAGGGCGAGGGTGATCGCGATCGTGGCGTTGTGGATGCCGATCTCCATGGCGCTGGCGACGGCCTGCCCGCGGTCGACGTTGAACGCCTTGGGCGCGTAGTAGCCGATCAGCAGGCTGAAGACGCTCAGCAGCAACGCCACCGGGCCGAGCGTGGTGATGTTGTCGAGCAGCTGCCGGTGGGCCTGCGCGATCGCCGCGATGATGACGAGCACCAGCACCACCACCGACGCGACGCGCACCGGGTCGTTCATCCGCAGCGCCCACGCCTCGAACCTGCGCCGCACCAACATGCCGATCGCCACCGGCACCAGCACGATCGCGAAGACCTGCACGAACTTCGCCGGCTGCAGCCCGACCTCGGCGCTGTCCGCCATGAAGTGCGCCATGCTCAGCCCGACCACCAGCGGCAGCGTGAACACCGCCAGCACGGAGTTGATCGCCGTCAGCGTGATGTTGAGCGCGACGTCGCCGCCCGCGAGGTGGCTGAACAGGTTCGCCGACGTGCCGCCCGGCGACGCGACGAGCAGCATCATGCCGACCGCGAGCACGCCCTGGAGCCCGAACGCGAGCACCAGGCCGAGGCAGATCGCGGGCAGCACCACCACCTGGCAGACGAGAGCGATGACGGCCGCCCTGGGATATCTCGCGACCCTGGCGAAGTCCCCGGTGGTGAGCGTGAGGCCGAGGCCGAACATGACCAGGGCCAACGCCAGCGGCAGGAAGATCTGGACGACGAACACGGCGGCCTCCGCGGATTGTCCGGCTTGTGAGGTTCGATCTGTTCGGACGGTCCTGGCGTTACGCCCGCGCCGGTGGAATCGGCACGTCAGCTCCCCCGCGGACGTCGAACGGCCGGCCTCGGCAGCGTGCTCGGCCGGCCTGTCCCTCTCCGCCCGGGTCGAACCCGGCCTGACCGCCGGGGTGCGCACGCCCACCGGTCACCTCCGCAGCGAGACCACCACCGCGACCACCAGCACCAGCACCCCGACCGCCACGGCCGACCCGAGCACCCACGCCGCGTACACCGCGTACGCCACGAACTCCGACCCGATCCCGGCCACCGACGTCACGGTGGCCCGCGCGTCGGTGTCGATGCGGTGCTGCAACTCGGTCTCCACGTGCACGAGCACGAACCGGTAGAGCCCGTAGAACAGTCCCAGCAGGACGATCGCCGCCGGTACCGCCAGCACGGCCGCGAGCACCAGCACGCCACCCGCGGCGAACAGCACCCAGCCGCGCCACGGCAGCCTGCCCGCGAGCGACGCACCGGCCGCACCCATCAGCGGCACCCCGATCGTGGCCAGCGGCACCCACACCGTGGGCACGTGCCAGTCGTGGGCCAGGAGCGTGAAGTACTCCTCGAAGGCGTCGATCGCGTACACCAGCGCGACCGCGATGACGGCCCGCCTGACCGGCACCGCCTCGCGCAGCCCGGTGCGCAGGGTCGCGAGGTACCCGTCCTCGCCGGGCGCCGGCTCCCTGTCCGGTTCGGGGAACCGCAGCGCGATCACGGCCGACAGCAGGCACATCGCCACGCTCACCCACCCGGCCAGCGAGTAGCCGCCGAGCGAGAACAGCACCGTGGCCACCACGGCGACCGGCACCTGGGCGATCAGCTCGACGGTGTCGACACGGGCGTTGAGCCGCCCGTACGACTCCTCGTCCCCGTTCGCCGCCAGACCGTCGTACAGCAGCGCCTCGAACGCACCGGAGGTGAGCGTGCCGCCGAGCCCCCACAGCACGAACCCGGCCGCGAAGCCCCAGAACGACGGGAACACCACCCATGCCGCGTGCGCGAGTGCCTGCAGCACCCCGGCGGCGACCAGCGAGCCGCGCCGGGAGAACCGGTCGGCGATCGCGCCCGAGGGCACCTCGAAGACCACCGCGGTGGTCGACCAGATGGCGAGCAGCACCGAGATGTGGGCGTCCGACAGCCCGCTGTCGGCGAAGAGCAACGCGTACAGCGCGTAGATCGGGAGGAGGTGCGAACACCACGCCCACGCCGTCGCGGTCCTGGTCAGATCAGTTGAAGATCAATGTCGTCGACGCATGGCACAAGCGTAAGCCGTCAGCGCCACCGAATAAACGGCGCTGACGGCTCGTGCTCGACCGGGAACCGGCCGTGTCGCCTAGAAACCGGCGGTGATCTTCGTGAACGCCAGGTCGGCCTGCGCGATGCCGGAGCACTGGTCCGCCACCTGGCCGTCGCAGCCGCCGCGGTCGCGGTTGACCGCCCAGAACGCCAGGCGCCCGAGGCCGTTCGCCTTCGACCAGTCGCGGATCGCGGTCCAGTCCTCGACGCTGGTCACCTCGCGCTGGTCGGACAGGCCGTTCATGCCGGAGATGCCGACGTGCTTGAACGCCTCGGCGTCGTTCCAGCCGAAGGTCGACTTGAGCTTGTTCTTCAGCGCGGTGGCCGCGCCGATCGTGTCGGTGCGGACGTTCGAGCTGCCGAAGTCGAACGGCATGATCGTGAACACGTCGACGTTCGCGTTGAGCGCCTTGGCCTGGTCGATCAGCCGGGCGCCGTAGAAGTTCGGCCCGGTGGTCGTGGTGCCGAACGTGACGATCGTCTGGATGCCGGGGTTCTTCTGCTTGACGATCTTCAACGCGGTCAGGATGCGGTCCTGCACGGTGGTGTTCTCGAACTCGTCGGAGTTCTCGATGTCGATGTCGATGGCCTTGAGGCCGTAGGTGTCGATCACCTTCTGGTAGGCGCCGGCCAGCGCTTCCGGCGTCGAGCAGTTCGGGCCGAGCTTGTTGCCGCTCCAGCCGCCGAACGACGGCACGACGTCACCACCGGCCGCGCGGACCGCGTTGATCGTCTGCTGGTCGACACCGCCGGTCAGCGGGCGCTGACCGTCCCACGACGGGGTGCAGCCGCCGCCGGAGAGCACGAACGCGAGCGTGAACCACTTGACGCCGGTCTGGCTCATGACCTGCGTGGCGCTCTGCGGGTTGCCCCAGCCCAGGTACAGGTAGGGCGCGCCGCGGCCGGTGCCGGGCAGCGGCGGGTTCGACGTGGTCGTGGTCGAAGTCGTCGTGGTGGTCGTCTTGGTGGTGGTCGTCGTCGTGCCACCGGTGCCGTCGCACGACGCGCCGTTGATCTTGCAGCCGGTGGGGCTGCCGCCGGAGCCGCGGACGGTGAAGCCGAAGCTGGTCGAGCCGCCGACGCCGACGTTGCCGTTCCAGCTGTTCTTCACCGTGACGGTCTGGCCGTTCGCGGTGTAGGTGCCGTCCCACAGCGACGCGATCGACTGCCCGCTCGGCAGCGTGAACTCCAGGGTCCACGAGGTGAGCGCGGTCGAGCCGCCGTTGCCGATCGTGTACTTGGCCTCGTAGCCGCCGCCCCAGTCGGACGTCTTGGTGAACGCGGCCGTCACGCCTGTCGCACCGCTCGCGGGAGCGGCGAGCACGCCTCCGACCACGGCGGCGACCGCCACCCCGATGGTCAGGAACTGCCAGCGAAACCTCTTCATGGTGCTCCTTCACGTGCAGGGATACGTGATGGCGAGCACGTTAACTGGTCTGGACCATTGGTTCAAGGGTGCGCACGTCTAGTCTCGGTCGCGATGAGGGCAGCAGAGATCGCGCGACACATGGCCGCTTGGGCCGCCAGTCCGGACATCCAGGTCGTGCAGACCCGATACCGCCTGCAACTGGCCGAAAACTGGCAAATCCCCGTCGGTGGCAGGATTCTGGAGATCGGCTGCGGGCAAGGCGACATGACCGCCGTGCTCGCCGACCTCGCCGGTCCGAACGGGACGGTCGTGGGCGTCGACGTCGCGTCGCGGGACTACGGCGCGCCGGTCACCGTCGGCCAGTCCGCCCGGCACCTGCTCGACGGACCGCTCGGTGCGCGGATCGACATGCGGTTCGAGACCGACGTCCTGACCGACGACGTCGGAACCGGGTACGACCTCGTCGTGCTGGCGCACTGCTCCTGGTACTTCGCGTCCGCGGGCCTGCTCGAACGGACCCTGGCGAAGGCGCGTGAGCTGAGCGCCCGGCTCGCGTTCGCCGAGTGGGACCCGCAGCCCGCCGCGGTGGACCAACTGCCGCACCTGCTGGCCGTGCTCGCCCAGGACCGGATCACCGGGGACACCGACGTCAACGTGCGCGCACCGCTGACCCGCGCGACGGTGCTCGACGCGTTGGGCCGCACGGGGTGGGAGGTCGAGCGGGTGTCCGACGTGGACACCGGCGAGCTGCAGGACGCCGACTGGGAGGTCGCGATCGCCCTGCACGAGGCACCGGACGGGCTGGCCAAGGAGCTGCTGCGGCAGTCGGCGGCCAAGCACGGCAACGTGCCGTTGCCCGCCTACGCGCTCACAGCACGCTAGTTGCCACAACACGTTCTCGCGGCAGGAAAGATCGGCTCACGACGGCGGCGACAGCTCCGGCCACCGCGGCCGGACGACGTCCCCCGACGACTGCCCGCGCAGCCGCCGCACCACCCACGGCACGACGTGCTCGCGCGCCCACCGCAGGTCCTCCGCGCGCCGCACCCGCCGGTCCACCAGCGGCGCGATGTCCAGCACGGTCCGCTCCAGCGAGTGCCGCACACCGAGGCCGTCCAGCACCGAGATCGCGACCTCGCGGTGCCCCAGCGCGTTGAGGTGCAGGCGGTCCACCGACCACATCCGGCGGTCCCGCAGCTGCCGCATCGACCACATGTCGACCAAGACGCACGAGTGCTCGGCCGCGATGGCGCGCACGTGCTCGTTGTAGATGGCCACCCGGCCGCGCATCCGGCGGAACACCGGGTCGTCCGCGCCGTCGACGCCGGTGAACAGGACCACGCGCGCGCCCGCGACGGTCAGCCGCGCCACGGCGGCCCGGTACCGGCGCATCAGGCCGTCGATGTCCACCTTGGGGCGCATCAGGTCGTTGCCGCCCGCGTACAGGGACACGAGGTCCGGCTTCATCGCGAGGGCCCGCTCCAGCTGCTCCCCCAGCACCTGGGGCAGCAGGCGGCCACGCACGGCCAGGTTGGCGTAGCCGAACTCCGGGTCCGCCGCACCCAGCACCTCGGCCACGCGGTCGGCCCAGCCGCGGACACCGTTCGGTCGACCGGCGTCGTCGTCGCCCACTCCCTCGGTGAACGAGTCCCCCAACGCCACGAAACGCTTGCTCATGGCGTTCACGGTAGGTCGGAGCCGCGCGGCCGGGTTGCGCGGGTCCGGATAACGGTTCGATAACGCCGGGGTCTCGAACTGAGGCGCGCTCCTGCCCCCGGCCGTACTCCCGTTCGTGCGACTCCCCATGGACCTGGCAATGCCGGCGCGACTGCTCGTCGCGCTGGCCGGCTGTGCGCTGGCCGTGCTGCTCAGCACCGGGAGCGCGATCGGCCAACCCGCGAACCCGTCGACGCCGATCTCCACCCCGCCGCCCGGCAGCGCCGGCACGGGTGACGAGGTCGTGCAGACGCAGTGGGGGCCGCTCGGTCCCGCTGACCGGGACTTCATGAACCGCGTCAAGCAGGCCGGTCTGTGGGAGAAGCCCGCCGGTGACAAGGGCAGGGCCAAACGGCCGGACCAGCCCAAGATCCTGGAGGCGAGCAAGCACCTCGTCGAGGGCCACACGCTGCTGGACAACGTGGTGAACAGGGCGGGCGTGCTGCTCGGCCACACGCTGCCCACCGAGGCCTCCGACGAGCAGAAGGGCTGGCTCGCCGAGATGGACGCGGCGACCGGTGACGAGTTCGACGCCGTCTTCGCCAACCGGCTCCGCGCGGCGCACGGCAAGGTCTACGCCTATGCGGCGCAGATCCGCGCGGGCACGAAGAACGAGCTCATCCGCATCCTCTCCACGCAGGCGATGATCACCGTCTTCGACCACATGAAGGTGCTGGAGGACACCGGTCGCGTCGACTTCGCCGGACTGGAGTCGCCGAAACCGCTCGCTCCCCCGACCGCGGCGTCCGGGACCCCGGACCCGGCGGGCACGACGGACGCCGCCGACGCGGACGCCTCGGTCAACCCGACCGACGGGGTGATCCCGACCGTGCCGGAGGGCACCAGGTTCACCCGCACCGCGGAACAGGGCGTCTTCGGCGACAACAACGGCGTCTTCTTCGGCGCCATCGCCGTTCTGGCACTGGCCCTGGTCGGAATGCGGATGATTTCCCGGTCGAAGAAGAAGTCACGACGCAGTTCCCGTTCTCACTGACCGCACACCGAGCTCGAACCGAACACGCGGCTCATCGCCGCCTTCTTCAGCATGCCGTTTTTCCGGACTACCACGAGGTGGCACATGGCTATTCACCGGAGGAAATCCACGATCTGGCTCACCGCTGCCGCCGCGGCGATGGCCGTGGTCGCTGGCGGCGCCGCGGTGGTGGCCATCAGTTCTTCTGATGGCGCCGCGCTCGCCGACGGTGCGGACAAGAGCTTGTTCGTCGACATCACCAAGGTGAAGCCGAACGTCAAGAAACCCAGGCAGCAGCAGAACGCCACCACCGGCACGTTCACCGTCAACTGCGGCCGCAACGAGAACGGGCACTTCAACCCGGACAACTTCATCGCGCAGCCCGGCGTCCGCAACGGCGCCCAGCACCTGCACGACTACGTCGGCAACCTGTCCACGAACGCGGACTCGAACAACAAGTCGCTCCAGGCCGCCGGCACGACCTGCAAGAACGGTGACAGGTCCGCCTACTTCTGGCCCGTCGTGCGCATCATCGACGAGGAGGAGGCCGCGGAGGGCGGCGAGCAGGTTCCGCCGAAGAAGGACGACAAGGCCCAGCAGGACGAGGACAAGGCCGCCAAGGCCGAGGCCCGCCTCGAATGCCCCGACGTCGCGTCGCTGCTGCCCGAGGACGTGCCGGACGCGGCCCAGGCGGAGATCGACCGCGAGCTCGAGAACATCGAGAAGGTGACCGAGGAGGCCGAGAAGAAGGTGGCCGCCACCAAGGCCGCCGACCGCGACAACGTCATCGTCGGCCCGACGCGCGAGAAGCGCGCCGCCATCCTCGACCGGATGATGCTGGCGTTCAGCCGCCAGGGCCGGCAGGCCCCCGACCTGAACCCGGCCGCCGCCTGCGCCGTCAAGGACCAGGCCCAGGGTGAGCAGGGCCTCGACAACGGCGGCCAGAACAGCGACAACGCCCAGGCCGAGGGCACCGAGGGCAAGAAGGACCAGGACAACGCCGAGGAGAACGCCGAGAACGAGCTCGAGGGCAACGAGGGCGAGATCCAGCGCCCGGCCGTCGTCGACCTGACCTTCCGCGGCTCGCCCGTCGGCAAGGTCACCGCGATGCCGAAGTTCCTCCGCGTGCTCTACGGCGACGCCAAGGCGGGCCAGAACGGCCCGAAGAACGCCAGGGCCTCCTGGACCTGCACCGGGTTCGAGGACAAGGTCCTGATGGACAAGTACCCGATCTGCCCGCAGGGCGCGAAGGTCAAGCGGGTCCACGACTTCCCGAGCTGCTGGGACGGCAAGAACATCGACTCCGCGAACCACCGCGACCACATCGTGTTCCCCGACCAGAACGGCCGCTGCAAGCAGGGCTTCAAGGCCGTGCCGCAGCTGCGCATCTCGCTGACCTACGACATCCCGCTCGACGTCCAGAAGGAGGGCCGCTACCTGGTCGACTCCTTCCCGGAGGAGGAGCACAACCCGCTCACCGACCACGACGACTTCGCGAACGTGATGTCGCAGAAGATCATGAACCGTCTGGTCAACTGCGTGAACACGGGCAAGAAGTGCCGCGAGTGACCCGCTGAGCACCTGGCCCGCCCCCTCGTTGCTGCCCAGGCGTCTGCAAGTACCACCAACACATGATCGAATCGCCGCTGACTACCACCAACATGGTCACCACCCGTCGAACCAGGTTCCAGGTCTACGGACGGCCGACGGCGCAGTTGGTAGTAGAAAAGTGCTTGTTGATGTTGAGTTGGTGGTACTTGCAGGCGCCGGCAGAGCCAGGGTCCGCTCTGTCCACTCAGGATTTACCCGTCACCACCGCAGTGCCTTGAGGCTGTGCACGAGAACGGGTGAGAACGTCCCGTCGGCCGTGGTCATCGCGTGCCCCGCACCGGGCAGGACCACCCGGCCGCCCACGACGGACACGAGCTGGTCCGTGGTGTGGCACGGCACCTGCGGGTCGAGCTCGCCGCAGGTGACGAGCACGGGCGTGCGCGGCGGCAGCGTGCGGGCGACGTCGGGCGGGTTGACCGCGTCGTCGCTCACCACGAACTTCCGGTTCGGGCCGGCCAGCGAGCCGAACAGCGCGGCGAGCGCCGGTGGCATGGCCGTCGTGTCGACCGCCCGGCCGGTGCGCAGGTCGGTCACGGCCGTGT
This sequence comes from Lentzea sp. NPDC036949, assembly GCF_055608075.1. Classification (NCBI taxonomy): domain Bacteria; kingdom Bacillati; phylum Actinomycetota; class Actinomycetes; order Pseudonocardiales; family Pseudonocardiaceae; genus Lentzea; species Lentzea sp. NPDC036949. The sequence goes on from NZ_JBVJRA010000010.1 coordinate 278,777, forward strand.
CGACCGCGCGGTCGATCACCGCCGCGTCCTGTTCGGACAGCTGCCCGGACGCGACCAGCTGGGCGATCTGGCCGTGCAGCTGCATCGCGAGCACGTCCAGGAACCGCAACGCCTGCGGTTGCAACATGACCAGCGCGGCGGCCCGGCGGTGCCGAGGCGCCTGCGCGGCGACCACGAGCGCCGTCATGCCGCCCTCGCTGTGGCCGGCGAGCGCCACCCGGCGCTGGTCGACCTCAGGACGGCGGTGCAGCAGGTCGCGTGCGGCCGCGGCCTGCCGGACGATCCCGTGCGGCCGGTGCCGTACTTGTCGAACCGCAGCGTCGCGACCCGGTCGGCGGCCAGCACTCCGGCGAGGTCGCGCAGCGTGTTCGCCATGAGCGCGGGTGGCTGGTTGCCGTCGCGGTCGGTCGGGCCGCTGCCGGGCAGCAGCACCGCGGCGCGCAGGCGCTCACCGCGGCGGCGCGCCGGCACGTGCAGCGTTCCCCAGGTGGTCGTGCCGTCGACGACGAACGACACCTCCTCGTCGTGCGCGGGCACCCAGGAGCCGTGCCGCGCGGTGTGGGCGACGGCGGAGGCGGTGCCCGCGACGAAGGGCGGTGCCACGCCCGCCGCGGCGGAGACCACGGCCACCAGCGCCACCGCGACCTTGCCGATCACCGGCGGATCGCCTTCTCGACCAGGGCCACGGCCTCGCGCGGGTCGTCGACCTCGACCACGAGCCGGGTGAACTGCTCGTCGGCCAGCTCCACGACCACGGCGTTCTTGCCGTCGCGGACCGCCCAGAACACCTTCTCGCCATCCCGGTGGAACGTGCCCGCCGTGATCACCCCCGGCAGGTGCGTCCCCGGCGCCCGCAGCCCCTTCGGCTCACCCGCGATCCCGGGGTCCGCCGTCGCGCCCCGCACGTTCGCCAGCGGGATGGTCAGCCTGCTCTTCAACGCCCACAGCTTGTCCAGGCCCTCCATCTCCACGACCAGGTCCTCGCCCTGCACACTGATGACCGCCACGTCAGCTCTCCTCACCCTGCACCGTTCCCGGTGCCTCGTCGTTGTCGGGAACGCCGTCGCCGGTCGCCCGGTGGCGCAGCCACCGCCCCAGCAGCTCCTCGGTGGCGCTCGGGTCCCCCGTCGCCGCGTCGACCTCGCCGAGGACCGCGGACACGAGCCCGGCGACCTCGGGGTCCTCGCGCGCCCGGTCGACCGCCGCGAGCAGCAGCAGGTCCCACCCCGGCACGTGCCCCGCTCCGGCCGCCTCGGCCAGCCGCGGGCGGACGTCCTGCTCGACGTGGTGGCGCAGCGCGGCGAGGTACAGCCCGCGCTTGCTGCCGAACACGCCGTAGAGGCTGTTGCGGTGCACGCCGGTGTGGGTCACCAGGTCGTCGATCGAGACCCCGTCGTAGGCCCGGCGGGCGAACAGGTCCGCAGCCGCCGCCACGGCCTCGTCCACGTCGAAAGACCTCCGTCGTCCCATGTCACGACCCTAGCGTTTTCGGGAACGATCAGTCAAGAACGACCGTTCCTAAAAATCTGCGCCGGTCTTTGACGGCGAAGGTCCACACCTCTGACACTGGTCCGCATGGTCACCCGTTCCTGCGCGGTGCTGATCGCACTGCTCGCGTCCCTCATCGCCCCGGCCACCACGACGGCGACCGCCGCTCCTGCCACCTTCACCCACCCCGGTGTCGTCGTCTCCCGCCCGCAGCTCGACTTCGTCCGCGCCAAGGTCCAGGCCGGCGCCCAGCCGTGGAAGACGGCCTACGACCGCATGATGGCGAGCAAGTACGCCGACCTGAACCGCGTCCCGAAGCCGCGGGCCGTCGTCGAGTGCGGCTCCTACTCCAACCCGAACCTCGGCTGCACCGACGAGCGCGAGGACGCCATCGCCGCGTACACGATGTCGCTCGCCTGGTACATCACCCGCGACGACCGCTACGCGCAGAAGGCGATCCAGCTCATGGACGCCTGGTCGGCCACCATCCGCGACCACACCGGCTCCAACGCCCCGCTGCAGACGGCGTGGTCGGCGAGCAGCTGGCCCAAGGCCGCCGAGATCATCGAGCACGTCCGCGGGAACTGGCCGAACAGCGGCCGGTTCGCCACCATGCTGCGCGACGTGTACCTGCCGGAGATCGGGAACGGCCGGGTCGACACCGCCGGCAACTGGGAGCTCAGCATGATGGAGGCGACGCTGGGCATCGCCGTGTTCCTGGAGGACCGGGCCGTCTACGACAGGGCGGTCGGGATCTTCCGCGGACGCCTTCCCGCGTTCATCTACCTGACCGGTGACGGAGCGCTGCCGAAGACGCGGCCGGGCAGTGCCGTCGACACCAGGGACGAGATCATCTCCTACTGGTACGGCCAGGACACGTTCGTCGACGGGCTCACCCAGGAGACGTGCCGGGACTTCACCCACACCGCCTACGGGCTCGCGGCCGCCGCGCACTTCGCGGAGACCGCCAGGCACCAGGGCCAGGACCTCTGGGGCGAGATCCGGGAGCGGATGCGCCACGCGTGGGGACTGCACACGAGGTACCAGAACGGTGAGCCGATGCCGAGCTGGTTGTGCGGTGGCACGCTCAACCGCCACCTCGGGCCGACGAGCGAGGTCAGCTTCACCGCGCTGAGCACCCGGCTCGGGATCGGGATGGCGAACACCCAGCGCTACACCGAGAGCCAGCGTCCACAGGGGACGGACAACCTGTTCGTCGCGTGGGAAACGCTCACCCATGCGGCGAATCCCGCCTGATTGGCACTACCGTTCGTGGCATGACAGACGTGAAGCCACGCAGCCGGGACGTCACCGACGGCTTGGAGCGCACCGCCGCGCGCGGCATGCTCCGGGCCGTCGGCATGGGCGACGAGGACTGGGAGAAGCCGCAGATCGGTGTGGCGTCGTCGTGGAACGAGATCACGCCGTGCAACCTGTCGCTGGACCGGCTCGCGAAGGCCGGCAAGGACGGGGTGCACGCGGCCGGCGGGTACCCGCTGGAGTTCGGCACGATCTCGGTGTCGGACGGCATCTCGATGGGCCACGAGGGCATGCACTTCTCGCTGGTGTCGCGGGAGGTGATCGCGGACAGCGTCGAGACGGTGATGCAGGCGGAGCGCCTCGACGGGTCGCTGCTGCTGGCCGGGTGCGACAAGTCGTTGCCGGGCATGCTGATGGCGGCCGCGCGGCTGGACCTGGCCAGCGTGTTCCTCTACGCCGGGTCGATCCTGCCGGGCCGGGTCACGCTGACCGACGGCACCGAACGCGAGGTGACCATCATCGACGCGTTCGAGGCCGTGGGCGCGTGCGCGCGGGGGCTGATGAGCCGCGCGGACGTGGACCTGATCGAACGCGCGATCTGCCCCGGCGAGGGCGCGTGCGGCGGCATGTACACGGCGAACACCATGGCCAGCGCGGCGGAGGCGCTCGGCATGTCCCTGCCCGGCAGTGCCGCGCCACCGGCCACCGACCGCCGCCGCGACGGTTATGCGCGCAGGTCCGGCCAAGCGGTCGTGGAGATGCTGCGCAAGGGCATCACCGCACGGCAGATCATGACGCGCGAGGCGTTCGAGAACGCCATCGCGGTCGTCATGGCGTTCGGCGGCTCCACCAACGCCGTCCTGCACCTGCTCGCCATCGCGCACGAGGCCGAGGTCGAGCTCAGCCTCGACGACTTCACCCGCATCAGCGCGCGTGTGCCGCACCTGGCGGACGTCAAGCCGTTCGGCCGGCACGTGATGACCGACGTCGACCGCATCGGTGGCGTGCCCGTGGTCATGAAGGCGCTGCTGGACGCGGGCCTGCTGCACGGCGACTGCCTCACCGTCACCGGCCGGACCGTCGCCGAGAACCTCGCCGACATCGCCCCGCCCGACCCCGACGGCAACGTCCTGCGGGCCCTGGACAGGCCCATCCACCGCACCGGCGGCATCACCATCCTGAAGGGCTCCCTCGCCCCGGACGGCGCCGTGGTCAAGTCCGCGGGCTTCGACTCGGACGTCTTCACCGGCACCGCCAGGGTCTTCGACCGCGAACGCGCCGCCATGGACGCCCTGGAGGACGGCACGATCACCGCGGGCGACGTCGTGGTGATCCGCTACGAGGGTCCCAAGGGCGGTCCCGGCATGCGCGAGATGCTGGCGATCACCGCGGCCATCAAGGGCGCGGGCCTGGGCAAGGACGTCCTGCTGCTCACCGACGGCCGCTTCTCCGGCGGCACCACCGGCCTGTGCGTCGGTCACGTCGCCCCGGAGGCCGTCGACGGCGGGCCCATCGCGTTCGTCCAGGACGGCGACCGCATCACGCTCAACGTCGCCGAGGGCACCCTCGACGTGGACGCGGACCTCGACAGCCGCCGTGACGGGTGGGCCCCGCTGCCCCCGCGCTACCAGCGCGGCGTGCTCGCCAAGTACGCGAAGCTGGTCGGCTCGGCGTCCCGCGGCGCCGTCTGCGACTGAGCACCCACCGCCCGTGCGGGCTCCGTTCGAGGCGCGCCCCGAACGAGCCCGCACAGGCGTCTAGTACAGGCCGTCCAATGTGGACGCGTACCGCTTCTCGATCTCCCGGCGGCGGGGTTTGAGCGACGCGGTCAGCAACCCGTCCTCGACGCTGAAGTCCTCCTCCAGCACCGCGAACCGCTTGATCGTCGCGTGCCGCGGCAGCTGCGCGTTGACGACCTCCACCGCGCGCCCGATCTCGGCCTCCGGGTCCGGCAGCCCCGCCCGCGTGTCCGGGTCCAGCGTCACGAGCGCCACGCAGTACCTGCGGCGGTCGCCGTGCACGATGACGTTGCTGATGTAGGGGGACGCGGCCTTCAGCAGGCTCTCGACCGGGGCCGGGGCGACGTACTTGCCGCCGGAGGTCTTGATGAGCTCCTTCTTGCGGTCGGTGATCCGCAGCCGGCCCGCGTCGTCGACCTCGCCGATGTCACCGGTGTGCAGCCAGCCGTCGACGAGCGCCTCGGCGGTGGCGTCCGGGCGGTTGTGGTAGCCGCGCATGACACCGGGGCCGCGCAGCAGCACCTCGCCGTCGTCGGCGATCCGCACCTCGGTGCCGGGGATCGGCGGGCCGACCATGCCGATCTTGATCATGCCGGGGCGGTTGAAGAACGTGGCCGCCGACGACTCGGTGAGGCCGTAGCCCTCCAGGATCGTGATGCCCGCGCGGGAGAAGAACTCGGCGATCTCACCGGCGAGCGGGGCGGAGCCGGAGACGAAGTAGCGGATCCGGCCGCCGACGCGGTCGCGCAGCCTGCGGTACACCAGCCGGTCGGCGAGCCAGCGGGTCGCGGCGCCGTGGTCGCGGTCGGCCCAGCGGAAGACCTTCTCGGTGAGCCCGCCCTTCTCCCGCGCGCCGGTGACGATGCGGCCGTGGATCTTCTCGAAGATGCGCGGGGCGGCGGCGACGATCGTCGGCCGCAGCTCGCCGAGGTTGTCCACGATCCGCTCGACCGAGCCGTCGACGGCGGTGGCGGCGCCCACGGCGATCATCGCCATGGTCAGCACCTTGCCGAACGCGTGCGACAGCGGCAGCCACAGGAAGTGCAGGTCGTCCTCGCGCAGGATGCCCAGCGAGGCGATGGCCTCCGCGGTGGTCACCCAGTTCGCGTGGGTGAGCTCGACGCCCTTCGGGGTGCCGGTCGTGCCGGAGGTGTAGATCAGCGTCGCGAGGTCGTCCGGTCTCAGCTCGGCGATCAGCGCGGCGTAGTCGCCGTCGGCCTGCGGGACCGCGCCGAACCGCAGCACGTCGAGGTCCGGCACCAGCGCCGCGTGCTCGTCGGTCTCGACGACCACGAGCTTGCTGCCGGAGTCGCTGACGATGTGCGCGACCTCGGCGGCGGTGCTGTTGGGGTAGATCGTGGTGGTGGCGCCACCGGCGGCCAGCACGGCGAGGTCGGTGACGATCCACTCGATGCTCGTGCGGCCCATGAGCGCGACCCGGTCGCCGCGCCGCAGCCCCCGCTCGCGCAGCCCGAACGCCTCGCGCGCCACGCGGTCCTGCAGCTCCGCCCAGGTCAGCGAGACCCAGCCGGTACCGGAGCGGTACCGCACCGCCTCGGCACCGGGCGTGCGGGCGACCCGGTCGCGCAGGAGGCCGGGAATCGACAGCGCCATTGCTCTCCCCTTCTCTGGAGCGTTGCTCCAGAGCGGTACTCTAACCCCCATGGCCGACCGACGACAGTCCCTTCTCGACGCGGCGCTGCGGCTCGTCGAGGAGGGCGGGCTCGACGCCGTCACCATCGCGGCGCTGACCGAGCGCTCCGGCATGTCGAACGGCAGCATCTACCACCACTTCGGCAGCCGCGCGGGCGTGTTCGCACAGCTCTACGCCGACTCCTACGGCCGCTGCGTCGCCGCGATGACCCCCGCGCTCGACGACCGGCCCGCCCTCGCGGCCGTCCGCGACCTGGCGCTGCGCTACCTCGACTGGGTCACCGCGAACCCCAGCCGTGCGCGGTTCCTCTACGCCGCACCGGACCACGCCGACCCCGTGGCCAAGCAGGCGGAGTTCGCCCCGGTGCTGACGTGGTTCCTGGCGCGAATGGAGACGGGCGAGCTGCGGACCGTGCCGCCGTGGGCGCTGGAACCCGTGGCGATGGGTCCGGCGCACGAGTCGGTGCGCCGGTTCCTGCTCGGCGTGTTCGACCTGGCAGCGGCCCGCGACCTGGTCGCGGACGCGGTCTGCGCCGTGCTGCGACCCTGAGTGGTCGTAGAACACCTGTTCGACTAGGCTGCGCGCCATGCGCCAGGGATCTCTCTTCGACCTGGAAGCGGAGCCGGTCCTGGCCCCGCTCGCCCCGCGCCGCACCGAGCTCGGCCACGGCGCCTGGGTCGACGTGCAGCCCGGCTGGCTCTCCGGCGCGGACGCCGTGTTCGACGAGCTGGTCGAGACCGTGCCGTGGCGGGCAGAACGCCGCCAGATGTACGACACCGTGGTCGACGTGCCACGCCTGCTCTGCTTCTACTACGGCACGCTGCCCTCGGACGTGCTCACGAACGCCCGTGCCGCCCTCTCGGAGCACTACCGGCCCGAGCTGGGTGAACCGTTCACCACCGCCGGCCTCTGCTACTACCGCGACGGCCGCGACAGCGTCGCGTGGCACGGCGACACCATCGGCCGCGGCGCCACCGACGACACGATGGTCGCGATCCTGTCCGTCGGCACGCCGCGCGCGCTCCTGCTCCGGCCCCGCGGCGGCGGCGAGACGCACAGGTACGCGCTGGGCCACGGCGACCTGCTGGTGATGGGCGGGTCGTGCCAGCGCACGTGGGAGCACGCCATCCCGAAGACCGCGAAGGTCGTCGGGCCGCGCATCAGCGTCCAGTTCCGCCCGCACGGAGTCCGCTAGTGCGTTGACCAGATACGTTCACCGGGTTGGGGACACGCCGGACAAGATCCCTGACGCAGGCTTGTGGTGATCCCATGCTCGGCGGTGACGTAGTGGCCGCCGAGCATGAGGACGGGTCGATGGCCGAGCCGGTCAGAGCACGTCGATTGACCGAGGACGAGGGCCGCCGCCTGCTGAACTATGTGCGTCGGGGCAAACAGGGCACGATCCGGATGCGCCGGGCGATGATCATCCTGGCGTCGTCGTCCGGGACGCCCGCGCCGTCGATCGCGCGCTTGGTCGCGGCGGACGCCGACACGGTGCGAGACGTGATTCATGACTTCAACGCCCGCGGCCTGGCGGCGCTGGACCCTAGGTGGGCGGGAGGCCGTCCCCGCCTGATCAGCCCTGACGACATCGCGTTCGTCGTGGCGACGGCCAAGGCCCGCCCTGCCGGGGCGGGCCTGCCCTTCACTCGCTGGAGCCTGCGCAAACTCGCCGCCCACCTGCACCGCAACCCCGATCGGCGGGTGCGGATCGGCCGTGAGCGGCTTCGGCAGATCCTGCACAGTCACGGCATCAGCTTCCAGCGCACCCGGACCTGGAAGACCTCCAACGATCCGGCCTTCGACACCAAGCTCGACCGCATCGACGAAGTCCTGACCCGCTTCCCACGGCGGTGTTTCGCCTTCGACCAGTTCGGGCCGCTGTCGATCCGCCCGCACCACGGCTGCGGCTGGGCACCGCGCACGCGTCCCGACCGGATTCCGGCGACCTACCGACGCACGCACGGCATCCGCTACTTCCACGGCTGCTACTCCGTCGGCGACGACACGCTCTGGGGCGTCACCCGCCGCCGCAAAGGCGGCGACCACAGCCTGGCCGCCCTGAAATCGATCAGGGCGGCCAGACCGGACGGCGCACCGATCTACGTGATCATGGACAACCTGTCGGCCAACAAAACCCCGAAGATCCTCACATGGGCCGCCGACAACAACGTCGAGATCTGCCTGACCCCGACCTACGCCTCCTGGGCCAACCCCATCGAGCCGCAGTTCGGACCACTGCGCACTTTCGTCATCGCCAACTCCGACCACCCCAACCACACCGTTCTGGCACGCCGGCTTCAACAACACCTGCGCTGGCGCAACGCCAACGCCCGCCACCCCGACGTCCTCGCCGCTCAACGCCGCGAACGAGCACGCATCCGCAGCGAACGCCACCAACGCTGGGGCCGACCACGAGCAGCCTGACCAACCCGGCGAACCTATGTGGTCAACGCACTAGCGACGAGCTCCTCGGACACCTCCCAGACGCGCCGGGCCTCGTCGGCGGACCTCAGGCGGCTGTAGAGCGCCTGCTCTGCGGGCGGGCCGCTGAGGTGCCCGAAGCGGGTCGGGCCGTAGAACGGCGCGGGGTGCGGCGCGGTGGCGGCCAGCAGAGCCGGCAGCTGCGCGGACTCCACGGTGCCGAGCACGCCGACCGCGGACGCGACGCGGATCAGGCGCACGGCCGGGGTGTCGCTCGCGCGGCCGACCTCGGGGCGGGCGGCGAGCAGGTTCGTCGGTGCCACGCCGGGGTGGGCCAGGTTGCTCGTGATCCCCCAGCCGCCCGCCTCGCTGCGGCGCGCGAGCTCCAGCCCGAACAGGCCCAGTGCGATCTTCGACTGGCTGTAGGCCTTGCCGCCGCTGTAGGAGCGCTCCCAGTTCAGGTCGTCCCAGTTGATGGCGTTCTGGTTGGCGGCGATGCTGATCTGCGAGGTGACGCGGGCGCGGCCGGCCTTCAGCAGCGGCAGCAGCGCCGTCACGAGCGCGACGTGGCCGAGGTGGTTGGTGCCCCACTGGAGCTCGAACCCGTCGGCGGTCGTCTGCCGTTCGGGCGGGGTCATGACGCCCGCGTTGTTCACGAGGACGTGCACGGGCGCGCCCTCCTCCAGCAGCTCGGCGCTCACCGCGGCGACCGAGCGCAGCGAGGACAGGTCGAGCGAGCGCAGCGAGACGGTCGCGCCGGGTGTCCGCCGCCGGATCTCGGCGAGCGCGGCCTCGCCCTTGCGCGGGTTGCGGACGGGCAGCACGACCTCGGCCCCCGCCGCCGCGAGCCGTCCGGCGATGCCGAGCCCGACCCCGTCGCTGCCGCCGGTGACGACCGCACGCTTCCCGGTCAGGTCCGGCACCTCGACGTCGAACTTCCTGCTCATCGCACACTCCCCTGGTTCGTCCGCGGTCTCTCCGTTCCACCGTGGACGGACGGCGCGCGCACATCCAGGACCTGGGAGTCCGTGGCTACGGCGGGGCGTGAGCGTTAGAAAGGGGACAGCGAGAGGAGACGCCGTGATCGACCGAGCCGGGCTGGCCGCGTTCCTGCGGCACCGCAGGGAGGCGCTGCAGCCGGAGGACATCGGCCTGCCGCGCGGGCGGCGCCGCCGGACCAGCGGCCTGCGCCGCGAGGAGGTCGCCGCCCGTTGCAGCATGTCCGCCGACTACTACGCGCGGCTGGAGCAGGAACGCGGGCCGCACCCGTCCGAGCAGATGATCGCCGCCATCGCCCAGGGCCTGCACCTGTCCCTCGATGAGCGCGACCACCTGTTCCGCCTCGCGGGCCACCCACCGCCGGGCAGGGGCGGGACCAGCGACCACGTGAGCCCCGGCCTCGCCCGGATCTTCGACCGCCTGCACGACACCCCGGCCGAGGTCGTCACCGAGCTGGGCGAGACGCTGCGCCAGACCCCGCTCGGCGTCGCGCTCACCGGTGACGCGGCCGCCCGCACCGGACCGGAGCGCAGCCTCGGTTTCCGCTGGTTCAGCGACCCGTCGTCGCGGGCGCTGTACGAGCCAGCCGACCACGCGTTCCTGGGCCGCATGTTCGCCTCGGGGCTGCGGGAGGCCCTGACCCGGCGCGGACCGGGCTCGCGGGCCGCGCACTACGCCGACCTCCTGCTGGCGACCAGCGAGGAGTTCCGGACCGTCTGGGACCGGCAGGAGATCGGCCTGCGCCCGCGCGAGGTCAAGCGGTACGTCCACCCGGCCGTCGGCGCGCTCGAGCTGCACTGCCAGACGTTGCTCGACCCCGACCAGCACCACTTCCTGCTCGTCTACACCGCCACGCCGGGCAGCGAGAGCCACGAGAAGCTGCGGCTGCTGTCCGTCGTCGGCACTCAGATGACGTCGGCGAACACCGGGTCGGCGTAGCACCGGCGGCCGCCGTGCCCGGTGCGCGGACCGGGGACGCTCGTCACCTGGGCGAGCTCACACGGCCTGGACCGCGAGCAGGGCGAGGTCGTCGTGGTCGCCGCTGCCGAGCCACCGCAGCACCGCCTCCTGGCAGTGCCGCGCGATCTCCTCCGCCGGCAGCCCCTTGCACTCCTCGAGCACCGCGCGGAGCCGCTGCTCGCCGAACAGCTCGTTGCGGTCGGTGTGCGCGCGGGCCTCGGTGAACCCGTCGCTGTAGAGCAGCAGCGTGTCGCCGGGTGCCAGGGTCACCTGCTCGCCGGTGAACCGGACGTCGGCCAGGATGCCGACGATCGCACCGGGGGCGCTGATCTCCTGCACCGTGCCGTCCGCGCGCAGCACCAGCGGCGACGGGTGGCCCCCGGACGCGAGCGACAGCCGCACTCCCCCGGACGCGAGCGGCACCAGCTCGCCGACGACGATCGTGGTGAAGAGCTTGGAGCCGGTGGCGCGCAGCGAGGTGTTCAGCAGGTGCAGCAGCCGCACCGGGTTCGTCTCGACCAGCGACAGCGCCTGCAGCGACTGCCGCACCCGTCCGCTGTGGACCGCGGCCTCCAGCCCGTGGCCGCAGACGTCGCCCAGCGCGAACGTCGCCGAGCCGTCGGTGCGCGGGTGCACGTCGTAGAAGTCGCCGCCGACCTCCGCCCGCTGGTGGGCGGGCAGGTACACCGACGCGAGCGAGGCACCGCGCAGCTCGGGCAGCGGCAGCGGCAGCAGCGCCGAGCGCAGCACCTCGATCATCCGCCGCTGCTCGGTCAGCTTCGACGACGACTCCAGCGCCGCCGCCGCGTGCTTGCCGAACAACCGCACTCGCTCGACGTCGTTCGGCGGGAATTCACCCCGTCGGACGACGACCAGCGCTCCCCCGACGCCCAGCGGCACGGCCAGTGCGGTGCCGAAGTCCTCCGGCACGCCCCAGCTGCCGTCACCCAGGGAGGTGATCCTCGTCAGCGTCGAGGTGCCGGTCAGGACCTCCGCCAGCACCGTCGCCCGGCGCGGCGTGCGGGTGACCGTGGGTTCGCCGCCACCGCACCGCCACCACTCCAGCCGGTCGCGCGTCGCGGGCACGACGGCCACGCAGTGCTCGCCCAGCAGCTCGGCCGCGAGCTGCACGATGGTCTTGAGCGTCGTCTCCCGCGACGTGCCGCCCGCGAGCCGCAGGTGGGCGTGGTCGAGCGCGGAGTCCGTGAAGTACCAGGCACTCCAGCCGTCACCGAGGTCCAGCTGCCGGCCGGCGACGTGCACGTCGAGGTGCTCGCCGGGGGACAGCCGGGGGAACCGCTCGGCGGCCGCGGCGTTGCGCACCCGCACGGCACCGGCGGGGTCGACGACGAGGACCGCCTCGCGCAGCCCGTCCACCAGGCGCTGCCAGCCGTCCAGGTCGATGCCCACGGTGCTGCTCATCCGCTCTGGTCCTGCGCGGACGGCCGGGTCATCACGGCCTCCTGCGGGTCGTTGGCGTGCATCGCGGCATCAAGTTACCTCGCTCCCAACCTAACGTGGCAGGCTTGGCTGCGACCACCGAGGCACGGAGGCTTGGAGTGACCACGGCCAACGAAGAGACGGACGCGACCCTCGACCGGGTGCTCTCCGCCATGAGAGACCTGCGGGACGGCAACTTCCGCCGCAGGCTCGTGGTGCCGGGGAACGGGCCCGTGTCGGCTCTCGCGGACGTGTTCAACGAGATCGCGGAGCGCAACCAGTGGCTGGCCGGCGAGCTGGGCCGGGTCCGGCAGGCGGTCGGCCAGGAGGGCAGGCTCACCGAACGGGTGGCGCCCGCGGGCACCGCCGGTGGCTGGTCGCTGATCGCCGACTCGGTGAACGGCCTGGTCGAGGACCTGATGCGGCCGACGACCGAGCTGAGCCGCGTGCTCGCCGCCGTGGCCGAGGGCGACCTGACCAAGCGCATGTCCGACCAGACGCTGCGCGGTGAGTTCGCCACGCTCGGCTCGACGGTCAACGGCCTGGTCGACCAGCTGTCGTCGTTCGCCGACGAGGTCACCCGCGTCGCCCGCGAGGTCGGCACCGACGGCCGCCTGGGCGGTCAGGCGCGGGTTCCCGGCGTCGCCGGGACGTGGCGCGACCTGACCGACAACGTGAACTCGATGGCGAACAACCTGACCAAGCAGGTCCGCAACATCGCCCAGGTCGCGACGGCCGTGGCCAACGGCGACCTGACCCAGAAGATCACGGTCGACGTCTCCGGCGAGATGCTGGAGCTGAAGAACACGCTGAACACGATGGTCGACCAGCTGTCCTCGTTCGCCGACGAGGTCACCCGCGTCGCCCGCGAGGTCGGCACGGACGGCAAGCTCGGCGGTCAGGCGAAGGTGCCGGGCGTGGCGGGCACCTGGCGCGACCTGACCGACAACGTGAACCTCATGGCGGAGAACCTGACGACCCAGGTCCGCAACATCGCCCAGGTCACCACCGCCGTGGCGCAGGGCGACCTGACCCAGAAGATCACCGTCGACGCGCGCGGCGAGATCCTGGAGCTCAAGTCGACGATCAACACGATGGTCGACCAGCTGTCCTCGTTCGCCGACGAGGTCACCCGCGTGGCCCGCGAGGTCGGTTCGGACGGCCGGCTGGGCGGTCAGGCCCAGGTCCCCGGCGTCGCCGGCACCTGGCGCGACCTGACCGAGTCGGTGAACGTCATGGCGAACAACCTGACGACCCAGGTCCGCAACATCGCCTCGGTGACCACCGCCATCGCGCGCGGCGACCTGACGCAGAAGATCACGATCGACGCGCGCGGCGAGATCCTCGAACTGAAGACCACGATCAACACGATGGTCGGCCAGCTCTCCTCGTTCGCCGAGGAGGTCACCCGCGTCGCCCGCGAGGTCGGCACCGACGGCCGCCTGGGCGGCCAGGCGCAGGTGCCCGGCGTGGCGGGCACGTGGCGCGACCTGACCGACAACGTCAACTTCATGGCGAACAACCTGACCAACCAGGTCCGCAACATCGCGCACGTCGCGACGGCCGTGGCGAACGGCGACCTGTCGCAGAAGATCACGGTCGACGCGCGCGGCGAGATCCTGGAGCTGAAGTCGACGTTGAACACGATGGTCGACCAGCTGTCCTCGTTCGCCGAGGAGGTCACCCGCGTCGCCCGCGAGGTCGGCACAGACGGCCGCCTGGGCGGCCAGGCGCGCGTGCAGGGCGTCGCCGGCACGTGGAAGGACCTGACCGAGAACGTCAACCTGATGGCGGACAACCTCACCGACCAGGTCCGCAACATCGCCGCCGTCGCCACCGCGGTCGCGAACGGCGACCTGTCGAAGAAGATCACCGTCGAGGCGAAGGGCGAGGTCGCGACCCTCGCCGACACGCTGAACGGCATGGTCGACACGCTGCGCGCGTTCGGCGACGAGGTCACCCGCGTGGCCCGCGAGGTCGGCACCGAGGGCATCCTCGGCGGTCAGGCGCGCGTGTCGGGCGTGGCGGGCACGTGGAAGGACCTCACCGACTCGGTGAACTTCATGGCGGACAACCTGACCAACCAGGTCCGCAACATCGCCCAGGTCACCACCGCCGTGGCGCAGGGCGACCTGACGAAGAAGATCGACGTCTCGGCGCGCGGCGAGATCCTGGAGCTGAAGACCACGATCAACACGATGGTCGACCAGCTGTCGTCGTTCGCCGACGAGGTCACCCGCGTCGCCCGGGAGGTCGGCACCGAGGGCAAGCTGGGCGGTCAGGCCGAGGTCGACGGCGTGGCCGGCACGTGGTCGAAGCTGACCGACAACGTGAACCAGCTGGCCTCGAACCTCACGACCCAGGTCCGCGCGATCGCCGCCGTCGCCACCGCCGTGACCGCGGGCGACCTGACCAGGCAGATCACCGTGGACGCGTCCGGCGAGCTGGCCGAGCTCAAGGACAACGTCAACCAGATGATCGCGAACCTGAAGGAGACCACCCGCGCGAACCGCGAGCAGTACTGGCTGAAGACGAACCTGGCCAGGCTGTCCGGCCTGATGCAGGGCCACCGCGACCTGCGCGCGCTGGCGTCGTTGATCATGAGCGAGCTGACGCCGCTGGTCAGCGCCCACCAGGGCGCGTTCTACCAGCTCCAGGAGGACGACGACAGCAAGCAGACGCTGGAGCTGACCGCCTCCTACGGCTTCCGCCTCGACGCCGCCCGCGCGACCCGCGTGGAGATGGGCGAGTCGCTCGTCGGCCAGTCCGCGTTCGAGAAGAAGACGATCCTGGTCACCAAGGTCCCCGCCGGCTACCTGACGGTGTCCTCCGCGCTGGGCTCGTCGGCACCGGTGAACCTGGTCATCCTGCCGGTGCTGTTCCAGGGCGAGACCCTGGGCGTGATCGAGCTGGCCTCGCTGAACGAGTTCTCCGACGTCCACCTGGACCTGCTGGACCAGCTGAAGGAGAACATCGGCGTCAACGTGAACACGATGCTCGCCAACTCCCGCACCGACGCCCTGCTCGTCGAGTCGCAGCGCCTGACCACCGAGCTGCGCGCCGGTTCCGAGGAGCTGGAGGACCGCGCCCGCCAGCTCCAGACGGCCTCGAAGTACAAGTCCGAGTTCATGGCGAACATGTCGCACGAGCTGCGCACGCCGCTGAACTCACTGCTGATCCTGGCCAAGCTGCTGGCCGACAACCTCGACGGCAACCTGAACCCGAAGCAGGTCGAGTTCGCCCGCACGATCCACTCGTCGGGCTCGGACCTGCTGCAGCTCATCAACGACATCCTCGACCTGACCAAGGTCGAGGCCGGCCACATGACGCTGCACGAGGACCGGGTGCGCCTCGACGAGCTGGTCCGCTACGTCGAGACGCTCTGCCTGCCGCTGACCGCCGAGAAGCACCTGGAGTTCTCGGTCCGCGTCGACCCGGACGTGCCGGAGACCCTGCGCACCGACGAGCACCGCCTCCAGCAGATCCTGCGGAACCTCCTGTCGAACGCGGTGAAGTTCACCCACGACGGTGGCATCCGCCTGCACGTGCGCATGGACGACCCCTCGACCGTGGCGTTCGACGTGCACGACACGGGCATCGGCATCCCCGCGGAGAAGCTGGCCGTCATCTTCGAGGCGTTCCAGCAGGCCGACGGCACCACGTCCCGCAAGTACGGCGGCACCGGCCTGGGCCTGTCCATCAGCCGCGAGCTGTCCCAGCTCCTCAACGGTGCCCTGCGCGTGCGCTCGGAGCCGGGCATCGGCTCGACGTTCACCCTCTGCCTGCCGCTGGGCAAGGTCGTGTCGGACGCGGTCGTCCTGCCCGAACCCGCGCCGATCGTGGCGCCGGCCGCGCCGCTGGCCCCGTCCGACTCGATGCGCTTCCACGGCGAGAAGGTCCTGGTCGTGGACGACGACCTGCGCAACGTCTTCGCCCTGACGTCCGTGCTGGAGCTGCACGGCCTGGAAGCGATCTTCGCCGACAACGGCATCACCGGCGTGCGCGCGCTGGAGCAGTACGACGACGTGGCGATCGTCCTGATGGACATCATGATGCCCGAGCTGGACGGCAACGCCACGATTTCCGCCATCCGGGCGATGGAGCGCTACGCGGACCTGCCTGTGATCGCTGTCACGGCGAAGGCGATGAAGGGCGACCGGGAGAAGTCGCTGGCCTCCGGTGCCACCGACTACGTGACGAAGCCGGTGGACACCGAGCACCTGATCCGGTTGATCGCGTACTACCTGGGGGTGTCCGGGGAGGTGTGAGCGCGGAGCCCGGCCGGGGTGGTCTCACCCGTGACAGCACCCCGGGTGGGCTCGCGTTCAGCCCACCCGCGCTGGAGCGGACGCCGCTAGAGGGCGCTCTCCACGGACTCCTGCACCGCCGCGTCCACGCTCTCGTGCAGGCTCAGCACCCCGGCGACGTCGGCCAGCGTGAACAACCGCAGCACGGGCGCCTGAACAGCGGCGATCCGCAGCTGACCGCCGGACTCGGCGAGCCGCCGGTGCCAGTCGAGCACGAGCGCGAGCCCGGTCGAGTCCATGAACTGCAGCAGCTCCAGGTCGAGCACCGCGTGCTTCCCGGTCACGTCCGCGTCCATCCGCGCGGACAGCACGGGGACGGTGTCGATGTCCAGCTCACCGGCGACGGCGAGCACCCGCCACCCCCGCTGGACCTCGCTGCCGACGTTGAGCTCCATCGTCGCCGTTCCTTCCGCCACGCCCGACTCGTGCGACCCAAATCGTGCAGCACGACGTCCACCCGTGCGACCACCGGGGGGCTGAAAGATCCGGACGACCCACCGGATGTGCGACGATGCGCCCTGTGTTGAACGACCCACTGGCAGAGGTGCGGGTGACCCTGACCGCCGAGGGCGGGTCGTGTGCGCGCGCACGTCAGGTCGTACGGGAGGCCGCGACCTCCTGGGGACTGTCGGAGGACCTGTCCGACGACGCGCAGCTGATCGTCACGGAACTGGTGTCGAACGGCATCGACCACGGCAAGGGACCGATCACGCTGACGGTGACGCGGCGTGCGGCGGGGATGCTGGTCGAGGTGCACGACCTGTCGGAGCGGCTGCCGCAGATGCGTCCGGTGGACCCGACCAGTGCGCGCGGGCGCGGCATGCAGCTCGTGCAGGCGTTGAGCGTGCGCTGGGGGACGACACCCGATGGTGGCGGCAAAGTCGTCTGGGCGGAGTTGGAAGACTGAAAACGGGTACCTGTGCCCCTATGACCGCTGACCCAGAACGCACACCTGGACTCGAATCCGGCGGAGGGGTGCAACCGGGTGACACACCCCCGGAGGCCGGGCAGACCTCGGGGCTGTCCCACCAGGAGGCGACGCCGCCGCGCAACCTCGGGCGGATCGCCGTGATCGTCATCATCGCCTTCGCGGTGCTGGTGGCCGCGATGCTGCTGGTCAGGGCCTTCCTGCTCACCTGAGCGGCGCGGTGGGGGGACCCCGTCCGGGTTGTGGGTGTCGTGGGAGGGCGCGTACGGTCGGTGCGGACGGGAGTCCCCTATGAACCAACTTCAACAGCGAACGACCTATGTCCAGTCCATCCCGGTCGTCTCTCTCACCGGCGAGATAGACATGATGTCGTCAGCGCCGGTGACCAGCAGGATCGCCGCTCTGCTCGACCGCAGGCCGCCCGCGCTGGTCATCGATCTGCGCGAGGTCCGCTTCTTCGGCTCCGAAGGCATCCGCACGCTCGTGGAGACCCAGAACACGGCCGACGAGTTCGGCATCCGGTTCGGAGTCGTGAGCAACAGCAGGGCTGTGCTGCAGCCCCTCGAAGTGACCGCGGTCGACCAGTTGCTGCTCATCTTCGGCAGCGTCGACAATGCCGTGACCGCTCTGGTCAACACCCGCTGAGGGCGGGTCAGGCGGCCGGTGTGACGCGGCGCGACCGTTCGACCAGGTCCAGCAGCAGACCCTCCTTGGTGGACCACGGCGAGATGTCCACGACGTCATGTCCGGTGGCGCGCATCAACGCCTCGGCCACCACCGCCCCCGCGAGCGACTGCCGCGCGCGGTGCCGGGAGATCCCCGGCAGCGCGGCACGTTCCCGCACGGAGAGCTTGGCCAGCCGGGGGATCCACTTCTCCAGGTCCTTGGCCCGCAGCTGCCGCGTCGCGGAGGACGCCGACCGCCGGTCGCCCGCGAGCCGGGCGAGCTGCTGGAACACCTTGGAACACCCGATCGCGCGAGCGCCGTCGTAGCGCGGGAACACCGCCTCGATGCGCTCGCGCACCTCTTCCCGCATGTCCTCCACCGCGAGGCCGGAGCGGGTCAAAGTCCTTGCCCCCAAAGGCAAGGAGATCGCGAACTCGGGTTCGGCGCCGTCACCGGCGGCGAGCTCGACCGTGCCGCCGCCGACGTCGAGCACGACGAGCGGGCCGGCGCCCCAGCCGAACCAGTGCCGCGAGGCCGCGTACGACAGCCGGGCTTCTTCCTTGCCCGACAACACCTTCAGCTCCACGCCGGTGCGGCGCGACACCTTGCGCATCACCTCGCCGGCGTTCGCGGAGTCGCGCACGCACGAGGTGGCGAACGGCAGGAACGGCGTGTCCCCCGCGGCCTTGCGGGCGGCCTGCACGGCCTCGCACAGCGAGTCGATCCCGGCCGGGCTGATGGCGCCCTCCGCGCTCAGCTCGCGGTCGAGCCGCAGCCGGACCTTGTGGGACACCAGCGGACGCGTCAGGTCACGTTCCACGACCACCAGGTGTGCGCTGAAGCACCCGACGTCCAGAACCCCGACCGCCATCCGCCCGCCTTCCCTCACCCGTAAAGGACCTCTTTACCGCATCCGGCTCGAATACCCGAACTTTTAGCGCCCAACCGCGCAAAAGTCACCCGATGACGTGCGTTACAGTGCTGCGATGTCATTGGCAGAGGTGCCTTCCCGGCTCGACGACGCGGTGCGCAGCGCGGACAGGGGCGTCATCGTCCTCGCCGTGGACGGGCTCTCATCGGACGTGGCCGAACAGACGTGGCTCGAAGCCGAGATCACCACGCTCACCTCCACGCTGCCGTCGACGTCGGCGACGGCCTGGCTGACGGCGCTGACCGGTGCCGCCGCCGACGTGCACCGCGTTCCGGGAACGGTGTACCGCAACGGTTCCGGCCTGGTGCACGCCATCACCGGCACACCGTCGATCCCGTCGCTGCCGACCGTGCTGGAACGCCACGGCGCCGCGGTCCTGGCGCGGGAGATCGACCTGCTGACCGGCACCTGGGCGCGGGCGCTGCTGCGGGGGTGCACCCGGATACCCGCGCCCGCACAGCACAAGCTCACCGCGCAGGCGGAGGACCCACCGCTGCTCGTCGCGAACGTCGTGGCGGACCTGGACAAGGTCTCGGCCGACCACGGCTTCCTGTGGACCTACGTCAACATCGACGACCACGTGCACCGCAACGGGTACGACGAGTCGGTGCACGAGGCGATGCTGCGTCTGGACGCACACGCTTCCCGTTGGGCCGCAGCGGGTTGGACCGTCGTCGCGCACTCGGACCACGGCCAAGTCCCGGTCGCGGCCGACCCCGATCTCGTCGAGGCGTGGGACGCGATCGTCCGCGAGGAGTGCGCGATCCCGTCCGGCGGGGCGGGCCGGATGCGCTGGCTGTACCCGAGGCCGGACCGGCTGGAGGCCGTTTTCGACCGCGTGGCAACGACCCTGGGGGACGCGGCGACCGTGCACCACGCGTCCGACCTCGGCCTGCCGCAGCCGGAGGCGGGCCCGGTGGTGGCCGTGGCGGCGTCGCCGGCGTTCCCGGTGCCCGACCCGTCCGCGCGCTTCGAGCACGGCGGTGTGAGCCGCGACGAGGTCGAGGTGCCCTACGCCGTCTGGCGCACCTGATCGCGGATGCGCAGCACCACGAGCCCGACGACGACGAACACCGCCGCCTGCACGACGTAGATCGCGAAGTACCCGACCGCGCTGATGACCACGGTGGCGACGCCGATCGCCACCGTGTACGGCAGGTCCACCATCGCCTCGGACGCCGCGATGGCCCGTCCCTGCACCTCGTTCGGGGTCCTGCGCTGCACCAGGGTCATCGCGGCGACGAGGATCATCGGCAGCCCCAGCCCGATCAGCACCGCGCCCGCGCACACGCCGGTCAGGGTCGTGGTGGCCGCGAGCCCCAGACCCAGGCCGTTCAGCAGGAACCCGGTCGCCGCGGTCACGAACTCCCCGCGCCGCCGCATCAACCGGCCGACCGCCACCGCGCCGAGCACCGCCCCCGCGCCCTGCACGGACCCGAGCACCCCGAGGAACTCCGGTGGCCGGCCGAGGCCCGCGGTCACGAGGTCGAACACCGCGACGTTGAGCATCCCGGCGCCGGTGAACGCCACCGCGCCCGCGATCACCATCTGCCGCAACGCCGGGGTGCCCCAGATGTGCCGCACCCCGGCGAGCAGGGCGGGCACGATCGGTTCCCGCTCCGGTGTCCTGGTCAGGTCGGGAACACCGCGCAACAGCAGCAGCGACACGATCGACGCCAGGTACGTCACGGCGTCCAGGGCGGCCACCGCCGACCCGCCGAACGCCGCGAACACCGCCGCACCGGCCAGCGGTCCCACGATCCGCAGCCCCTGGTTCAGCGCGCCGAACACCGAGTTGACGTCGCCGAGCTCGTCCTCGGTGACCATCGAGTGCACGAGCCCGCCGCGGGCCGCCCGGTAGACCTGGGCCGACACCCCGTACCCGAGGGTGACCACGTAGATGAGCCACACCGACGGCCAGAACACCAGCAGACCCACCAGCACGCAGGCGCCGAGGTCCGCCCAGATCAGCACCGTCCTGCGCGGGAACCGGTCCACCAGCAGCCCGATGAACGGCGCGCACAGCGTCGGCACGGCGATCAGGAAGAAGATCACCCCGGCCGCGCCGCTGGACCCGGTCAGCTCCAGCACCCAGATGCCCAGCGCGATCACGAGGGCGGTGTTGCCGAACATGTTCAGCACCTGCCCGACGAACAGCACCCGCAGCCGCCGGTCCCTCAGCACCTTGCGCCACATCACGACTCCCCCGCCCATCCCGCGGCACACAGCACGTCGAGGAACCGCTGCGCGAACGCGACCGGAACCGTCAGCTCCGAGGCCAGCGCCGCCCACCACCCCACCGAGTACCGCGACCGCCGCCCGTCGATCCCCCGCGCCAGCGCCGACATCCGCGCGTAGGCACCGCCGCGGTCCTCGGCGATGCGCGCGTCCAGCCAGGCACGGTCCTGCTGAGAACAGTCCTCCGCCAGCGCGCGGAGGTTGAACGGCCCGTCCCAGAACGCCACCACGCCACCGCTGCGCGGCTCGCCGGAGGTCGGCGGCTGCCGCAGCGACGCCACGGTCGCCTGGGCCACGGCCCTGCGGTGCGCGAGCCGGCGTGCGGCCGCCGTCGTCGCCCACGGGTCGTAGACGGGTTCGTCCCACTCCAGCTGCCGCCGCGGTGCCGCACCGGCCAGCCCGCCCGCCACGTAGGCCGCCGCCCACGCGGAGGTCGCGTCCGCGACGTCGGCCTTGAGCGAGCCATCATCAACCCGAATGGCACCGATCACCGCGGCCGCGAGCGCGGTGGTCCGGCGCAGCTCGTCGGCCGACACCTTGTCGAACGTGTCGGACGCGGTGTGGTTGAACCGGTCCGGCCAGTGGTTGAGGCCGACGTTCGGGCACGGCACCAGCGCGTGGTCCGAGGCACCGACGTGCGGCACCGACCGCCACGACCACACGTCGCACGGCACGGCCCCGCTGTAGGACCGCGTTCCCGGCATCAGCGCGGCCACCCGTTCGGCCAACGCCGTGACGTACGAGGGTTTCTCGTCCGGTGACCGTTCGATCACCAGCGGCCCGCCGCACAGCGCCTGGTCCTCCCCGGCCATGTCGACGTTGACCGCGACCGCCGGCACCGGCGCGTCCTGCAGGTAGGCGGCCGTGCCCACGAACTCCGGTCCCCACACGAACCGCACCGGCGCACCGGCCGTCTCGCGCAGCAGCGACGCGACCGCCATCAACGCCGCCACACCGGAGGCGTTGTCGTTGGCGCTGGGCCGCGGGTGGCACAGGTGGGCGGTGAGCAGCAGCTCCGGTCCCGTTCCCGGGAGGAGCCCGGACACCACCGGCATCTGCACCGGCTCGCCCAGCTCGACCGAGACCCGCGCGTGCCCTGCCTGCCGCAGGACCGCGAGCTGCTCCTCGTCGACGCAGAACGCGACCAGCGGGCTGTGCGGGGGCAGCTCGACCCGCCCGGCGCGCGTGACGAAGCCGAAGACCCCGCGGCGGGCCAGCTCGTGCGGTGAGAGCTCCGGTGCCAGCACCAGCGCCCCCGGCCGGGTCTCCGCGCTCACCGGCACCGTGCGGCCCGCGCAGGCGGCCGAGAACGCCCCGAGCGCGTACGGCTGGTCCGGGTACGACACGAGCGCGGTGCCGCCGACCTCCAGGGTCGCCGACACCGGGGTCCACGCCGGCGGCCCGCGGAAGGTCCACCACCGGCTCTCCGGCCGGTGCTGGCGCACCTCGACGTCGCGCAGCGGCACCCGGTCCGCCACGTACTCCGCCGCCGCCTGCAGCCCGGCCGACACCTGGTACCGGTCGAACTCGCACAGCGCCTTCACGTCGGCCATCGCCGCCTCGGCGTCGAAGCCGCGGTGCAGCGCGTCCACCAGCTCCTGCAACCTCACCCGAACACCGCCTCGCGCCGCTGCTGCGACAACGGCACCGACAGCCTGATGCCGTCCGGCAGCACCTTGCCCTGCAGACCGCGTTCCTTGAGCCAGACCTCGGCCGACAACGGCACGCGCACCCACGGCACCCGCGGGTCGCCGGGTGCCACGTCGGGCAGGAGGTCCACGAACGACGGCTTCACCGCCCTGATCCGGTCCCGCAGCGGCCGCAGCACGTCCCCCTGTTCCAGCAGGGCGAGCGCCAGGTCCAGCGACAGCGCCGACACGGCCAGCGGTGCGGCGACCTCCCGCACCCTGGACGCGATGTCCCTGGACGCCAGCGCGAACCCGACCCGCAGCCCGCCGCAGCAGTAGCCCTTCGACATGCTCCTGATGACGACGAGCCCGCGGCGGTGCGGCAGCAACCGCACCGCGCTGTCGTGCGGTTCCAGGTACGCGGCACACGTCTCGTCGACGATGAGGACGTCGGCCTCGATCTCACCGATCTCGTCGAGCCCCATGACCTCACCGGAGACGCCGGGCCGGTCCACCACGACCACGGCGGAGCCCTCCGGCGCCCCGATCGCGGCAGCGGCGAGCGCGAACTCGGGGTGCCCGGCGCAGGTGAAGCCGTCGACCGCCAGCGCGGCCAGCGACCGCAGCAACCCCGTCGCACCCGCACCGCAGGTGACCTGCTCCGGTTCCAGGAACATCCCGAAGTACCGTTGCAGCACCGGTGCTGCCTTCGCACCGTACGGGTCGGCCACGTCGTAGCGGCGCGCCCGTTCCGCCACACCGCCCAGCGCCGCCCACGCCCGGTCGATGGCGGGTTGGACGAACTCCACCTCGTCCGGTGCCCACCGCAGGTCGACCCCCTCCGCCGCCCCGCGGTGCCCCTCCAGCGCCGACACCCGAGCGGTGGCGACGAACTGGACGTACCGCGTGTCCGCGGTGACCGGGGCACCCCTGGTGAAGTCCGCGTCCACGTGCTCGACGACGAACCCGGCCCGGTCGAGCAGCGAGGCGACCTCCGGCGGGTGGTACAGCCGCACGTCGTCGTGCAGCACGCACGACGACCCGTCGGGCCGTTCGACGCGCACCTCTCCCCCGCTGCGCCCGGTGAGCGGGTCGAAGCGGCGGTGGAACGTGAACGTGTGGCCGTCGACCTCCGCCACCGCGTGGTCCCGGTAGCCGCGCAGGATCGCCGTGGCGTTGGAGTGGTCGAGCACCAGCACCCCGCCTGGCCTCAGCACCGACCGCACCCGCCGCAGCAACCGCACCTGGTCCGCGTCACCGCCCCACCCGAACGCCTGCACGCACACGACGGCGTCGAACCCTGGATCGATCCCGCGTGGCGGGCCCCCAGGGGGTGCACTTGGTCCGTCGGAACCCGGCCCAGCGGAGTTCGGCCCAGCGGAACCCGGCCCCGAGGAACCCAGGCCGGCGAAGTCCGGCCAGGCCCTCGTCAGGTCGGCCGCCACGAAGACCCCCGGCCCGCGCCGGGCCTGGTCGACCGCCCACTCCGACACGTCGACCCCGACCACGTCGAACCCGGCGCGCGCCAGCCCGTGGGCGTGCCGACCCACCCCGCAGCCGAGGTCGAGGACCCGCCCACCGGCCGGCAGCACCGACGTGAGGTAGGCGACCTCGGCGGCGGTGCGGGCCGGTGAGTACTCGGCGGCGGCGAAGACCCAGTAGTCCCGCGTGAAGAACGGGTGCTCACGCAAAGTTGAGTTCCCGGCGCGCGAAGAAGTCGCAGACGTCGCACACGTCGGAGGCGTTCTGCATGCCCTCCTGCAGCAGGTAGACGCCGCCGCAGTAGCGGCACTTGGCCTCCACCATCGGGAACATGTACCGCTGCATGTTCTCGAACGCCGAGAACAGGTAGTAGTCCACGCCCGGCCACAGGTCGAACAGGTGGTCCGTCACCGCGTACGACATCGACCGCTCGTCCGGTCCCGTGGTGAAGCGGCCCGGTGTGCCCTGCCGGTTCAGCTCGGGCGCGACCAGCTCCAGGTACAGCGTCAGCTCCTTCTTCGTGATGCGGTACAACGGGAACACGTACCGCAGGCCGCCGATCTCGCGCGCCGGGATGCCGCCCATCCGGAAACCGGTCGTGTACCAGGTGACCATGGAGGCCACGAGGTCGTCGGCGTTGAAGCCGAACGCCACCGTCGAGGCGCCGCGGGCACGGGCGTCCTCCTCCAGCATCCGCCGCAGCACCTGGTGGCCGATCACCATCGTCAGGTGCGCGCCGTCGCCGGCGACGACCTCGTTCATGGCCTCCACGAACGGTTTGCGCAGCCGGAACACCCGCTCGACGTCCTCGGCGGTCACGATCACCTGGTCGATGCCGAGCCGTGCGCCGGACTCGCGGGCCGCGGCGAACGTCGCCGGTTCCTCCCAGTCCGGCAGGCCGGTGATCGTCACCGCGGTCATGTCGACCGCGGGCAGCCGGTCGCGGGTCCGCTCCAGCAGCGTCAGGTACGCCACGCTGTCCCGTCCGCCGGACAGGCCGATGACGACGCGTTCACCGGCGTTCAGCACGTAGCTCTGGACGAACGCCTCCTCGACGTACTGCACGAACGAGTCGGCGTCCAGCTGCTCGCACCGGTGTTCCAGCGAACCGTTGGTGTCGAACATGACCTTCTTGGTGTAGACCGGGTTCGGCGTGCCGTAGACGACGGTCTTGGGGCGGCGCGCCACGTCCAGGTCGTAGAAGCGGACCTGCCGCACCTGCACCACGTCGTCCGCGCCGATCACGACGGTGTCCTCGGCGACGATCTCGCCGTTGACCGACGTGAGCACCGCGTTGACCGGAATCCCGTGCCGGCGCAACACGTCCGGCAGCGGCTGGCCGGGGGAGGCAGCGAGCTCCTCGGTCGTGCCCAGCTTCGTCAGGAAGTACACCGATGCCATCTCGATCTCCTCGTTCGCCCTGGCACAGGTCGTAGAGTATGGGCGTGCCGAAACCACCTGCGTCAACGTCGATGCGTGTCGAGTTTTCCCGCTCCATAAGGGAATTCGATGCTGCCGATTGGGATGCGGTGGTGCACGCGGCCGGAGCGCCGGTGTTCTACGAGCACGCGTACCTCGACGCCTACGAGCAGGCACCGCTGACGGCCATCGACGCCTTCGCCTACCTGGTGGTGCGGCGCGGCGAGCAGGCGGTCGCGGTGAACCCGATGTACCTCCAGACGGCGGCGGACCCGCTGGGCTGCCTGTACACCGCCTACCCGGAGGCCCGCGACCAGCCCGCGCTGCTCAGCCACACCTGGCACTGCTACGACGCGCACGTGCCGTCCACGATCGGCATCGACGTGGTGCCGACGGTCATCAACGCCATGCTGCGCACCGCGTCGCTGTTCCGCGCGCAGTGGTGCGGGTTCGTGAACGTGCGGCGCGGCAGCGAGTTCGGCCAGGAGCTGCGGGCGAACGGCCTGCCCGCGCGGCACCTGGTCGACCGGTGGGCGGCCGACCTGACCGGTGTCACCGACTACGAGCACTACCTGTCCCGGCTGGGTGAACGGGCACGGGCGAACCTGCGGCGCAACGAGCGCAGGGCGCGCGAGGCCGGTGTCACGACGGAGGTGCTGCCGGTGGCGTCGGCGTCGCTCGACGAGATCACGCCGTTGTGCGGCCGGACAGCGGCCCGGTTCGAGAACGGCGGTTTCTACCCCGAGGGCACGTTCGCGAAGTTCGTGCTGGCGCTGGGCGAGCGCGCGCACGTGATCGAGGTGCGCCAGCGCGGCCGGCTCGTCGCGGCCGGTGTCTGCCTCACCGACGCGACGCGGTTCCACACCTGGACGTGCGGTGTCGACTACTCGGTGGACGGCAACCACAGCCCGTACGGGGTGCTGTTCGCCGAGTCGGTGCGGCTCGCGCTCGCCCTGGGCAAACCGGTGCTGGAAGGCGGGCGCAGCAACGCCGTCTTCAAGCAGCGGCACGGGTTGGGCCCGCGCCACCTCGACGGCGTGCTGCTGCGCGCATGAGCATCCTCACCACTCCCACGTGGCTCGCCGTGATGGGCGGCCGGCTGCCGCCGCCGGTTCCGCTGCGCGCCGACGGGGTCGAGGCGCACGCGTTCGTCCAGCACGAGCCGCTGCCCACCGAGTTCTTCGACCTCGGGTACGCGCTGGCCGGACCGGCGCCCGCGCTGCCGATCACCCGCGAGCCCATCGACTCGCCGCCGTGGGTGCCGGTGCTGACCGTGATGGTGCCCGGTTACGAGTGCCTGCCCGTGGGTCCGCGCGCCACCGACCCGGAGGCGTTGCACGGCCTGGTCGACGCGGCGCTCGCGCACGACGTCCCGACGACGGCGTTCCTCTACACCCGGCCCGGTCCGCTGGAACCGGTGCTGCGCGAGCGCGGTTTCACGTGCGTGCCGCTGTCGATGACGTGGGACCTGCACCTGCCGGGCACGGGCGTCGCCGACTACCTCGCCGCGTTCCCCCGCAAGCGCCGCAAGGAGATCCGCCGCGAGATGCGGTCCGCCGCGGACGTCCGCCGCGAGGAGCCCGACCTCGACGAGCTCGCCGCGCTGAAGTGCCAGCTCGCGCGGAAGTACCGCGGCAGCGCCGACTTCGCCGCCGAACGCCGCAAGCTCGCCGACCTCGCGGCGATGGACGCGACCACGCTCGTGGCCCGGCCGGACAGCGGCAACGCCGTCGGCTACGCGATGTTCGCCCGCCACGAGGGCGACTGGACCTGCACCTCGGTCGGGTTCGACTACACCGACGACCGCTCGCGGCTGGCCTACTTCGGCACCGCTTTCTACGCGGCCGCGGAGCACGCGTACGCCGAGGGCGTGCGGACCATCGGCTACGGCCAGGGTGCGTGGGCGGCCAAGCGCGGCAGGGGGTGCACGGGAACGCCGCTCAACGGCTGGGTCCGCACCCGCGACCCGGAGCTAGCGCAGGTGCTCCGCCGCAGTGCCGCCACGACGCGGCGCGAAGTGCTGTGAGGTGGCGAGCACCAGCCGTTCCCACGGGTCGATCCGCACGCCGACGGTCGCCGCCAGCGCCGCCGCGTGCTCCACGTCGAGCTCCGGTGTCAGGAAGTCGTGCTCCAGCACCGCTTCCACCGGGTGGCCCGGCGGCTCGTGCCACAGCGCGGCCTCGATCCGCGAGTGCAGCCCGACGAGCACCTCGTCGAACCCGCGCGTCTCCGCGACCCCGCCGCGGGCCAGCGTCTTGAGCACCGGCCGCGGGTCGCCCGTGCCGGCGAAACCGCCGGGCAGGAACGCCGCGCTCTCGCGTGCGGAGTCCGCGGGCGTGTCCGAGCTGTGCATGAGCGCGAGCACCACGTTGATCGTCCCGAGGTCGCCGCGGATCGTGCCGGGGGCGGCCTGGGCGGGGTCGCTGGAGCCCTTGAGGGCCCGCAGCTCCTCGTGCGACCCGCTGACCTCCAGCGCCAGGAACGGGCCGTGGGCGAACAGCCGGTCGACGAGCCGGTAGAGGTAGCCCTTCCAGTGCTTGTCGATGTTCTCGGCGTGGAAGGCGTCCAAACCGGACGGTCGCCGGCCGATCAGGTGCCAGCGCAGCGGGGTGAAACCGGCCCCTTCGAGCCGGTCCAGGATCGGGACGCCGAGCTGCCGCGCCACCGCGTCGGGTCCCAGCAGCACGAACACCACAGCGTCCCGACCTCCTAGCGCCGCTTCTTGATCTTCGGCTTGACCGCCTGCTTGTGACCGTGCTTCTTCGCCATCTGGAGTCCTCCTACTTCTTCGTCGGGAGCTTGGGCTTGCGGGAGTTCACGGCCATGACCAACACACCTCCTCAGACGAACTCCTCGGCGGACGACGGCAGTTCGTCGCCGGGAGTCAGCAGGAACCGGGCAACCGGGGTGTCGACCCACGTCAGGTCCCCCCGCCCGCCGACGCGCACGCGGTCGGACCGCCCGTCCACCGGCAGCCCGAAGCACAGCAGCCCCGAGTCGAGCGCCCAGCGGGCACCGACCCGTTCGAACGCCCTGCGCCCGGCTGCGGGCAGCCCGCGGTCCACCATCCGGTGCTGCGCCCTGCGGGCCAGCCCGGCGGTGGACAGCACGCTGCGCACGGCCCGTCCCGCGCGACGCCGACGTGCTCTCACCACGGCGTCACGCGGGACTTGCGGCGACGGTCCCAGTTCTGCGCGCGCGAGCAGCGACGCCAGCTCCGCGTACTCGGGCCACAGGTCGAGCCGGTCCAGCATCCGCTCCACGTCACGGGGTTGCGCCGCCTCGACGAGCAACGCCCCGTCGAGGAGGTCGCGTGCCCGGAACGGCTGCTCGAACCGTTCGAACAGCAGCATCATCAGGTTCTTCACCGGCGCCAGGTCCGGTGTGAGCGTGAGCACCGGCGGCACCGCACCGAGGTCGCCGAGGCTCACGTAGCTCGTCAGCTCCACACCGTAGGGGAGCTGGTAGCGGTCGGGGTGCGGCATCCGGAAGCTCAGCAGCACCTGCAGTGAGTTGTCCACCCTCGTGAACGTGCCGGAGTCGAGCGTCCAGCCGCGTTCGACCAAAGCGGCTGCGACCTCCCACAGCAGTTCGGGTTTTCCAACGTGGTAATCGAGGTCGTTCATGTACCTGACCCAGCCGGCCGGGTAGAGCCGCCCGACCTCCAGGCCCTTGAGCGGAATGATCTCCGGGGAGTCCAGCGAGGCCGCCAGCACTCGGTAGAACGCGACCCGGTCGCGTTGCGCGGCCAGCTCGAAGGCCAGCCCGTCGTTCAGCTCACCCCACGCGGAGCACAGGGTGGCGAGGAACGACGGCTGCTTCTTGCGGGCGAGCCACACCGCCTCCGCCGGGTCGGCGGGTTCTTCGCCGCAGCACACCGCCAAGGCGCGAATCAGCGCATCAGCGTCGAGCTCCACGGCGAAGTCCCCTCAGCCGCTCAGTAGTTGGGCAGGCAGTCGGTGCAGGTGGTGCGGAACTTGGCCACCTGGACGGCCTGCCGGCGGGCGATCATCGCCTGCACCAGCGACGGCGTGAGCACGACCGGCGCGACCGGCTTGCGAACCCGTACCTGTGCCATCTCAAGACCTCCAACTCGATTCGACGCAATCGAGCGTAAGAATCAATTTTTCACACCGTCAATCCCAAGGTTTTCCGTACTGCCCATGCACAACCCGAATACCTCTTGCCGGACCTTGATCGTCTCTGGCAGGGTGGCGCCGGGCGCACGGAATCCGAAAGGGACTGGACGGTCTCGTGAACCTGTCTCGACGCACCCTCCTCGCGTCCGCCGCGACCACCCCGCTGGTCGCCTCCGCAGGCACCGGAACGGCCTCCGCCGACCCGGCCCGCCTGCGCGCGGCACTGGACTACGGCCTGGCGAAGCTCCGCGCGGTCGCACCGGGCACCACCTCGTTCCCGGAGATCACCCGCTTCGAGAAGTGGACCCACGTCGCCGACGGCGGCTGGGTCGGCGGCTTCTGGCCGGGCACCCTCTGGCTCGCGCACCTCGACTCCGGCGACCCGCTGTTCCGCACCCTCGCCGAGGCCGCGAACGACCGCCTGGCCCCGCGCCGCCTGGACCCCCGCGACCACGACCTGGGCTTCCTCTTCTCCCCCTCCTGGGTCACGGCGTACCGCCTGACGGGCAACCGGGTCTGGCGCGACGGCGCCGTCGACGCGGCGAACACCCTGACCCGGCGCTACAACGCCACCGGCCGGTTCATCCGCGCCTGGGGCCGCCTCGGCACCCCCGGCAACGCGGGCCGCGTCATCATCGACACGATGATGAACCTCGACCTCCTCGCGTTCGCCACCGAGCAGACCGGCGACCGCGGGTTCATCGACATCGCCACCGCCCACGCCCGCACCACCCAGACCCACTTCGTGCGCGCCGACGGCTCCACCCCGCACGTCTTCGACTTCGACCCGGACACCGGCGCACCCCTGGGCCCCGGCACCGTCCAGGGCTACAGCCCGGCCTCGTGCTGGTCGCGCGGCCAGTCCTGGGGCGTCTACGGCTTCACGACCATGTACCGCCGCACGGGCCTGCGCGAGTTCCGCGACACCGCCCGCAGGATGGCCGACTACGCCCTGTCCGTCCTCACCCCCGACAACGTCCCGGTGTGGGACTACCGCTCCCCCTTGGGCGCCAACGACGTCAAGGACTCCTCCGCGGGCGCGATCCTGGCCTGCGGCCTGCTGGACCTCGCGAAGGCCACCGGCCAGGAGCGCTACCGCCGGCGCGCGCTGCTGATCCTCGACGGTCTCGTCCGCACCTGCCTGACGTCGCAGTCGAGCCGGGCGGAGGCGGTCCTGGCGCGCGGCACCCGCAACCGGCCCGCGGAGGACGGCGTCGAGGTCTCGCTGCCGTACGGCGACTACTACCTGTTCGAGGCGATCCTGCGGGTGCTCCGGCCGGCGCAGATCGCGAAGGCCATCGGCCTGTAGCCCGTGGCCCCGTTGCGGAGCCGCCACTCGGGCGGTTCCGCGGCGGGGCAACATCCGCGCCGCCGTCTACCTCTCGACCACCCGCGCGGTGGGCCCACCCTCCCAAGTGGCCTCCAACCGCGACAACCTCCCCGCCGGGTCCTGGAAGTTCACCACCAACGGCCCACCGGGCTGCTCCACGCCCACCGCCCACCCCTCCGCGGGCGTGGCCGACAGCGCCTGCACCCCGGACGCCCGGAACCGCACCACGACGTCCCCGCCGCGCAGGTGGAACGCGTGCACGTACGACCCGTCCGCCTGCCATTCGCCGGCCGGGAGTTGAGCCGCCGACGCCCGCCCATCCGTAGTACTCGTCGGAACAGCTGACACCGGAGCGGACGAGCGCAGGGGAGGCCTGGTGGTCGTGGTGGCAACAGCGGCGGGAGCGGCAGTGGTGGTGGTCGGCACGGCCACGCTCATCGACTCGAAGGTCGGCATCGGCAGAATCCCGGGTCCACCGGTGGCATCGGCGACGGCGACGGGGGCGGGTTCCATGGCCGACCGGATTCCGAGCCAGGACAGCCCGACGGCCGCCGCGGTCACGACCGCCCACGCGGTCAGGTACCCGATCGACCGTCTCACCGCGACGTCCCTCCGTTAGCGACATGGCATCGGTACTCCTGGTGGAGGACGACTCCGCCGTGCGCGCCGCCATCACACGCGCGCTCACCGACCAGGGCCACGTCGTGCACGGTGTGGCGCTCGCGATCGAGGCGTTGCGCGAAGTCTCCGCGCACGCCTACGACGTCGTGGTCCTCGACCTCGGCCTGCCCGACCTCGACGGCGGTGACGCGCTGCGGATGATCCGGGGCGTCACCGACACGCCCGTCGTCATCGCCACGGCGCGCGACGACGAGCAGGAGATCGTCCGGCTGCTCAACGCCGGTGCCGACGACTACCTGGTCAAACCGTTCTCCAGCGAGCACCTCGGCGCGCGGGTGCAGGCGGTGCTGCGGCGGGCCAAGGACCACCGGCAGCTCAGGGTCGGCGGGCTGGAGGTCGACGTGGACCGCCGCAGGGCCGCTGTGGACGGTCAGGAGCTGTCGCTGACGCACAAGGAGTTCGAGCTGCTCGCGTTCCTCGCGAGCAGGCAGGGCGAGGTCGTGCCGCGTGCGGAGATCCTGCGGCACCTGTGGCCCTCGCACCGCGATGACCAGACGCTCGACGTGCACCTGAGCTGGTTGCGGCGCAAGCTCGGCGAACGGGCCGCCCGGCCGCGGTACCTGCACACGGTGCGCGGTGTCGGCGTGCGCCTGGTCGCACCGAGGTGAGGCGGTCACTGGTGCTCGTCGCTCTCGCGGCGACGAGCATGGTGGCGCTGGCGTTCCTCATCCCGCTCGCGATCGTCGTCAAGGGCGCCGCCCACGACCGCGCGCTCAGCGAGGCGCAGAAGCAGGCCGGTGCCCTCACGCCCGCACTGGTGATCTCGCGTACTCCGCAGGACGTGCGGCAGGCCATCGCGAGCACCCGCTACGGCGGGCAGCAGCGGCTCGCCGTGCACTTCAGCGGACCGGTCACGGTCGGCACCTCGCACATCACCGCGAAGGACCTCGCCGACGCGGTGAGGCAGGCGAGGGCCGGCGTCGCCGAACGCCCGGACGGCGTCGCCTACCTGCAGCCGATCGCCCTGGGCGGCAACGAGATCGCGATCGTCGAGGCGTTCGTGCCCGCGGAGCAGCTCACGCACGGCGTCATGGGCACCTGGCTCGCGCTGGCCGGTGTGGCGGTCGGCCTGGTGGCCGGGTCGGTGCTCGTCGCCGACCGGCTGGGCGCGCGGGCGGTGAAGGCCACGAGGGCGCTCGCGGACGGCGCGCGGCGCATGGGGCACGGCGACCTGTCGGCCCGCGTCCCGGTGCAGGGCCCGCCCGAGCTCAAGGAGGTCGGGCGGGCGTTCAACGCGATGGCCGAACGCGTCCGGCACCTGCTCGCCGCCGAACGCGAGGTGGTCGCCGACCTCTCCCACCGCCTCAGAACACCCCTCACGGCCCTGCTGCTGGACGCGGACACCCTCGGACAGGGGATGGGGGCGGACCGCATCCGCGCGGCCGTGAAGGGGCTTGAGAGAGAGGTCGACGAGATCATCAAGGCGGCCCGGTCGGGTCTCCAGCCGGAGAGCACGGCCGTGGACGCCTCGGGCGTGGTGCGCGACCGGCTGGTGTTCTGGTCCGCGCTCGCCGACGACCAGGACCGGCCGTGGACGGTCAGGGGCGCCGACCGCCCGGCGCTGGTGCCGCTGGCCCGCACCGACCTCACCGCGGCGCTGGACGCGGTGCTGGGCAACGTCTTCCGCCACACGCGGGAGGGCACGCGGTTCGGTGTCGCGCTGGTGCACCAGGCCGACCTGGTGGCGCTGGTGGTCGAGGACGCGGGCCCCGGCATCCGGGACACCGGGCACGCGGTGCTGCGCGGCACCAGCGGTGGCGGGTCCACCGGGCTGGGGCTCGACATCGCCCGCAGGGTCGCGGAGAGCACGGGTGGTTCCCTCCACGTCGACCGCGGGCCTCTGGGTGGTGCACGCGTCCAACTGAGGCTCCGGAGGGTCGTGTCGTGAACACCGCCGGCGGCGCGGACCCCGGGACGGGGTCCGCGCCGCCGGCGGGCACCGGCCGGCCGCGCTGCACCGCTGCCGCACCACCGGGTTCCGAGCAGGAGGGAGGAACCGGTGAGCAGTGCGCACGTGCCCTTCCACACCGGTGTGGTGAGGTGGATCTGCCGGGGCTCTCGGCGCCAGGTGTGGGGACCGGCGTGTTCAGGTGGTCGAGGTGACCGCTGTGGCGATCACGACCGAAGTTAGCCGACGGCCCGGCACCGCTGATCCACCGTTCAGACGATTAATCCGTTTTAAATATTTTTAAGTGCCGTGATGTCGCCACCACCCCGAAATGGAAATGCGCCCCACGACCAGCGCGACGGCCTGGCACCGTCCCCCTCGTCGCCCCGCCGCAGCAGGCGCCCCTCCCGGCACCCGGTACCGGTTCGCCCGGAAGCGATGCCGACTCCCGTTATCACGGAAAGTGATCATGGAGCCCCGCCATTCCCACACTGAGTGAACGACAGGCCTTCTGGTCGTGACTTGAGCGTGACTTTTGACGGACGGGTCAACCGGGCCGTTGCTTCCTCCGTATACCCATGTAGATTCCGGCACACCGCGACGGCCATGTGGGTGTCTGTCGTGGCCTCGCGCGCCGCACGCGAAACGGAGGCAGCATGCAGGCGAACGCCCCGACCGCCCAGGTCGACGACCTGACACTCATCGCGCTGCCCACCGCGGTGAACTGCGCGGACCTGTTCGTCCGGTTCACACTGGGCGAGTGGCGGCTGCGCAACATGGTCGGCGAGTGCTCCGCCGTCGCATGCGCCCTGGTGGAGGCGGCGATCGAGGCCGCGGACCCGAAGACCTCACGGCTGATCACGCTGCGGCTGCGGCTGACCGGCGACTACCTGGTGGTGGAGCTGGAGGCGGCCCGGTTCGTCATGCCGCCCACCTCCCCCGACCTGCGCACCGGTGAGCTGCAGCTCAGCGGTGGCGTGAAGCTGATCTGGTGCGAGATCCCGCTCCCGACCGGCGTGAACGCGACCGCGGTCCCGCTCCCCCGCCGCGAACGCCGCCGCTCGCCGGCCGCGGAGGCGCTGGGCGACGAGCCGGAGGTCGATCCCGAGCTCATCCAGCGGATCCTGTTCGGCCTCGGCGGCCCGGGCGGCAGCGCGCCCAGGTAGGCACTTCCCCACCTCACGGCGAGGGGCGCATCCACGGTGCTGGATGCGCCCCTCGCCGTTTTCAGCGCGGCAATTCCCCAAAAGCTTCCTCGCGCATTCACGAGGTGCGGTGAACGCACCGCTCGTGAATCGAGACCGGCCGACCGCGGAATGTCACGGCAAAGCCGGTCGATGCGGAGCGCGGGTCAGATGTTCTGGTTCGCGAAGCCCTTGGTCGCGATCTTCGACAGCATCGACTGCCACACCGACGAGCTGGTGTGCGGGTCGCCGGTGATGGCGAGCGCCGACTTGAGGCCGGTGAACGCGCTCGTGGTGGCCGGGCCCCAGATGCCGTCGATGGCGAGGCCGGCGCCGCGGAAGTTGTTGCACACGGCCTGGACGAACTTGGTGTCGGACTCGGAGTCCTTGACCGCGCGGACCGGCATGCCGCCGAAGTCGGCGTGGATGTGGTCGGCGTGGTCGGCGTTGTACCAGCCGTCGAGCACGTAGCGGAACCGGCGGCGGCACACGGCCTCGGTGGCCAGGTAGCGCTTGCGGACCGACGCGGTGCCCGACGCGTGGGCCTGGTCGAGCGGGGAGGTGGTGTTGCCGCCGGACCAGCGGACGTGGTCGAGGTCCATGGCGGTGCCGGCGCCGTGCTGGCCCGCCTTGTCGACGTAGAAGCCGGCCGAGACGATGTAGCTGATCGAGCCGTAGCTCGACGACAGGGAGCGCAGGTCGCGGATCCACGCGACGAGCGCGGTGTAGAACGCGTCGGTGCACTGCCAGTTGCGCGCGGTGGTGTTGCCGCGGTTGGAGCGCCAGTAGTAGACGGGCGTGCCGTCGATCTTCTGGAACGTCATCAGCGCGGCGGCGCTGACGTCGGAGGCGGTGAACTCCTCCTCGCGGTGCTGGTCGCCGATCTTCGGGTCGGCGGCCGCGAGGCCCGGTGCGACGGTGGACAGGCCGGCGAGACCGGCGACCGCTGCCGCGCCCGTGACGAAACCGCGCCTGGTGACGTTGTTCTCGAACACCCCAGTTCTCCCTCTGTGCTCAGGCCGGTGCCGCCAGGAGGAAGAGCCTGTCCGTGCAACCGGCCTGAGGGAGTCTAGGGATCGCCCCCGAGCCGGGGAACGCGTCCTGACCTGCGGTTTTCCTTTGCCTTTACCGCTGTGCGCGACGGCTCAGCCGACGTCGCCGAGCACCCGGATCAGCGACCGCTCGGTGTCGCTGCCGAGCTTCTCCAGTGCGAGCTTCGCCACCGGCGCGCCGAGCTTCGCGAGGCCGGTGAGCTCCACGTGCACGTGGTAGCCGACCTTCGTCGTGCCCGGTGTGCCGCCCGCGGTGACCGAGATGTCGTCGACGGTGGTGGCGGTGCCGTTGCGGCCCTCGAACCGCAGCCGGTCCGGGTCGTCCCTGGTCAGCTCGTACACCAGCTCGGTGCGGCGGCCGAGGAACGTGGAGACGTTGCGCCAGCGCGAGCCGACCGCGACGGGGCCGTCGTCCAGCCGCGCGCACGTGACGGTGCCGGGGTCCCACTGCTCGGTGCGGGCGAAGTCGCGCAGGTAGCCGACGACGTTCTCCGGGGAGGCGGCGACGGTGAACGTGCGCTCGACGTCCACTCCCCCGAGGCCGCCGGCGTCGGCGCCGGCGGGCTGCTCCGCGGTGAACACCTTCGGGGCGATCCGGATCCGCTCCCGCTCGACCACGCCCGCCTGGCCCTCCACCCGGCTCAGCAGCCGGTCGAACCGGTCGGTGTCGGCCCCGGGCAACGCGCGCAGCGTCCGCCACAGCGCCGCCTTGCCCTCGACGGCCAGCCGCAGGCCCTCCAGCTCCAGCACGTCGCTCAGCGGTGAGCGGCTCAGCAGCCGGCCGTTGAGCTTGAGCCGCCCCGCCTTCTCCGCCAGCCGGCCGATCGCGGCCCTGGCCGCGCGGGGTTCCACGCCGTAGCCGCGCATCACGTCGAGCAGCTCCTCGCGGTCGGACTCGACGTCGTCGGCGAGCGCCCGCAGCTCGGGCCGGGTGCGGCTGATCCGGCGGGCCAGCTCGGTGCTCGCCACCTCGGCCGTCAGGTGGTCGTTGAGGTAGAGGCCCAGCAGCTCGGTGTTCACGCCAGGGCGGGTACCCGCACCCGCGCCGGCGCTAACTGCCGGTGGACCCGTCCCGCGCCTGCACCGGTTGCAGGATGATCGACTGGGTCCGCCGGCCGGTCACGATGTTCCAGCCCCAGTTCGCGAGCACGGCGATCCGGTTGCGGAAGCCGACGAGGAACGCGATGTGCACCACCGCCCACGCCACCTTGCCGATGACGCCCCTGAGCCGCAGCTTCTTGATGTCCGCGACGGCGTCGGCGGGCGAGATCGTGGCCATGGTGCCGAGGTCGAGGTACTTGAACGGCCGGTGGGTGCGCCCCGTGAGCCGGGCCTTGATCACGCGGGCGACGTGGTGGCCCTCCTGGATCGCGGGCTCGGCGATGCCCGGCAGGTCGTTCAGGTTCGCCATGTCGCCGATCGCGAAGATCTCCGGCGTCACCGAGCAGTCGGCGGGGTCCACCTTGATCCGGCCCTTGCGGTCGAGCTCGGCACCGGTGGCCTCGGCGATCTTGCGCGACAGCGGCGAGGCCTGCACGCCCGCGGCCCAGATGATCGTGCGCGCCTCGACCCGGTCACCGTCCTTGGTGGTCAGGCCGCGGTCGTCGATCGACTCGACCATGGCGCCGGTCATGACCGTGACGCCGAGCTGTTCGAGCTTGGCCCGCGCGTGCTTGCGCAGCGGGTCGGAGAACGGCGGCAGCACGTGCGGCACGGCATCGAGGAGCGTGATGCTCAGGTCGCGCGGGTCGATCTCGCGGAACTGGCCCTTCAGGGCGCGGCGGGCGAGGTCGGCGAGCTGGCCCGCCAGCTCCACGCCGGTCGGGCCGGCGCCGATGACGGCGAACGACAACCACTCCTTCGGGTCACCGGTGACGGCGTGCTCGAACGACCGCAGCAGCCGTGAGCGGAGGTCGACGGCCTGCTCCAGGGTCTTCATCGGCGGCGCGTGCTCGGCCCACTGGTCGTTGCCGAAGTAGCTGTCGCGGGCACCGGCGGCCACGACCAGCGTGTCGTACGGGACCCGGTGGGCGGTGCCGTCCGCGAGGTCGACGTCGACCAGCCGCTGCTGCGTGTCGAACCCGGTCACCTCGCCCAGCAGCAC
Source organism: Lentzea sp. NPDC036949 (assembly GCF_055608075.1). Taxonomy (NCBI): domain Bacteria; kingdom Bacillati; phylum Actinomycetota; class Actinomycetes; order Pseudonocardiales; family Pseudonocardiaceae; genus Lentzea; species Lentzea sp. NPDC036949. The sequence goes on from NZ_JBVJRA010000010.1 coordinate 316,718, forward strand.
GTGCGCGTTGCGTTGTTTGCGCAGGATGGCGCGGAACGCGGGCGCGATGTCCCCTGCCGGCAGCAACGCCGTCGCGACCTGGTAGAGCAGCGGCTGGAACAGGTGGTGGTTGGTGCGGTCGATCAGCGTGACCTCGACGTCGGCGTCCTTGAGCCCGCGCACGACGTTCAGGCCGCCGAACCCTCCGCCGACGACGACTACCCGGTGCTTACCCATGCACCCCGCATACCCCGCCACGGCCGCAGGCATGCAGAGACCACTCGCGGGTACCCGGCCGCCATGACCACCACCGGCGACCAGTCGCTCTGGCTCTCCGCACTGCCCGCCCGACCCCGTCCGCAGCTCACCGGCACCCACTCGTTCGACGTCGCGGTCGTCGGCGCCGGCATCACCGGTCTGACCACCGCGTTGCTGCTCAAACGCCGCGGCCTGCGGGTCGTGGTGCTGGAGGCCGACCGCGTGGCGTCCGGCGCGTCGGGCAACAACACCGCCAAGGTGACCGCGCTGCAGTCCACTGTGTACTCGACCCTCGTGCGCACGCACGACGTCGCGACCGCCGCCGACTACGCCGCCGCGTCACTGGCGGCCGTGGGCCAGGTCGCCGACCTCGTGCAGCGCGAGGAGATCGCCTGCGACCTGCGGCGCGGTTCCGCCGCCACCTACGCCTACGCCGAGGACGAGGTGGCGACCGTCGAGGCCGAGTTCCGCCACGCGCGGCAGGCCGGGCTGCCGGTCCGCCTCGACGCGGACCTCGACCTGCCGTTCGAGGTGCACGCCGCGGTGCGGCTGGACGACCAGCTGACCCTGCACCCGGTGAAGTACCTGCACGGCCTGGCCGCCGCGGTCGACGGTGACGGCAGCAAGGTCTACGAGCACAGCCGCGTCCTCGACGTGACCGGGCAGAAGCTGTCCACCAAGGACGGTGAGGTGCGCTTCAACCGGCTCGTGCTCGCGACGCACTACCCGCTGCTCGACCGCGGCCTGTTCTTCGCCCGGCTGAAGACGCCGCGCTCCTACGCCATCGCCGCCCGGCTGGACGGTCCGCCGCCCAGCGCGCTCGCCATCAGCGCCGGCAGCCCGTCGTGGTCGATCAGCGCGTACGGCGACCAGCTGATCGTGTGCGGGCAGGGTCACGAGACCGGCAAGCCGGTGCAGGAGCCGTACCGGCGGCTGGAGGAGTTCGCCCGGCGGCACTGGCCGGTCACCGAGGTGACCCACCGCTGGTCGGCCCAGGACCCCACGGCCTACGACAGCCTGCCGATGATCGGCAGCTACACGCCCGGCGCGGACACCATCTTCACCGCCACCGGGTACATGAAGTGGGGCCTGACCTCCGGCACGTTCGCCGCCACCGTGCTCGCGGACCTCGTGACCGGCAAGCCGAACGACCTCGCCGAGCGGTTCAGCCCGCACCGGCTGTCGCTGAAGTCGTTGCCGGCGCTCGTGAAGAAGAACGCCGAGGTGGCCGTGGAGATGGTCGGCGACCGGGTGCTGCCGGCCGACGCCACGAACAGCGACGCGCTGCCGCCCGACCACGCGCACGTCATCCGCGACGGCCTCGGCAAGACCGGTGTCTACCGCGACCCGGAGGGGCAGTTGCACGCCGTGTCCATGCGCTGCACGCACCTCGGGTGCCTGGTGCGGTTCAACTCGGCCGAACGCAGCTGGGACTGCCCGTGCCACGGCTCGCGGTTCGACGTGGACGGCAACGTGCTGGAGGGACCGGCCACGCGGCCGCTGCCCCGGCGCGACCCGAAGTAACCCGGCTCCTCCTGAACACAGCGGGCCGGCGGCGCAGGTCGCCGCCGGCCCGCTGTGCTGTGCGGTCAGCTCTTCGCGACCAGCGTCAGCACGTCGTAGCGCGCCACCGACTCGCCCTTCTGGTTCGCCACGTCGGCGTCCCAGCGCACCTCGCCGTAGTCCTGGTCCTCGCGCGGCGTGATCTGCTTGACCGTGAGCGTCACCGTCAGCTCGTCGCCGGGGAACGTCGGCGTGACGAACCGCAGGTTCTCCAGGCCGTAGTTCGCGAGCACCGGCCCCGGTTCCGGCGAGACGAACAGGCCCGCCGCGAACGACACCACCAGGTAGCCGTGCGCGACCCGCCCGCCGAAGAACGGGTTGGCCGCGGCGGCCTCCTCGTCCATGTGCGCGTAGAACGTGTCCCCGGTGAACTCGGCGAAGTGCTCGATGTCGGCCAGCGTCACCGTGCGCGGGCCGGCCACCACGGTGTCACCGAGCCGCAGCTCGGCGAGCGTCTTGCGGAACGGGTGCACCTCGGCCTCGGTGCGCGGCGCCCCGGCGACCCACCGGTTCGTCACGGCGGCCAGGGCCTTGGGCGAGCCCTGCACGGCGGTGCGCTGCATGTGGTGCAGCACGCCGCGCATGCCGCCCATCTCCTCGCCACCGCCGGCGCGGCCCGGTCCGCCGTGCACCAGCATCGGCAGCGGCGACCCGTGCCCGGTCGACTCCCCCGCGTCGTCGCGGTCGAGGACCAGCAGCCGCCCGTGCCACGGCGCCACGCCGACGACGACGTCGCGCACGAAGCCGGTGTCCGCCGAGACAATCGACCCGACCAGCGAGCCGGAGCCCCTGGCGGCCAGCGTCACCGCGTCGTCCACCGAGTCGTACGGCATCAGCGTGGACACCGGCCCGAACGCCTCGACCTCGTGCGGCTGCACGGCGTCCGCCGGCGCGCGCAGCAACATCGGCGACATGAACGCACCGCGCTCGGCGTCGGCGTCCACGAGGGACAGCGCGCCGTCGCCGTAGACCACGGAAGCGTTCTCCCGCAGCGCCTTCAGCGACCGCAGCACCTCCTCGCGCTGCTCCAGACCGGCGAGCGCCCCCATCTTCACCGACCTGTCGGCCGGGTTGCCGATCACCACCTCGGCGAGCTTCGCGGCCGTCGCCTCGCCCACCGCGTCGATGAGCGACGACGGCACCAGCGCACGGCGGATCGCTGTGCACTTCTGACCGGCCTTGGTCGTCATCTCGGCGACGAGCTGGCCGACGAACAGGTCGAACTCCGGCGTGCCCGGCACGGCGTCCGGCCCGAGGATCGAGCAGTTGAGCGAGTCCGCCTCGGCGTTGAACCGCACCGACGACCGGATCACGGCCTGGTGCGTGCGCAGGTGCTGGGCGGTCGACGCGGAGCCGGTGAACCCGACCAGGTCCTGCTCGGTCAGGTGGTCGAGCAGGTCGCCGGCCGACCCGCAGACGAGCTGCAGCGACCCCTCCGGCAGCAGACCGGAGGCGAGCATCAGCTCGACCAGCTTCTCGGTCACGTACGCGGTCTGCGAGGCGGGCTTGATCAGCGACGGCACCCCGGCGATGAACGCGGGCGCGAACTTCTCGAGCGGCCCCCACATCGGGAAGTTGTAGGCGTTGATCTGCACCGCGACACCGCGCAGGGGCGTGCAGATGTGCTGGCCGACGAACGTGCCGCCGCGGCCCAGCGGCTCGACCGGCCCGTCGACGTAGACCTTGTCGTTGGGCAGCTCGCGCTTGGCCTTGGAGGCGTAGCCGAGCAGCACGCCGAAGCCGCCGTCGACGTCGATCCACGAGTCGGACCTCGTGGCACCGCTGCGCGCGGACAACGCGTACAGCTCGGCTTTGTGCTCCTTGAGGTACAGGCCGAGGGCCTTCAGCAGCTGCGCGCGCTGGTGGAAGGTGAGCTCGCGCAACGCCGGCCCGCCCACGCGGCGCCCGTGGTCGAGCGCGGCACCCATGTCGATGCCCGCGGACGAGATCCGGGCGATCTCCTCACCCGTGACGGCGTCGTGCAACGGCGCGCCCTCGGCGTCCGGCGTGTGCCACTTCCCCGACACGTAACTGCGCAGCAAGCTCATCGAGCCAACCCTTCTCCGCGAGGGGTGGTGGATCCTCACCACCCGTCCCACGGCAACGTATCAGCGACCACCCCGCCCCTCCCTGACCCACGCATCTGCAAGTACCACCAACCCAACATCAACAGGCACTTTTCCACTACCAACAGCACCCCCGGCCGCCCTGCGCACGCAAGTCTGCTTCGGCAGGTGACGAACATGTTGGTGGTGGTCAGCGGGGGTTTGATCATGTGTTGGTGGTACTTGCAGTTGCTCACGGGCGGAAGAGGACCGCGCAGTGGTCCGCGAACGCCTGCGCGCGCCGGGTCAGCGGACCGCCCTGCGCCCAGCCCAGCACCACCGGCGTGGTGGGCACGGCGTCGCGCAACGGCAGGCTCACCACCTCCAGCCCCTCGTAGGACTGCGACACCGCCGGCTGCTGCACGGTCATCGAGTAGCCGAGGCCGCGCGCCACCAGGGACCGGGCCAGCTCGAAGCTGCGGGCCCGGTGCGCCACCACCATGTCGAGCCCCGCCGCCGCGAACACCGAGCGGAAGTAGTGTTCACTCGGCGGGACGTCCAGCAGCACGAACGGGTCACCCGCGAGGTCGCGCAGGTGCACCGCGCGTCGCCGGCGCAGCCGATGTCCCTGCGGCAGCAGCACCTTCGGCTCCTGGTCGTACAGCCTGCGGAACGCGAGACCCGGCTGCAGGTCCTGGTCGTAGAGGAACGCGATCTCGCAGCGGCCGGTGAGCAGGTGCTCGCCGATCTCCGGCAGGCTCCCCTCGACGAACCGCACCGACACCCCGGGGTTGGCCTGCTCGAACGTGGCCATCGCCGCCGGCAGGTGGAACGGCGCGATCGGCGCGTAGCAGCCGACCACGAGCGTCCCGCCGACCGTCCGGCTCAGCCCGCGGGCCTGCGCGCCGAGGTCGCCCAGTGCGCCGACCACCCTGCGGGCGTCGGCGAGCACCCGCTGGCCGGCGGCGGTCAGTGCCGCTCCCCTGCGCGGTGACCGGACGACCAGCTGCAGGTCCAGCACGCGTTCGAGCTCGGTGAGCGCCAGCGAGACCGCGCCCTGCGAGACGTGGCACCGGGCCGCTGCGCCGGTCAGCGACCCGGTCTCGGCGACGGCGACCAGGTACTCCAGCTGCCGCAGCGTCACGTTCGGCAGATTCATGAGCTGAACTTACAACTGGCCTGAGAAACTTGAGCTGGTCTTCGGCTGCGCGGATCGGCATCGTCCAGGGCGTGACCCGAGAGCACCGCCACCCGTTCCTGCCGTACACGCCACCGCGCCTGCCGATCGCGGAGGGCCTCGACCGCGGCCGGGAGTTCCACCGGCTGCTCGACCGGCGCCGTTCGGTGCGCTGGTTCTCGCCGGACCCCGTTCCCGCCGAGGCGATCGAGGTGGCGGTGCGGGCCGCGAACACCGCCCCGAGCGGCGCGCACCAGCAGCCGTGGCGGTTCGTCGCGACGGCCGACGCGGAGGTGAAGCGCCGGGTGCGGGAGGCCGCCGAACGGGAGGAGCGCCACTTCTACCGCGAGCGCGACGTCCCCGAGTGGCACGCGGCGCTGGCGCGGCTGGAGACCGACGAGCACAAGGAGTTCCTGGAGGTCGCGCCCTGGCTCGTGGTGGTGTTCGCGCAGAAGCAGCAGAACGGCCGGAAGACCTACTACACCAACGAAAGCGTCGGCATCGCGTGCGGGTTCTTCATCGCCGCGCTGCACTCGATGGGCCTGGCGACGCTGACGCACACGCCCAACCCCATGACGTTCCTGACCGACCTGCTGGGCCGCGAGTCCGAACGGCCCTACATCCTGTTCCCGGTCGGGTACCCCGCCGACGACTGCGAGGTGCCGGACCTGCACCGCAAACCGCTGTCGGAGGCGCTGACGTTCGTGGACGGGCTTGCCTGATCCTCCGGCGGCGAGGACCATCACCGCGGTGGACGAGCTGCGTGACCTGATCCTCCGGCACGCCCGGCCGGACCTGAGCACACCGGTGGAGGACGTGCTCATGGCCAAGGTCGTCCGCGGCCACGAGGGCCCGTCGACGACCGGCACGATCCTCGCGTTCGTGGCGCAGGGCCGCAAACGCATCGCGCTCGGCGACCGGGTCCACGACTACCGGGCGGGCCAGTACCTCGTCGCCTCGGTCGACCTGCCGATCACCGGTGACTGGGTCGGCGCGAGCCCGGCGCACCCCGCGCTCGGCCTCGGCATCGTCCTGCGGCCGGAGGCGGTGGCCGAGCTGCTGCTGCGCCACGACCTGCCGCGGACCACCGGCACCCCGCAGGGCCTGGCCGTCAGCGACGCCACCCCCGAGCTGCTCGACGCCGTCACCCGGCTGGCCCGGCTCGTCGCGCGGCCGCGGGACGCGCGGGTGCTCGCCCCGCTGGTCAAGCAGGAGATCCTCTGGCGGGTGGTGAACAGCGACCAGGGCGCCGCCGTGCGGCAGCTGGGCAGCGGCGACTCCAGCCTCGCGCACATCTCCAGGGCGGTGAGCTGGATCCGCGCGCACTACGCGGAGTCGTTCAAGGTCGAGGACGTCGCACGGGTCGCGGGCATGAGCGAGTCGGCGTTCTACCGCAACTTCCAGGCCGTCACCGCGCTGAGCCCGATCCAGTTCCAGAAGCAGATCCGCCTGCAGGAGGCCAGGGTGCTGCTCGCCACCGGCACGGACGTCACGCGGGCCGGCCACCGGGTGGGCTACGACAGCCCGTCGCAGTTCAGCCGCGAGTACCGGCGCCGGTTCGGCGTGCCGCCCAGCCGCGACACCGCGCTCAGCCCCGAACCTGCTTTCTGAGGTCCAGGTACACCGCGCGCACCGCCAGCGTGCGCTCGACCCGTTCCACGACCGAGGCGAAGAACTGCCGCCGGTGCTCGTTGTCGCTCATCGACGTCACCGACAGGTACATGCTGCCGAACGCCGCGAACAGCGTGGCGTTGCGCAGCATCGCCGACGGCAGGCCCAGGACCGGGGACATGACCGGCGGCGACCCGATCCACTGCTCGGCCACCGCCGGCGTGACCACGATCAGCCCGAGCAGCACGAAGAACGCGAACAGCGCGAGCCCGATCACCGCGGCCTGCACGAGCTGCCTGGTGGCGAGCATGACGAGCAGGTTGCGCAGCTGCCTGCCGGTGAGCCGCTTGGGCTGCAACGGTTCCGCGACCTCGACACCGGCCAGCGGGGTGCCCTCGCACGCCCGCGCCAGCACCTCGGGGCGCAGGTCCTGCTCCACCCGCCCGATCTCCTCGCGCAGCCGGGCCGCCGCGGCGAGCACGGTGATGGCCGCGAACAGCAGCACGACGAGGCTCACCCGCTGCCACGACAGCTGGTTCATCGCCTGCCACAGCTCACCGGTGAAGAACAGGAACAGCGTCACGAACAGCATCGGCGGCAACGCGCGGCCGAGCAGGTGGACGCTGTTGCGCAGGTCGTGCAGGACGTGCCGGACCGCCGCCCGCACCAGCCCGGCCACGCCGTAGGTCGTGAACACCATCGCCGCGACGAACGCCACCCCGAAGAAGACGACGAACCCGACGAGCCCGAACAGCTCCTCGCCCGGCGCGGTGATCGTGTCGTCGATCACCAGCTGCAGCAGCGGAACCGCGACCGGCATCGCCGCGTACGCCCCGAGCAGCAGGAAGGTCGTGCGCCGCGAGAACGTCGGCAGCCGCCGCACGAACACCGAGATCACCGCCCAGGCGCCCACCGTCACCGCGACGACGACGCCGAGCAGCACCCACCGGCCCGGCCCGGCCGCCCGCAGCGGCACCAGCCACGCGAGGCTGCCGGCCGCGATGAAGGCGAGCACGGGCAGCATCCGCGGCAGCACGTGCGTGAGGAAGGCGTAGCCCTCGATCATGGTCGGCGCGCCCTGCCGGACGAACCACTGCTCGGTCCGCCGGACCGCGGTCGAGGAACGCATGCGCGAGATCTTCCCCCAGTCCTCCGGCGGCAGCGTCACCGCCGCCGGTCGAACAACCACGCCATCGCGCTGAAGTAGTGCGTGGGCGCGATGCGGGCCAGCGCGTCGAACACGTGCGCGTCCGGTCCGACGAGGATGCGCGCCTTGCCCTTCTCCACCCCGCGGTGGATGACCTCGGCTGCGCGGTCGGGCGTGGTGAGCGCGATGGCGTCGAAGTCGGCCGCGATCTGCTCCAGGTCCCGGCCGCGGTCCTCGGGGTCGCGGCGGATGCGGCCGTTGCGGATGATGTTGGTCTTGATCCCGCCGGGGTGCACGGTCACCGCGCTGACGCCGGTGCCGCGCAGCTCCTGCCGCAGCGAGTCGGTGAAGCCGCGCACCGCGAACTTCGCCGCGCAGTAGGCGCTGTTGTTCGGCATGCCCACCAGCCCGTAGACGCTGGAGGTGTTCACGACGACGCCGTAGTTCTGCTCCACCAGCATCGGCAGGAACGCCCGCGTGCCGTTCACGACACCCCAGTAGTCGATGTCGAAGAGCCAGGTGTCGTCCTCGGGCACGGCGTTCAGCACGCTCGTCGCCGTCGCCACGCCCGCGTTGTTGAACACGGCGGCCAGCGGCAGGTCGAGCCACTCCCGCGTCTCCCGGGCGAAGCGCCGGAAGTCCTCCGCGTCGCGCACGTCGAGCACCCGGCTCAGCACCGGCCCGGACAGCGTGGCCGCCGTCTTCGCGAGCTCCTCCTCGTTCACGTCGGCGATGACCACCGGGGAGCCGTGCCGGGACAGCCGCCGCGCGAGGCTGCGGCCGATGCCGGAGGCGGCACCGGTGATCACAGCGGGCCGACCGGCGATCTTGCGCACCATGGGTGTGCTCCTGTCGTCGTGGGCGAGGTCGTCCACGCTCCCAGTGATCGCCGGTCGGCACCAGGTCGAGCGACGGTCACCTGCGCAGTTCGGGGAACTGCTCGTCGCGCCACTCCGCCGCCTGCTCGACGCCCTGCTCCTCGCGGCCGCGCAGGTCGACGCGGCGGATCTTGCCGGACACCGTCTTGGGCAGCACGGCGAACTCCAGCCGCCGGATCCGCTGGTAGGGCGCCAGGTTCTCGCGGGCGTGCCGCAGGATCTGCAGCGCGGTCTCCCTGGTCGGCTCCCAGCCGGGGCTCAGCGCCACGTACGCCTTGGGCACGGCGAGCCGCAGCGGGTCGGGCGCGGGCACGACGGCGGCCTCGGTGACGGCCGGGTGCTCGATCAGCACGCTCTCCAGCTCGAACGGCGAGATCTTGTAGTCCGAGGCCTTGAACACGTCGTCGGACCGTCCGATGTAGAACAGGTAGCCGTCCTCGTCGCGGGAGGCGATGTCGCCGGTGTGGTAGTGACCGCCGGCCATCGCCTCGGCGTTGCGCTCCTCGTCGCCGTGGTAGCCGGCCATCAGCGACATCGGCCGCTCCCCCAGGTCGATGCAGATCTCGCCCTCGTCGGCGCGCTCACCGGTGATCGGGTCGACCAGCACCACCGGCACACCGGGCAGCGGCCGTCCCATCGAGCCGGGCTTCACGACCTCGCCGGGCAGGTTGCCGACCGACAGCGTGGTCTCGGTCTGGCCGAACCCGTCCCGCAGGGTGAGGCCCCAGTGCTGCCGGACCTGCTCGACCACCTCGGGGTTGAGCGGTTCGCCCGCGGCCACGACCTCCCGCAGCGCACCGGGTCCGCCGCTGAGGTCGGCCTTGATCAGCATCCGCCACACCGTCGGCGGCGCGCAGAACGTGGTGACGCCCTTCGAGCGGATCTGCTCCAGCAGTGCCGCGGCGTCGAAGCGGGCGTAGTTGTAGACGAAGATCGTCGCCTCGGCGATCCACGGCGCGAAGAAGCAGCTCCACGCGTGCTTGGCCCAGCCGGGCGAGCTGATGTTGAGGTGCACGTCGCCGGGCCGGATGCCGATCCAGCGCATGGTCGTGACGTGCCCGACCGGGTAGGAGACCTGGGTGTGCTCGACCAGCTTCGGGCGGCTGGTGGTGCCGGAGGTGAAGTACAGCAGCAAGCGGTCGTCGGCGCGGGTCTGCGGGTGCGGCAGCGGGGTGTCCGGCTCGTCGCCGGCCTGCGCGTAGTCGAGCCAGCCGGCCCGCGCGCCACCGCCGACGGCCATCAGCACCGTGCCGGTGTCCTCCCCGGCCACGCCCTCGAACTTGTCCGCGTCCTCGGCACGGGCGAGGACGTGCCGGACGGCACCGCGCCGCAGCCGGTCGGCGAGGTCGGCGGGCCCGAGTGCGGTGGTGGTCGGCATGATCACCGCGCCGAGCTTCATCACCGCGAGCATCGACTCCCACAGCTCGGCCTGGTTGCCGAGCATGATCATGACGCTGTCGCCCTTGCCGACGCCGTGCCGCGCGAGCCAGTGCGCGACCCGGTTGGACCGGCGGCGCAGCTCGTCGAACGAGTGCGCGCGCTCGCGGCCGTCCTCCTCGACGATGTGCAGCGCGGTGGCGGCGTTGCCCTCGGCGATGACGTCGAACCAGTCGTGCGCCCAGTTGAAGGCGTCCGGGAAGCTCGGCCAGCGGAACGACCCCGGGTCGGTGAGCATCAGGTCGCGGGCCGCGCGGTAGGTGTCGTGACTGGCCATCGGTTGGCCTCCTTTCGCTGGCTGACGAGGGTGCGGTGGCCCGAGGGCACGCCGATACCCCCGGACGGGGGTGCACCCCTTTTCGAGGGTGCTCCCGTCAGCAAGACTGCTGGACGTGCTGCCGGACCGCTTCCCCGCGTTGCTGCCGCAACGCCTGGACATGCTCCGCCGCGCCACCGGGTTGCCCGTGGTGTTCGGCGGCGCTGTCACGGCGGCGAACCAGCTGCTGCTCTCGCACTTCCACGGCACCCGCGGCACGTCGTTGCACGGCCTGCGGGTCGGTTCCGGCCGCGGGCTGGGCGGCACGGCCGTCGCGATGGGCACGCCCGTGCGCGTCAACGACTACGCCTCCACCCGCGCGATCACCCACGAGTTCGACCCGATGGTCGTCGGTGAGGAGCGCCTGACCTCGGTGTTCGCCTATCCGGTCGCGGTGCGCGGCACTGTGCAGGGCGTGCTCTACGGCGCCGTGCGCGGCAACGCCACCGTCGGCGACCGGGCGATCAGGCTGGCCGGCGCGATCGCGCAGGGCTTCGCACAGGACCTGGACATGCCTTCTCTGCACACCCAAGCGGCACTCCGCGAACTGGCCGAGGTCGCCCGCCTCGTCGACGACCCGGCGCTGCGCGACCGGCTCCGCAAGGTCCACCACGACCTCGGCGGCGAACCCGTGACCGGCTCCGTTCCCACGACGCTGACCCCGAGGGAGCTCGACGTGCTGCGGCTGGCGGCCGTGGGCGCGGCGAACCGGGAGATCGCGAGCGAGCTCGGCCTGAGCGCCGAGACCGTGAAGGCGTACCTGAAGGGCGCGATGCGCAAGCTCGGCGTCCACAACCGCACGGCCGCCGTGCACGCGGCACGGTCCTCAGGGGTGCTGTGATGGCACTCGCCCGGTGGCTCGGCGAGCAGAGGTGGCTCGGCGAGCAGAGGTGGCTCGCGAACCTGCGCCCGGTCGTCATGGCGTTCGACCGCGCGCTGTACCGGGTCAGCGGCGGCCGGGTGATGACGACGTCGTTCAGCGGCCAGAAGGGCCTGACGCTGATCTCGACGGGCGCGAGGAGCGGTCAGCGCCGCGAGACGCCGGTGCAGTACGTGCCCGACGGCGACAGCGTGCTGGTCGCCGGCACGAACTGGGGCCGGCCGGACCACCCGGCGTGGACCGCGAACCTGCTCAAGAACCCGGACGCGCAGACGAACGTCCGCGGCACCATCCGCCCCGTCCGCGCCCGGCTGCTCGAAGGCGCCGAACGGGACGAGGCGTGGGGCAAGATGCTCGCGGTGTGGCCCGCGTTCGACGGCTACGTCACGCGCTCCGGGCGGGCACCGCGGGTGTTCCGGCTGGTTCCCGCGTCCGGCTGAGCTCCCGGGCGAGCCACGCGCAGCCAGTCGGCAGCAGCACGCCGTGCGCGATCTTCACGTGGTCCCCCCGAGGCTGTCGAGGTACATCCGGACGAGCTGGTCGTAGGTGTCGTCGAGCTCCTCCGGCAGGCCGAACCCGCCGCGGGCCTCGAGGTCGGCGAACCCGTGCACGAGGACCCGCAGCCGGCGCGTGGCGTGGACGGCGTCGGAACCTTCGAGGCCGTACCCGCGCAGCGTCGCGAGCATGACCTCCATCAGCCGCACACCCGCCTCCCGCAACGACGGGTCGTGCAGCGGGTCGACCGACATGGCCGCGTACCGCCTCGGGTGCTCGCGGACGTAGGCGCGGTACTCGTGCATCAGCACGGTGACCGCGTCGTCGCCCGCCCTGCCGAGGACCGCCTTTGTGAAGCGCTCGGTCATGTCGTCGAGCGCGCGCACGGCGACGTGCGCCTTCAGCTCCGCGAGGCTGCCGACGTGCTTGTAGAGCGAGGGCGTGGCCACCCCGGTGCGCGCGGCGACGGCGGCGAGCGTCAAGCCCTCGACCCCGTGCTCGTCCAGCACCGCCACCGCGGCGTCCACGACAGCGGCGGTGCTCAGCCTGGCTCGAACGTTCACAGCCCGAAGGCTAATGCCCTTAGCCTCATCGCGCAAGCGAGTCCGTTCGTGTCAACTGGCTCCAAACCTGCTGGTCACGGCCTGGAGTTCTTGAGAGCGCTCCCACGTGACGACAACCTGAAAACGTTTACAAGTTGACCGAGAGTCACGGCGCGACAACACTTCCGAACCACTGGGCGCACAACTAAACACCCGGAAAGGTCGGTTCGATGCAGCGACGCATCGGGACGGCCCTTGCCGCCGCCTTGATGGTGGCCGCAGGGATCACCGTCGCCACCACCAGCCAAGCTCCCCCTGCCAACGCGGCGGTGACCTGGGCCGACGAGTTCAACGCTCCCGCCGGCACCGGTGTCGACGGTGGCAAGTGGAACATGGAAGTGGGCAACAACAACGGCAACAACAGGGAACACCAGTGGTACCAGGCCGGTACCTCCAACGCGGCGCACGACGGCCAGGGCAACCTGGTCATCACCGCCAAGAAGGAGAACCCCGGCAACTACAACTGCTGGTACGGCCGCTGCCAGTACACGTCCGCGCGCATCAACACCGCGAACAAGTTCACGCAGACCTACGGCCGCTTCGAAGCGCGCATGAAGATGCCGCGCGGCAAGGGCATCTGGCCCGCGTTCTGGATGCTGGGCGCCGACATCAACACCGGCAACCCGTGGCCGGGCTCCGGTGAGATCGACATCATGGAGTTCCTGGGCCACCAGACGAACACCGTGTACGGCACCATCCACGGCCCCGGCTACTCCGGTGCCGGCGGCAAGTCGCACGCCTACAACGGCCCGAACTTCTCCGACGGCTTCCACAACTTCGCGGTCGACTGGAAGCCCGGCGAGATCACGTGGTCGGTGGACGGCAACGTCTACGCCCGCAACACCCCGACCGACGTCAACGGCAACCCGTGGGTGTTCAACAAGCCGTTCTTCATCATCATCAACCTCGCGGTCGGTGGTGAGTGGCCCGGCTACCCCGACGCCAGCACGACGTTCCCGCAGCAGCTCGTGATCGACTGGGTCCGCGCCTCCTCCAGCGACTCCACCCCGCCCGCCGGTGGCTCGGAGATCCGCGGCATCGGCGGCAAGTGCCTCGACGTGCCCTGGGCCAACACGGCCAACGGCACGCCCATCCAGATCGTCGGCTGCAACGGCAACGCCGCCCAGAAGTGGAGCCGCCCCGGTGACGGCACCATCCGCGCACTGGGCAAGTGCCTCGACGTCAACGGCGGCGGCACCGCGAACGGCACAGTGGTCCAGCTCTGGGACTGCAACGGCTCGGCAGCCCAGAAGTGGGCCGTCAGCGGGGCGCAGGACATCGTGAACCCGCAGGCCAACAAGTGCCTCGACACCGTCGGTGGCGCCTCGGGCGACGGCACGAGAACGCACATCTGGCAGTGCCTGGGCGTGGCCAGCCAGAAGTGGCAGGTCTGACCTGAGAAGTCTCCGCGCGGACCGCTCACGGCCCGCGCGGAGGTGCGAACTGGGCGTGCACCCCTCGCGGCGGAGAGGGTGCGCGCCCAGTTCTCGTTGTCAGGTCTTGTCTTCAGGCTGTGCGTTCACGCCAACAGCTTGGCGACCGCCCAGTCCTGCACCGCGATCCCGACCGACTTGAACACGGTCCGCCCCTGCCGCAGCGGCGGGTTCCCCAGCGCCGCCCCCAGCTCCACCAGCGCCTCCAGCTTGAGCACCCCGGACCGCACCGCCCGGATGATCTCCCCGGCCTCGCTCAACGCCGCCTCGACCTGGTCCACCACCACGACCTCGGCGCTCGCCAGCAACTCCTGCGGCAGCTCCCGCATCACCGGCCGGTAGGACCCGATCGCGTTGACGTGCACCCGTTCCTTCAACGCCTCCATCCGGAACAACGGCACGGTCGCCGCCGTCGCACAGCACACGACGTCCGCCTGCGCCACCGCCTCGTCGGCCACGGCCGCCACGTCCAGCACGGTGTCCGGCAACTCGTCCCTGAGCCCCTCCAGCAACGCCTCGGCCCGCCCGAGGTGCCGGTTGAACACCACGAGCTTCTTGAGCGGCCGCACCGCGTGCACCGCCCGCACCTGGTCCGCGGCCTGCGCCCCGGCCCCGAGCAACGCCATCTGCCCGGCGTCCTCGTCGGCGAGCAGATCCGTCGCCACCCCCACCACCGCACCGGTCCGCAACGTCGTCAACGGCACCGCATCCGTCGCGAACTGCCCGCCGGGGTGGCTGAACACCACGGTCCCGGTGATCACCGGGTCCCGCTCGACCTCGATGCTGACGACCTTCACCGCGGTCGACGCGCTCGGCCGGTGGTGCACCGCCATGACCAGCGACCGGCTCTCCCCGAACGCCTGCCGCGGCGGCAGGTCGAACTCCCCCGCGGTGAGGCCGGTGAACGCGTCCCGGACGGCTTCGATCGCTGCGGGCATGGTCATGGTTCGGATGGTAACGACCTGCCGTGGCACCTCGGCGGTGCGCCGTCAGGTGGTGATGTGCCGCAGGACTGCGGCAAGGGTCAGCTCGCGTGGTTGAACGGTGTCCACAGAGAGCGCCTCCCCGTGCCAAGGGGGAAAGCCGGCCAGCCGCTGCCGCATGTTGGACCAGTCGCCGGCGTCATGCCAACCGGGGATCCCGCGGCTGCGCCCTTCGAGCCTGCCGCGGTGGATTTCCGGGTCGGAGCAGCGGCACACGACCGCGCGGAGCTCCGCACCGGCTCGGCGTGCCAGGCTGCGCCAGCGGTTCCTGGTCGCCACCTCTTCGGTGGGGTGGTCGAGGATCACGGACTGCCCGGCGACGAGCTGCCGCAGGGCGAGCGTGGTCAGCACTTCCTCAGCGATGGCCAGCGGAGCCTCGAAGTGGCGACCGCCGAACGGGGTCAGCGCGCCGAGCAGCCAGTCGGTGGCGAAGACCGGGATCCCCAGCTCGGCGCCTGCCGCGTCGGCCAAGGTGCTTTTCCCGCTGCCGGGCACCCCGGAGAACACGACAAGCCGCGTTTTCGTGGCGGCGGAAGGCAAGTCGTAGTCCGTGAAATCGGCCGGCAACCTCGGTGTCAGATCCGTCGGCACGAGTTCGGTGACCCACGTGCCGGCAATTCGATGCGGCCGGGCGGTCTCGACGACGCAGGAAACGACATCGACGGTGCCGTCGTGGCGGCGGATCCGCGCCTGGGCGGTGGTCTCGCCGACGTCGAGACCGACCACGACGACCGGCGCGTAACGGGCAGCTCGACCGCGGGTCACCTCGACGTACCTCTCGGTTGTGACGACGGCGGTGAACTCCGGCGCGAGCACGTCGGACACGTCAGCTCCCCAGCCGGGCTTCCCGTCCAGGCCGTCGAGGACCCATTCCAGCCGTGCCAGGGCAGGACTGGCCTTGATGCGGTGCACTGTCCCCCCAGGCGAAGTGGTCGAGGCAAGTGGATCAAGCCTACTCAGGAGGCATGCTTGAACGCCGGCGCCTGAACATCACCGCAGTTATGTTTTCGATACCACTCGACCTCGAAACAACCCGTAAGACCCCGCCTTGGAATTGTTCCACGATCCAGAATGATTCTGTGAAGTACCGCAAGAGCGAGGGGATCTTGCCGTGGCCGTCGACGTTCTGACCGAGGACCTGCTGCGCACGTCGCTGTCCCGCCTCTCCCGCGAGGTGGTGGCAACGCACCCGGAGTTCGGCGAGCTGCTCGCCCGCCACATGTTGCTGACCTGTGGAACGGCACCGGACCCGGAACGGGCGGCGCACTTCGAGGAGCTCGGCACGTTGCTCATCGACCTCGGGCACCTGTACCTGGCCGAGGCGAACGAGCTGCGGACAGTTCCGGAAGACCGTGCACCGGACGAAGAAGTGCGCCGGGCCGGGTGACCGGGCGCGGTCCGTCAGGCGGATCTTCACCGCACCGGTCTATGGTCGCGAACTGTGACGAGACGCGCACTACCGGTGATGGTCGCCGCGGCCCTCCTGACGCCCGCCCTCCTGACGCCCACCGCCGTCCTGGCGCCCGCCCCGGCCCATGCCGGCATCGGCGGTCACATCGAGACGGAACGGACCACCACACCGGTCGCCCCCGGCGTCACGCTCAGCTCCTTCGACTGGTACCGCCCCGGCGGGTGGACCCGCGGTGACGCCATGACGGTCGACCTCACCGGCGGCACCGGGGTCGGGTACGTCGACGCCGGCTCGGTGAGCGCGGCCCGGCCGCTCTCGCTGCAGACGCCGAGGGCGGTCGCGGCGGTCAACGGGGACTTCTTCGACATCGGCAACTCCAACGCGCCCGAAGGCGTCGGCGTCCGGGACGGGCGGCTCGTCAAGTCCGGGCACGGGCGCGCTGTCGGCATCGACGCGGCCGGGGTCGGGAGCGTCATGGAGACGTTCTTCGAGGGCACGTTGAACGGCGTCCACCGGATCACGCAGCTCAACAGCGCGCAGATCGACGTCGACGGCATCGGCGTGTTCACCCCGTTGTGGGGCGGCTACTCCAGGGCGCGGGCCGTGCAGGGTGCCGCGGACACGGCCGAGGTCAGGGTTTCCGGCGACGTCGTCGAGGAGGTCGGTGCGCCGGGTGACCGGCCCATCAGCGGGTACGTGCTCGTCGGCCGCGACCGGGGTGCGGGCGTGCTCCGGCAGCTCAAGCCGGGTGACCGGGTCGAGGTCACCTACGCGAGCCGGACCAGCGACGGCAGCGAGCCCGTCACGGCCATCGGCGGGCGGCAGCTGCTGGTGCAGGACGGCAGGAACGTCGCTCCGGTGGACGCGCTCCACCCGCGCACGGCGGTCGGCTTCTCGCGGGACGGCAGGAAGATGGTGCTGCTCACCGTCGACGGGCGGCAGGGTGCGCACCTGCCGGGCCTGGACCTGCGCGACCTGGCCGACACGATGATCGAGCTGGGCGCCCACAACGCGCTCAACCTCGACGGCGGCGGGTCGTCGACCATGCTCGCGCGGGAACCGGGCAGCACCGCGCTCAAGGTGGTCAACACCCCGTCGGACGGCGCGGAACGCCCGGTGGCCAACGGGCTCGCGCTCTACGCGCCGCCGGGCTCGGGGCGGCTCACCGGGTTCCACGTCCAGCCGGCCGACCAGCGGGTGTTCCCCGGCCTCACCCGCAGGATCACCGTCCGCGGCCACGACGAGACGTTCGGACCGGCCACGAGCCCGCACCTCACGCGCGCCACCGGCGGGTGGGCGGTCGGCGACACCTTCCACGCGGCACAGCGCCCCGGCAAGGCTTCGTTCACCGTCCACAAAGGTTCGACACACAAGACGGTCGGCCTCACCGTGCTCGGCGAGCTCGCGCGGCTCGCCCCGGCGGAACAGCGGATCAGTCTCGCGCCGGACGGGCGGAAACCGCTGCGCATCAACGGGTTCGACGCCGCCGGCTACAGCGCGCCGATCGAACGCGCCGACCTCGACCTGGACTACGACCGCTCGGTCGTCGACGTCACGCCCGACCTCCAGGTCGTCGCGAAGAAGCCCGGCGCGACCACGATCAGGGCACGGGCGCAGGGCAGGGAGGCGCTGACGGCCGTCACCGTCGGCGCGGCCGACGAGCTGCTCGCCCCGTTCGACGACGCTCCGCAGTGGAGCTTCGGGTCGGCGCGCGCCACCGGTTCCGCCGCACCCGAGCCCGCCGGCCACACCGGCACCGGCCTCCGGCTGAGCTACGACTTCACGAGGTCGACCGGCACCCGCACGGCCTACGCGGTGCCGCCGAAACCGTTGCGGGTCAACGGACAACCGCTGGAGCTCTCCGCGTGGGTGCACGGCAGCGCACGGGGCGAGTGGACGGCGTTCACGGTCACCGACGCGAGCGGCCAGTCCCGCTCCCTCTACGGCCCGCACATCACCTGGACCGGCTGGCAGCGGCTCTCCGTCCCGGTGCCGGGCGAGCTGGAGTTCCCGATCGCGGTCACCCGCTTCTACGCGATCGAGACGAGAGCAGACCGCTCGTACCGGGGCGAGGTGGTCGTGGACGACATCACCGCTCGGGTGCCGCCCGCGGTCGCGCTCCCACCGGTCGCCGAACCGCGCGAGGAGGTCATCGGCCCCGCCACGGGCTGGCGGTTCGCGGTCATGTCCGACGCGCAGTTCGTGGCGAGGGCTCCGGACAGCGCCCTGGTGCGGGCGGCGCGCAGGACCCTGCGGGAGATCAGGGCCTCCGGTGCCGAGTTCGTCGTCGTCAACGGCGACCTGGTCGACGAGGCCTCCCCCGCCGACCTCGCGTTCGCCCGCAGGGTGCTGACCGAGGAGCTCGGCGACCTCCCCTGGTACTACGTGCCGGGCAACCACGAGGTCATGGGACCGGGCACGATCGACGGGTTCCGGCGCGAGTTCGGGGCGACCCACCGCACGTTCGACCACCGGGGCACGCGGTTCGTGCTGCTCGACTCGTCCACCGGCACGCTCAGGGGCGGCGGAACCGACCAGGTCGAGATGCTCGGCCGCGCGCTCGGCACCGCGCCCGGTCACACGGTCGTGCTGATGCACCACCCGCCGCGCGACCCGACGCCCGCGCGCACCAGCCAGCTGGCCGACCCGCTGGAGGCGCGGTACTTCGAACGGCTGCTGGCGGAGAACGGCAGGGCCACGTTCATCGGCGGCCACGTCGGCGGGTTCTTCGCGTCCGAAGTGGACGGCGTCCACTACGTGGTCAACGGCAACTCCGGCAAGGCACCGGCCGAGGTCGGCGGGTTCACCGGCTGGACGCTGGTGGGCGTCGGCGAGCACGGCGTGCGGGCGGAGATCCGGCCGCACGTGGACTCGTTGGCGCTCAACGCACCCGCGACCGTGCGCGGCCAGGTGCGGATCGAGCCCACCATCGCGCAGGGCGACCGGACCGTCCGGCTCGACTACCCGATGGCCGCGACCTGGACCGGCTCCCGCTCGCTGCACGTCGGCGGGGCGCAGGGGCTGCGGCCGTGGCACGTGGCGTGGTTCGACCCGGAGACCGGAGTACTCACGGCTGTCCGGTCTGGACAGGTGGAGATCGCGGTCGCGGTGAACGGTGTCGTGGCGCGAGCGGGGATCTCGGTGCGGCGCCGGTAGCGGCGCACCACCCCGGGGCCGGCGGCGGGTGCGCACGGCCTCGGGGTGATTCTCTCACTTCCCGCTCCGGTGCCGACCAGCGGACCTAGTCGGGTGTGGCAACCGCCGGTAAGGGAAGATGTGCGCCATGACCACCGCCGACAACGGTTTCGCCGACCTGGGGCTGCGGCCCGACATCCTCAACGCGCTCACCACGCTGGGCTACGAGGAGCCGACGCCGATCCAGAGCGAAGCCATCCCACCGTTGCTGGCGGGCCGTGACCTGCTCGGCCAGGCGGCCACCGGTACCGGCAAGACGGCGGCGTTCGCGTTGCCGCTGCTCGAACGCATCGCCGACCAGATCGGCAAGAGCGACAAACCGCTCGCGCTGGTGCTCGCCCCGACCCGTGAGCTGGCGGTGCAGGTGTCGGAGGCGGTGCACCGCTACGGCCGGCACCTGGGCACGCGGGTGCTGCCGATCTACGGCGGTCAGCCGATCGGGCGGCAGCTGCGGGAGCTGTCCCGCGGTGTCGACGTGGTGGTCGCCACCCCCGGCCGTGCCATCGACCACTTGGGACGCGGCACGCTGCAGCTCGACGCGCTGCGGATCGTGGTCCTCGACGAGGCCGACGAGATGCTCGACATGGGCTTCGCGGAGGACATCGACGCGATCCTCACCGAGACCCCGGCCGACCGGCAGACGGTGCTGTTCTCCGCGACGATGCCGCCGCGCATCGACCGCATGGCGAAGAGCCACCTGCGCAGCCCCGAGCTGATCCAGATCGAGCGCGAGAAGACCCAGCCGGGCGAGGCGCCGCGGGTGCGCCAGACCGCGTACCTGGTGCGCCGCGAGCACAAGCCGGCCGCGCTCGGCCGCGTGCTGGACGTCGAGTCGCCGACCGCCGCCGTCGTCTTCTGCCGCACGCGCGACGAGGTCGACCAGCTCACCGAGACGCTGAACGGCCGCGGCTACCGCGCCGAGTCGCTGCACGGCGGCATCAGCCAGGAGCAGCGCGACCGGGTCATGGCGCGACTGCGCTCCGGCACGGCCGACCTGCTGGTGGCCACGGACGTCGCAGCACGCGGCCTCGACATCGAGCAGCTCACGCACGTCGTGAACTACAACGTGCCGTCCGCGCCCGAGGCCTACACCCACCGCATCGGCCGCGTCGGCCGCGCGGGCCGCGAGGGCGTGGCGATCACGCTGGTCGAGCCGCGCGAGAACTCGATGCTGAAGACGATCGAGCGGGTCACCAAGACCAAGATCCCGGTCGAGAAGGTGCCGACGGTCGCCGACCTGCGCGCCCGCCAGCTGGAGCTCACCCGCTCGTCGCTGCACGAGTCGCTGCTCGAGGACGACCTGTCGCGCTTCCGCGTCGTGGTCGAGACGCTGGCCGACGAGTTCGACGTGATGGAGATCGCGCTCGCCGCCGTGAAGCTCGCGCACGAGGCCTCCGGTGCCGCCGCGGACGAGGAGGAGATCCCCGAGGTCCGCCCGCGCGAGGACCGCCCGCGCCGCGACGGTGCCCCCGCCGGTCCCCGCCGGGAGCGCCGCGGCCCGTCCGAGGGCATGACCCGCCTGTTCCTGGGTGCCGGCCGCTCGTCGGGCATCCGCCCGCAGGACATCGTGGGCGCGATCACCGGTGAGACCGGCTTGAAGGGCCGCGAGATCGGCGCGATCGAGATCGCGGACCGGTTCTCGCTGGTCGAGGTGCCCGGCGAGGCCGCGAACGACGTGATCACGCAGCTGCGCGACGCGACGATCAAGGGCAAGCGCGTGACCGTGCGCCGGGAGCGCCAGCCCCGCTAGGGCCGGCGGGCTTCTACCAGGAAGCGCGTCGAGGTGCACGCGAACTCGCCGTGCGCCTCGATGTGCTCGTGCATCGCCTTGAGCCGTTCCCGGTACCCCTCGACGGTGAAGCCGGGAACGGTCCACAGGACCTTGCGCAGGAAGTGCACCACCGCGCCGACGTCGAAGAACGCCACCCGCAGCGCCACGGGTTCGAGCCGCAGCACCTCCAGCCCGGCGGCCTCGGCGTCCCGCCGCGCGCTCTCGGTGCTGCGCGTCTGGCTGACCGGCTGCGGCCCCATCATGAAGTCGGTGAGCTCGCGGTTCGTGCCGGCCCCGATCTGCTGCGACAGGTAGGTGCCACCGGGCCGCAGGACCCGCGCGACCTCGGCCCACAGCGTCACGACCGGGTGGCGGCTGAGGACGAGGTCGAACGCGGCGTCCCGGAACGGCAACGGCCCCTCGTCCGGCACCCGCAGCACCGCGGCGCCGGGCAGGTTCCGCCGGGCCACGGCAGCGTTCGGCGCCCACGACTCGGTGGCCACCAGCACCGGCGGCTTGACCGGCGCGGACGCCGTGACCTCTCCCCCGCCGGTCTGCAGGTCCAGCGCGGTCCCGACCCGCGCCAGCCGTTCGGCGATCAGCCCCGCGTAGCCCCACGGCGGTCGTTCCTCGGTGGCACGGCCGTCGAACCAGGAGAAGTCCCAGCCCTCCAGCGGTACCGCCGCCCCCTCGGCGACCAGCTCCTCGAACCCCATGACCGCAGATGCCACCACATCGGGCCGGTGCCGGCCACCGAATACAGCGGCACCTGCCCGTGCGCGAGACGCCCGCGTCCTCATCGTCCCGTGCACTGCCCCGGACAGGTGCCGCAGCGAGGACAACGACCGAACGACCGCCCGGTTACGCCTTTGAGACGCAACTCCAGCGACCGTCCGGCCTAGTCACCCGATTCAGTCCCGCAGGCGGTAGGCCCGCAGCACGGTCTGGTCCACCGAGCTGCCCCCAGGACGCTCCGCGACCGGTGCGGCGGGTTGCGTCAGGCGCCGCGATAGGTGCCGAAGCTCCAGCGGTTGCCCTCGGAATCAGCCACGGTGAAGCCGCGCGACCCGTAGTCCTCGTCGCGCAGCCCGCGGATCTCCGTCGCGCCGTGCGCCAAGGCCTGGGCGTGGATCTCGTCCGGGCGGTCGGTCACCACGTACACGGACGCGCGGCCGGCGGCGGTCGCCCCTGGCTCGCCGGCGGACCGCTGCGCGGATCCGAGCATCACGCCGCCGCCCTCGGGCCAGACCAGCTCGCAGTGCACGACCTCGCCGTCGGCCGGCCCCGGCACGACGAGGTGTTCGCGGAAACCGAAGCCCTCGACCAGGAACCGGATCGCGGCGGGTGCGTCCCGGTAGGTCAGCGTGGGCCAGCAGGTGGGTGCGGGTGTCGTCATGGGACTACCTTGCGACGTGCGGGCCCTCGCTGCCTTGGACGAATGGAAGCTCGGCCGTGATCCACTCGGTGGGCGTGGCCCCGCACAGCGCCCGCCAGTCCCGGTTGAGGTGCGCCTGGTCGGCGTACCCGCAGGCGACGGCCACCTCGGTGAGCGTGGGCCTGCGTTCGCCGCGCAGCATCCGGTTCGCCCGCTCGAACCGCATCACCCGGCTCGCGACCTTCGGCGTGAGCCCGTACTCGGCGGCGAAGCGGGCGCTGAGGTGCTGGCGGCTCCACCCGACCTCCGCGGCGATGGCACCGACCCCGGCGCCGTCGGCGAGCCGCTGCCACGCCCACGCCACCTCCACCTGCTGCCGCACCGGCCGCAGCAGCCCGCCGAGCACCCGGTCCAGGTGCGCGAACCGGTCCAGCCACGTCGGCGCGGCCCGCAAGCGCTCGCGCAGCTCCCCGGCGGGCGCGTCGAGCGCGTCCAGCCCGACGGACACCCCGGCCAGCTCACCCGCCGGCACCCCGAGCAACGCCCGTGCGCCCAGCGGCGTGAGGTCGCACTGCACGCCGTGCTGGAACCCGTCGTGGGTGATGAGCACGGCCTCGTCGTGCAGCCCGCCGCACAACGCGGAGAAGCGGCCCTCCGGCAGGTCGACCGTGCCGTCCAGGGTGACGACGAGCGTGAGCGACCGCGAGGGCAGGCCGCGGTGGGTGCCAGGCGCGGTCCGCATCCGATAGCCGGAGTACCGCGTCACGAACGGCCGTAACCGCGGGTGCGGCAGCCCGACGACGTGCTCGACGTCCACGCCCCCAATGGTAAGCACCGCCGCGCTCCTCCCCTCCCTGCCTGCCCCGGCATCTGCAAGGGGGATGCGGGGTCTAGAGCAGGCGGCGCCGCACCCGCCACACCACCACGCCGAGCAGGACCGCCGCGACGGTCGCGAACAGGGCCGACTCGATGAGCTGGAACGTCCAGAACCGGTCGGCCGGGTGGTAGACCTCGAACCGCTGGACGCCCCGCTCGTGCAGGAACTGGTTGAGGTTGGTGCCGGCCCGGTCGGCGCTGTCCTCCAGTGCGAGGTACTCGGTGGAGCTCAGCCTGCGCCCGGTGGCGTCCGCGTAGCCGCGCTCGACCGTCCAGTCGGCGAAGCCGGGTGCGGCCCGGTCCTGGGAACCGCCGACGGGGACCGGTTTCGTGGCGGTGAGCGGTGTGGCGTACGCGGGACGGGCCAGCAGCGCCACCGACATCCGGGCGGCGAGGAACGCACCGAACGCGACGCCGAACGCGGGCAGGCTGCGCCGCAGGACCGCACCGGCGGCGGTGGCCACGCCGAACGCGAACAGCGCGTACGCCACCGGGACGAGCCCCTGCAGGTCGAAGGCGTCGTACTGGAACCGCCCCTCCCACGCGTCGAACGGCCGGCGGAACCACGTGAGCACCGCGGTGAACAGGCCGGTGAGCGCGACGGTGACGCCGGCCAGTGCGAGGAGCTTGGCCGCGAGCCAGCGCATCCGCGGCACGGCCTGCGTCCAGGCGAGCTGCCAGGTGCCGTCCTCCAGCTCGCGCGCGAGCAGCGGCGCCCCGAGGAACGCGCCGATGACGACGGGGACCAGGTAGAAGGCGGCCAGGAGGTTCTCGACGAACCCGTACTCGTCGTCGAGCCGGCGGAACGCGGCCGTGCAGGCATCGCTGACACCGGCCTGCCCCTCGCACCGGGCGGGACCGCCGGGGAACAGGTCGTGGGCCTGCGTCCCGAGCACGAGCAGGGCGATGCCGAACGCGCCGACGAGCAGGCCCAGGACGCAGACCTCGGTCCGGTGCTGGCGCCAGAGCAACCACGTCATGACGCCCCCACCGCCGTGACCTCGGCACCCGGCTCCGACGGCCGGCTCAGGTACGCGAGCACCAGGTCCTCCAGCGCGACCGGCCGGGCCTGCCACCCCGGCGCGACCGGGAGCCCGCCGTCGCGGACCAGCAGGGTCGTGTGCCGGTCGCTGTGGACGGCCTCCACGACGGTGCCGGCCCGGTCGAGGTCGGTGGCCGTGCGCGGGCCGACGAGCAGCCGGTGCTCGGCGAGCAGGGTGTCGATGTCGCCGGTGAGCGTGACCCGGCCCTGGTTGAGCACGACCAGGTGGTCGCAGACGCGTTCCAGCTCGTGCACGACGTGGGACGAGAACAGGACGGTCACGCCTCCTTCGGCCACCGCGCCCATGAGGACTTGGAGGAACTCGCGCCGGGCCAGCGGGTCGAGGCTCGCCACCGGCTCGTCGAGCACGAGCAGGTCCGGCCGCTTCGCCAGTGCCAGTGCCAGCGCGACCTGGGCCTGCTGCCCGCCGGAGAGCGTGCCGGTCCTGCGGTCGAGCGGGATGCCCAGCGCCGCCAGCCGGCGTTCGGCCAGCCCTTGGTCGAACCGCAGGTTGCAGGTCCGGCCGAAGCGGAGCATCTCGGCGACGGTGAACCGCTTGTACAGCGGGTGGTCCTGGGCCAGGAACCCGATCCTGGACAGGGTGTGCGGGGTGCTGGCGGTGACGTCGTGGCCGAGGACCTCCACCGTGCCGGTGCTCGGCGCCAGCAACCCGACGACCAGCCGCAGCAACGTGGTCTTGCCCGCGCCGTTCGGCCCGACCAGGGCGATCACGCCGCCCGCGGGCAGGGACAGGGTGCAGTCGCGCAGCGCCCAGCCCTTCCGGTACCTCTTGCCGACACCGTCGGTGCGCAGCGCAAACCCGGCCGCCGTCACGCCACGTCCTCGTTCCTGACCTGCTGGTGCACCGAGGTGAGCAGCGCGGTGACCGCCTGCTCGTCGAGGCCCGCCGCGTAGGCACGGCGCAGCCAGGTCGCCAGGCCGCGGCGCAGCGACGTGTACGTCGAGGCGGGCATCACGGGCGACTGCTGCTCGTTGACGAACGTGCCCTGGCCGGGCCGGCCGGTGACCAGGCCCTCCTGCTCCATCTGCCGGTACGCCTTGGCGACGGTGTTCGGGTTGATGGCCAGGTCCTCGACCACCTCGCGGATGAGCGGGAGGCGGTCACCGGGGTGGAGGAAGCCCAGCAGCACCGCCTGGCGCACCTGCTGGACGAGCTGCAGGTACGGCGGCACGCCGGAGTGGGTGTCGAGCCGGAAGACGAACACGGGAGCCCCTTACTGCTTTCCTAGTACCATAGTAAAGCAGTGAGGGTCCGTCAGAACAGCTCGTCCAGCACGAGCAGCGCGGCGCCGACGGGCACGAGGTCCGGGCCGTGCGCCGACACGCTCACGTCCACACCGGCCAGTGCCCGCAGGTACAGCTCCGGCGACTCCAGGACCCGCCGTCCACTGAGGACGATCTGGTCGAGGTCCAGCAGCTGCACCAGGTTCACCACCGCGGCCGCGAGCACCCGCGCCGCCTCCGTCCCGGACACCGCCGCGTTGTGCACCGCCTCCACGCACCCGCGCCGCCCGCACACGCACAGCGGGCCGTCGAGCTGGATCGTGGTGTGCCCGAACTCGCCCGCCCCCGACCGCGCGCCGCGGTGCACCTCGCCGCCGAGCAGCAGACCCATGCCCAGGCCGGTGCCGGCGAACACCAGTGCCGCGTCGCGCAACGGCCGGGCCCACGCCTCGGCGAGCACGGCCGCGTTCGTGTCCTTGTCGACCGCCACGGGCAGTCCCAGCCGTTCCTCGGCCAGCACCCGCAACGGCACCGCCGACCAGCCGGGCAGCCCGTTCGGGGACACCACCCCGTCGCGGAAGTCGAGCGGGCCCGCGATGGCGATGCCCAGGCCCAGCACGTTCCCGCCCGGCTCGACCAGCGGCGCGAGCGCGTCCAGCACGTCCGCGGGCGCGAACATCGGCGCGAGGGGCACGACCGACGACGACACCTGCGCGCCGGTGAGGTCGAGGCGCACGACCCGCAGCTCGTCGCGGTCGACGTACGCGCCGTAGGCACAGGCACCGTCGGCGCGCAGCCGCAGCGACGTCCGGGGCTTGCCGCGACCGCCGCCGCGCACGGTGCCGGTCTCCTCCAGCAGGCCGGCCGCCAGGAGCCGTGCCACGATCTTCGACACCGCCTGCGGGGTCAGTCCGGCGCGGTCGGCGATGTCAGCCCTGCTCAGAGCCCCTGAGCGCACGAGCCCGAGCACTGTCCGGTCGTTGTGCGAGCGCACTGCGGCGAGGTCCACCTGGCAATTATGCAACAGCGTTGCTTTAATCGGGACCATGACACGGGCAGGACTGCTGGGGTACGGCATCGCGGGACGCGTCTTCCACGCCCCGCTCATCACCTCGACCGAGGGCATGGAGCTCGCCGCGGTCGTGACGGCGAACCCGGAGCGGCAGGCGCAGGCGCGCGCCGACCACCCCGGGGCGCGCATCGTCACCGCGGACGAGCTGTTCGCCATGGACCTCGACCTGGTGGTGGTCGCGACGCCGAACCGGACGCACGTGGAGTACGCGCGGCGGGCGGTCGAGAAGGGCGTCGCGGTCGTCGTCGACAAGCCGTTCGCACCCACGAGCAGCGAGGCGCGGGAGCTGGTCGACGCGGCCCGCGCGAAGGGCGTGCCGCTGACGGTCTTCCAGAACCGCCGCTGGGACAGCGACTTCCTGACCGTCCGGGAGGTCGTCGGGCGGCTGGGTGAGGTCCGCCGGTTCGAGTCCCGCTTCGAGCGCTGGGTGCCCGAGGTCTGGGACAACTGGCGCGAGCGGGGTGCGCCGGAGGAGGCCGGCGGGCTGCTCTACGACCTCGGCGCCCACCTCGTCGACCAGGCCCTGGAGCTGTTCGGGCCGGTCCGGCACGTCTACGCCGAGCTCGACCTGCGCCGCCCCGGCGTGCGGGTCGACGACGACGTGTTCGTGGCGCTGACGCACGAGAACGGCGTCCGCTCGCACCTGTGGGCCAACGCGCACGCCGCCCACCACGGGCCGAGGTTCCGCGTCCTGGGCAGCGAGGGCGCGTTCGTCGTCGACGGCCTGGACGGGCAGGAGGACGCGCTCGCCGCCGGTGGCCGCCCGACGGACCCGGGCTGGGGCGCGGAGCCCCGCACCGGCCGGCTCGGCGTGCTCGGCGACGCCACCGAGGTGCCCCTCGAACACGGCGCCTACCAGCACTTCTACCGCGAGCTGCAGGCCGGGCGGATCCCGGTCGACCCGGCAGGGGCCGTGCACGCGCTGCAGGTCATCGAGGCCGCTTTCACGTCCGCACACGACAACCGGGTGGTGACCCTGTGACCAGCGAAGAGCTCTTGGCGCAAGAAGAACGGCTGCAGTTCGGCTCCTTCGACAACGACACCGCGATCGAGCTGGGCCTGCACCTGCTCAGGGCGGCTCGCGAGCAGGGCCTGCCCATTGCGATCTCGGTGTGCCGTGGCGGGCACCGCCTGTTCCACGCCTCCCTGCCCGGCACCGCGCCGAACAACGACCGGTGGCTGGAGCGCAAGGCCCGCGTGGTCGAGCTGTTCGGCCACAGCTCGTTCCAGGTGGGCACGTCGTTCCGGGAGAAGGGCACGACGTTCGAGGCGGCGTCACGGCTCGACCCCGACCGGTACGCGGCGCACGGCGGCGTGTTCCCCGTGATCGTCCGCGGCACGGGGCCGGTGGGCACGGTCGGCGTGTCCGGCCTGCCGCAGGCCGAGGACCACGCGTTCGTCGTCAGCCAGCTGGAAGCTTTCCTGAACGCCACGGGAGCGCAATAGCACGAATGACGTCCGGCCCAAAACCGGGTTTTCGCCGCAGTGTGCGACGAGTTCCCGGGAGTGGCATTGACGCACACCGCTTCGGGTGGATTTCGATTGCATTCGAAGCGGTTTCGTATAGCAGGGTCCTGCCGTCCACCAATACCACAATGGAGTGGTCTTACAGGACCAAACGAGTGACAGCTTCGGAACTCCGAAGAATCAAGCCTCTTCACTCTTCTGCCGATACCACGGTCGCCGGTACGGCAGAAGTTGTACCCTGCGTAGCACCCATAGGCGTAAACCACCCACCCGAATGTCGCCTTCTTGGCCGCTTCCCACTTCTCATCCGCGAGAACTAACGTCCAGTCCGGCCTTTGTCGGATTGGTCCATCAGCGCATTGAGATAGGTGGGTGCAGGTTGTGACTGTGACGGATTCTGACCTCAATGAGGGCCGTCAGCAGCTGAGTTTGGGTACGGCCGCCGCTCGTAATCTGGCCACGACCACCAAGTCCGTACCCCAGATGCAGGGAATCACCTCCCGCTGGCTGCTCAAGGTGCTGCCCTGGGTGCAGGCGGCGGGTGGCGCCTACCGCGTCAACCGGCGCCTCACCTACACGCTGGGCGACGGCCGCGTCTCGTTCACCAACACCGGCTCCGAGATCCGGGTCATCCCGATGGAGCTCACGGAGCTCGCGCTGCTGCGCGGGTTCGACGACGACGCCGTGCTGGCCGCGCTGGCCGGTCGGTTCCAGCAGCGCGAGTACCGCGTCGGCGACGTCATCGTCGAGCAGGGCCGCCCGAAGGACCAGGTCGTGCTGATCGCGCACGGCAAGGTCGACAAGGTCGGCACCGGCGAGTACGGCGGCCAGACCGTCCTGGGCAACCTCGCCGACGGCGAGTACTTCGGCGAGACCGTGCTCGCCGGGCCGCAGGGCGAGTGGGAGTACACCGCGAAGGCGGTCACCCCGGTCACCGTCCTGACCCTGTCGTGGGAGGACTTCCAGGCCCTCAACGGTGAGGCCGGCGGCCTGCGCGCGCACATCCAGCAGGTCTACAACAGCCGCAACAAGCCGCAGAACAAGCACGGCGAGGCCGAGATCGACATGGCGGCCGGCCACGACGGCGAGCCGGTGCTGCCCGGCACGTTCGTCGACTACGAGCTCTCGCCGCGCGAGTACGAGCTGAGCGTCGCGCAGACCGTGCTGCAGGTCCACACCCGTGTCGCGGACCTCTACAACCACCCGATGGACCAGGTCGAGCAGCAGCTGCGGCTCACGATCGAGGCCCTGCGCGAACGCCAGGAACACGAGATCGTCAACAACCGGTCGTTCGGCCTGCTGCACAACGCCGACCTCAAGCAGCGCATCCACACCCGCACCGGCCCGCCGACCCCGGACGACTTCGACGACCTGCTCTCGGTGGTGTGGAAGGACCCCTCGTACTTCCTGGCCCACCCGCGCACCATCGCCGCGTTCGGCCGCGAGTGCAACAAGCGCGGCGTCTACCCGCAGCACATCGACTTCAACGGCCAGCAGGTGCCTGCCTGGCGCGGCATCCCGGTGCTGCCGTGCAATAAGATCCCCATCTCGGACACCCGCACGTCGTCGGTGATGCTCATGCGCGTCGGCGAGCAGAACCAGGGCGTCATCGGCCTGCACCAGACCGGCATCCCCGACGAGTACCAGCCGGGCCTGTCGGTGCGGTTCATGGGCATCAACGACCAGGCGATCATCAACTACCTGGTCAGCGCCTACTACTCCGCCGCCATCATGGTGCCGGACGCGATCGGCGTGCTGGAGCACGTCGAGCTCGGTCGCGAGGGGTAGGTCTTGGCCTCCTTCACCATGCCGGAGTTCTACGTGCCGCACCCGGCGCGGATGAACCCGCACCTCGAACGGGCCCGCGTCCACTCCACGCAGTGGGCGCGGGACATGGGGATGCTCGACACCGGGGTGTGGACCGAGGAGGTCCTCGCGGGCGACGACTACGGGTTCATGTGCGCGTGGACCCACCCCGACGCCCCCGCGGACGTCCTCGACCTCATCACCGACTGGTACGTCTGGGTCTTCTACTTCGACGACGAGTTCTTCGCGGAGTTCAAGCAGACCAAGGACGTGGCGGGGGCGAAGGCCTACCTGGACCGGCTGCCGGCGTTCATGCCGCTCAACGGCACCGATCCGTGGCCGGAGCCGCAGAACCCGACCGAGCGCGGTCTCGTCGACCTGTGGCAGCGGACGATTCCGCTGATGTCGCAGGACTGGCGGCGCCGGTTCACCACGAGCACCCACAACCTGCTGCTCGAGTGCATGTGGGAGATCAAGAACATCGAGAGCGGCACGGTCGCCAACCCGATCGAGTACATCGAGATGCGCCGCAAGGTCGGCGGCGCGCCCTGGTCGGCGAACCTGGTGGAGGTCTCCGAAGCTGCCGAGGTGCCCGCGTCCATCGCGGGCACCCGCCCGCTGCGGGTCCTCTCCGACACGTTCTCCGACGCGATCCACCTGCGCAACGACATCTTCTCCTACGAGCGGGAAGTGTTGCGCGAGGGCGAGAACTCCAACGGTGTGCTGGTGTTCGAGAAGTTCTTCGGCCACGACACGCAGACGGCGGTCGAGGCGGTGAACAAGCTGCTCACCTCCCGCCTGCACCAGTTCGAGAACACCGTGTTCACCGAGCTGCCGGTGCTGTTCGCCGAGCACGGGACCGACCCGTCCGAGCAGGCCCGCGTGCTGAAGTACGTGAAGGGGCTGCAGGACTGGCAGTCCGGGGGCCACGAGTGGCACCTGCACGCCGGTCGCTACACCAAGTCCGACTCCGGTGCGGGCAACAGCGCGTTCTTCCGCACGATCCTGCGCGGGCCGACCGGCCTGGGCACGTCCGGCGCGTGGCTCGGGGTGGCCCGTGGTTGAGCTTCCCGAGTTCGAGATGCCTTACGCGGCACGGCTTTCGCCGCACGTGGACCGCGTCCGGCAGCACAGCAGGGCGTGGGCACGGGACATGGGCATGTTCACCGGTTCGCCGTGGACGGAGGCGTTCTACGACGCCGCGGACTACGGCGGCTTCACGCCGCTGGCGTTCCCGGCGCTGCCGGCCGAGGAGCTGCGGTACGTCAACGACTGGGGCGTCTGGGGCTTCTACGTCGACGACGCGTTCCTCGACGGCTTCCTGCGGCCGCGCAACCTCGCGGGCGGCCGGGCGTTCGCCGCCCGGCTGAAGGCGGTGCTCGCGGACCCGTCGGTGCCGGCGGTGAACCCGGCCGAGAGGGGGCTCGCGGACCTGCTGTCCCGCGGCACCCCCGACGAGGCCGACCGCGCGATGCTGCTCGACTACCTCGACGCACTGCTGTGGGAGCTGCACAACACCGTGCAGGGCCGTGTTCCCGACCCGGTCGACCTGGTGGAGATGCGCCGCAGGTCGATCATGGGTGAGCTGTCGGCCCGGCTCGTGCGCAAGGCCGCCCGCGCCGACCTGCCGGAGGAGCTGCTGCGCAACTCCACGATGAGGGCGCTGGTCGACTCGTTCGGCGACGTCCCGTCGCTGCGGATGGACCTCTTCAACCACGACCGCGTGCACGCCACCGGCGGCAGCACGACCAGCGCGGTGCTGGCGGTGCGGCAGTTCTTCGACTGCGAGCTGCAGCAGGCCGTGGACCTCGTGGGCGACCTGATCTCGGCGCGGCTGCGGCAGATCGGCACGATCATGGCCGAGCTGCCTGCCCTGGCCACCGAGTACGACCTCGACGCCGAGGCGACGGCCGGGCTGTCCCGGTACGCCGAGGCCATGCGGTCGTGGCTGGCCGGTGAGCTGCTGTGGACGCAGCGCTCCGGCCGCTACCGCCCCACCACCACCCCCACCCGACGGTCGTTCCACGCGCCGTCCGGACTCGGCACCGCCGCGGTGCTGGTCCGCTGATCCCTCCTCCCGCTGAACAAGATTGGCAGGACTCGCAGTGACTGTTACCGATCCGGGTCTCGGGGTCGACGACAAGCAGCTGAGCCTCTCCAGGGCAGCCGCCCGCAACCTCTCGTCGACCACCAAGTCCGCGCCGCAGATGCAGGGCATCTCCCCGCGGTGGCTGCTGCGACTGCTGCCGTGGGTCGAGGCCAAGGGTGGTGCCTTCCGGGTCAACCGGCGGCTCACGTTCGCGATCGGCGACGGCCGGGTCACGTTCACCAGCGTCGGTTCCGAGGTGCGCCCGGTGCCGCAGGAGCTGGCCGAGTTCCCACTGCTGCGCGGGTTCGAGGACGAGGACTCGCTGGTGGCCCTCGCGAGCCGGTTCGAGCAGCGCGAGTACCAGCCGGGCGAGGTGATCGCCGAGCGCGGCACCCCGGTGGACACCATCGTCGTCATCGCGCACGGCAAGGTCGCCAAGACCGGTCGCGGCAAGTTCGGCGACGACGTGGCGCTGGGCACCGTGGCCGACGGTGAGCACTTCGGTGACAACGAGGTGCTGTCCGGTGCCGAGGTGGCGTGGAGCTTCACCGCCCGCGCGCTCACCCACACGACCGTGGTCGAGCTGCCGCGCTCGGTGTTCAACCAGCTCAACCAGCAGGTCGAGCCGTTGCGCACGCACATCGAGCAGCAGCTCGCGCACCCGACGAACCCGCAGAACAAGCACGGCGAGGCCGAGATCGACATCGCCTCCGGCCACGACGGCGAACCGGTGCTGCCCGGCACGTTCGTCGACTACGAGCTGCGGCCGCGCGAGTACGAGCTGTCGGTGGCGCAGACGGTCCTGCGCGTGCACACCCGCGTCGCCGACCTCTACAGCCAGCCGATGGACCAGGTCGAGCACCAGCTGCGGCTCACCATCGAGGCCCTGCGCGAGCGGCAGGAGCACGAGCTGATCAACAACCGGGAGTTCGGCCTGCTGCACAACGCCGACCTCAAGCAGCGGCTCAGCACCAGGTCGGGACCGGTCACGCCGGACGACATGGACGAGCTGATCTCCCGGCGCCGCAACACGAAGCTGATCCTGGCCCACCCCAGGGCGATCGCGGCGTTCGGCCGGCAGCTGTCCGAGCGCGGCCTCTACACGCCGACGGCCGTGGTGGAGGGCAAGCCGATGCAGACGTGGCGGGGCGTGCCCATCGCGCCGTGCGACAAGATCCCGGTCAGCAAGAACGGCACGACGTCGATCATCGCGATGCGCCTGGGCGAGGAGAAGCAGGGCGTCGTCGGCCTGCGCCAGACCGGCATCCCCGACGAGTACGAGCCCGGCCTGAACGTGCGGTTCATGGGCGTCGACGAGCACGCGATGCTCAAGTACCTGGTGTCGACCTACTACTCGGCCGCCGTTCTCGTGCCGGACGCGCTGGGCGTGCTGGAGAACGTGGAGATCGGTCTCTAGCGATGACAGCGGAGATGTCCTCCCCCAGCACCGAACGGCTCGCCGCGGGACGCCCCGCGGGCGAGGTGCTCGCGTGGAGCCGGAGCCTGGTGACCCCGGCTCTGCGCAGGGCCGTCAGTCAGCTGCCCGAGTCGATGCGCGTGATCGCCGAGTACCACTTCGGGTGGCGCGACGAGCACGGCAACCCGGTGCTGGAGAACAGCGGCAAGGCGATCCGGCCGGCGATGGTGCTGCTGGCGGCCGAGGCCGTCGGCGGCAAGGCGGCGGCCGCCATCCCGGCGGCGGTGGCGGTGGAGCTGATCCACAACTTCTCGCTGCTGCACGACGACGTGATGGACGGTGACGAGACCCGCCGCCACCGCGCCACGGCGTGGACCGTGTTCGGCGTCAACGCGGCGATCCTGGCCGGTGACGCGCTGCAGGCGCTCGCGGTGGACGTCCTCGCGGCGTCCGGGCACCCGCGGGCGCTGGAGGCGATCCGGCTGCTGGGCGACGCGGTCGTCGCGTTGCTCGACGGGCAGGCGCACGACCTCGACTTCGAGAACCGCACGGACGTGGTGGTGCCCGAGGTGGTCACGATGGCGCTGGGCAAGACCGGCGCGTTGCTGGGTGCCTCGACCGCGCTGGGCGCGCTGTACGGCGGCGGGACCGACGGGCAGGTCGAGTCGCTGCGCGGCTACGGCACCCAGCTCGGGCTCGCGTTCCAGCACGTGGACGACCTGCTCGGCATCTGGGGCGACCCGGCGGTGACGGGCAAGGCCGCGCACACCGACCTGCACAGCCGCAAGAAGTCGCTGCCGGTGGTGCGGGCGCTCACGGCCGGCACGCCCGCGTCGGAGCAGCTGGCGGCGCTGTACTTCCGGGCGGGCGAGCTGTCTGCGGCCGAGCTGGCGCTGGCGGCCTCGCTGGTCGACTCCGCCGGCGGGCGGGCGTGGAGCCAGGAGCAGGCCGACGAGCTGCACACGCGGGCGTTGCTGCACCTGGGCGAGTCCTCGCCGGCCGCGCGGGCGGCCGTGGAGCTCGGCACGCTCGCCCAGCTGGTCACCCACCGAGACCACTGACCGCCCCTCTTCCCCGGAAGGCGCCCGATGACGGAACACCCGCCGCGTTCGGTGCTGCTCGCCTCACCCCGGTCGTTCTGCGCCGGGGTGGAGCGGGCCGTCGAGATCGTGGAACGACTGCTCGACCAGCGCGGTGGCCCGATCTACGTGCGCAAGCAGATCGTGCACAACGTCCACGTGGTGCGCGGTCTGGAGGCCCGTGGCGCCGTGTTCGTGGAGGAGCTGTCGGAGGTTCCGCCCGGTGCCACGGCCGTCTTCTCCGCGCACGGCGTCTCCCCCACTGTGCGGGCCGAGGCCGCGGAGCGGTCGCTGGAGGTGCTGGACGCGACCTGCCCGCTGGTGACCAAGGTGCACGCGGAGGCGCGGCGGTTCGCCGCCCGCGGTGACACGATCGTCCTCATCGGACACGCCGGGCACGAGGAGGTCGAGGGCACGCTGGGCGAGGCGCCCGACCGGATGGTGCTCGTGGAGACCGCCGCCGACGTCGAGGCGCTGGAGATCACCGGCCCGGTGTCGTACCTGACGCAGACGACGCTGGCGGTCGACGAGACGTCCGAGGTGGTCGCGGCGCTGCGGCGGCGGTTCCCGCACGTGCGCGGTCCCGGTTCGGACGACATCTGCTACGCCACCACGAACCGGCAGATCGCGATCCGGGAGGTGGCCGCGCAGTCCGACCTCGTGCTCGTGGTGGGGTCGCGCAACTCGTCGAACTCGGTGCGGATGGTGGAGCTGGCCGCCCGCACCGGCACCCCCGCGCACCTGGTCGACGACGCCTCGGAGATCGACCCGGCGTGGCTGGAGGGCGTGACGACGGTGGGCCTGTCGGCGGGTGCGTCGGCGCCACCGGAGCTGGTCGACGAGGTGGTGGCGGCGCTGGAGGCGCTGGGCACGGTGTCGGTGTCCACGCACACGACGGCGACCGAGACGATCTCGTTCACACTGCCGCTGGCGGTGCGCCGTGCTGGCTGACATCACCTCGCCCGCGGACGTGCGGGCGCTGTCCTCGTCCGAGCTGGCGCGGCTGGCCGCGGAGATCCGGTCGTTCCTCATCGCCAAGGTGCACCGCACCGGCGGGCACCTCGGCCCGAACCTGGGCGCGGTGGAGCTGACGATCGCGGTGCACCGGGTGTTCTCGTCCCCGGTCGACGTCGTGCTGTTCGACACCGGGCACCAGTCGTACGTGCACAAGCTGCTGACCGGTCGCCGCGCCGACTTCGACTCGCTGCGGCAGGCCGGTGGCCTGTCCGGCTACCCGTCCGCGGCCGAGTCGGCGCACGACGTCGTCGAGAACTCGCACGCCTCCACCGCACTGTCCTATGCGGACGGTCTGGCGAAGGCGTTCGAGCTCGGCGGCGTCGACCGGCGGGTGGTGGCGGTCGTCGGTGACGGCGCGCTGACCGGCGGCATGTGCTGGGAGGCGCTGAACAACATCGGCGGGTCGTCGCGGCCGGTCGTGGTGCTGCTGAACGACAACGGCCGTTCCTACGACCCGACGGCCGGCGGGCTCGCGGCGTCGTTGCTCGACGGCACGGCGCGCTGCCTGTTCGAGGCGCTGGGCCTGGCCTACCTCGGCGAGGTCGACGGGCACGACGTGCACGCCGTCGAGAACGCCCTGTGGGAGGCCAAGTCGCTGGGCCGTCCCGTGGTCGTGCACTGCAGGACGGTGAAGGGCAAGGGGTACGACGCGGCCGAGGCCGACGAGGCGGACCGCATGCACGCGGTCGGCGCGGCCGGTACCACCTCGGCACGCACGTGGACCGACGTGTTCTCCGACGAGATCGTGGCGATCGGCGCCGACCGGCCCGACGTGGTGTGCGTGACCGCGGCGATGCTCGAACCCGTCGGCCTGCGGCCGTTCTCTGCGCGCTTCCCGTCCCGGGTGTTCGACGTCGGCATCGCCGAGCAGCACGCCGTGACGTCGGCGGCGGGCATGGCGATGGGCGGCCTGCACCCGGTGGTGGCCGTCTACGCGACGTTCCTGTCACGCGCCTTCGACCAGCTGCTGATGGACGTGGCGCTGCACCGGTTGCCGGTGACGTTCGTGCTCGACCGCGCAGGTGTCACGGGCCCGGACGGTGCCTCGCACCACGGCATGTGGGACGCCTCCGTGCTGCCCGTCGTGCCGGGCCTGCGCCTGGCCGCACCACGGGACCCGGCGTCGCTGGCCGCGTTGCTGCGCGAGGCGGTCGACGTCTCCGACGGCCCGACGGTCGTGCGCTACCCGAAGGCGTCCGCCGGCCCCGACGTGCCCGCGGTGCGGCGGGTGGGCCACTTCGACGTGCTGCACGAGACCCCGGACGCCGACGTCCTGCTGGTCGCGGTCGGCCCACTCGCCGGCCCGTGCCTCGCAGCCGCGGAGGAGTTGGCTGGACACGACGTCCGTGTCACGGTCGTCGACCCGCGCTGGACCGCGCCGCTGGACCCGCACCTCGTGAAGTACAGCAGCGGTTTCCGCCTGGTGCTGGCCGTGGAGGACACCACCTCGACAGGCGCGCTGGGCGCCCGCCTTGGCCAGGCGCTGGCAGGCGGCCCGACGTGCGTGGCGACGTTCGCCCTGCCCCCGCGCTTCCTGCCGCACGACTCCCGCGCTCGCATCCTGCGCGCCCACGGCCTGGACGCCGCGGGCATCACGACGAGCGTGCTGAAGCGCCTCGGCGTGCGCTGACCACCCGCGCCGCGAACGCAAGGCCGACCGCACCCGCCCCCACGCGGCGCGGCGCGGCGTGGTGCAGGCAGGGCGGCGTGGGCGGGCTGGGCAGCGCAGGCAGGCGGGGCGGCACGAACGGAGTGGCATCGTCAGCGCGGCGTAAGAGAGCGCGGGCGACGCGGCGCGGGCGACGCGTCGCCCGCGTGACGCAGTCGCAGCGGGGCGAGCAGGCGGGCGGAGCGGCGCAAGCACGGCGATGCGGCCAGCGCAGCACGAGCTGACAACGGCCGCGTCGGGCCGGGGCGACACGAGCAACGGTGCAGGCGAGGCGCGCCACCGGCTCGCCGCCGACATGCAAGCGCACTGCCTAGCGTCCGTGCCCAACCGCACCGTCCAGCGCCCGGTGCCGTGCCCAACTGCGCGCCCCGACGCCCGTGCCGCGCACCCACGCCCGGCAGCTGCCTGGCGTCAGCCCCGACGGCTGCTCCGAAACTGTCCCGGCAGTTAGCTCGCCAGCTGGCCCGGCGGCTACCGCGACGGTTGCGCCGGGCGGCTACGGGCGGTCGCCCGTGTACACGCCCAGCGTCCGGAACCGCAGCCCCGGCTCGGCGTACTCCTCGATCGCGTGCGCGATCCAGCCGACGATCCGGGCGATCGCGAAGATCGCCTCGCCGGCGTCGGGGGACATCTGGAACGTGACCCCGAGTTGGGCGAGGGCCAGGTCGACGTTGGGGAACGTGAGTGGCTGGGTGGCGATGACGCGGTCCGCCACCAGGTCGGCGTCGCCGTGGGTGCGCAGGAGGGCGAGCAGGTGGTCGGCGCGGGGGTCGTGGCGTTCGTAGACGGCGTGGCCGAAGCCGGGGATCGGCTCGCCTGCGCGCAGGCGTTCGGCCACCGCGGCCATCGGGTCGGGGGCGGCTTGCAGGAGGAAGCGGTGGGTGAGGGTGCTGGCGGTGCCGTGCTTCTGGCCCTCCATGGCGCCGAGGCCCGCGGACACCACGGCGTACGGGTGGGCGCGGGCGGAGGCGGCGACCCTGGCGGCCATCGTGGAGACGGCCAGGTCGTGGTCGGCGAGCAGGACCAGGGCCGCGTTGAGGACGGCGGGCTGGGGCGGTTCGGGTGACAGGCGGGCCCAGAGGCGCTCGGCGATGTCGGTGCCCTGCGGGCGCTGGATGAGCGGGAGGGACTCGACGACGTCGGCGATCAGGGCCTTGGCGGTCGAGACGGCGCGGTCGAGGTCGAAGCGCAGCGGGTCACCGGCGCCGGCGAGGGCCACTGCCACGCGGACGCGGTCGGTGAGGGTCGCGCTGTCGGGGAGGGCCATCCAGATCTCCTGGCCCTCGGGGAACTCGACACCGGTGGTCTCCACGGCGGTCCACAGCCACTGCGCCACGTCCTCGAACCGGCGCGTCCCGCTCAGCTCGACGGCGGAACGGCCGCGGTAGAACAGCCGGTCGTGCTCCAGCAGGGAGATGCGGGTGCGGATGCGATCGGTCACAGCGGCCACTGCTCCGCGCGCACCAGTGCGCTGCGCCAGGGCCTCGACCTCGGCGACGTCGAACATGCTCGCGCGGTTCAGCTTCGTGCTGGTCAGCAGGCCGCGGCTGACGTAGGCGTACACCGTCGCCGGTTTCACGCCGAGGCGGCGGGCTGTCTGCGTTGTCGTCAGCATTGATTCCATCAACGTTGACTGTACCTGGAGGTTGACGGAGCCTCTTGTCCATGTTGATTGATGCACCCAAAGGGTTGAAGGACGTCGTCGTCACCACCACCCTGATCGGGGATGTGAACGGGGCTGCGGGCTACTACCACTACCGCGAGCACGACGCGATCGAGCTGGCCAGGACCCGGTCGTTCGAGGACGTGTGGTTCCTGTTCGCCGAGGGCCGGCTGCCGGACGCGGCGGAGAGCGAGCTGTTCGCACGGCGGACGGCGGAGCTGCGCGAGCTGCCCGACGGCATCGCTGCCGTGCTGCCCGCCATTGCGCAGGCCGGGGTCACGCCGCTGGCCGGGCTGCGGACGGCGTTGTCGTTGCTGCCGTCGCAGCCGATGTGGGACGCGCCGATGGCGGCACGCCGGGCCGACGCGCTGCGCGTGTGTGCTGTGACGCCGACGATCCTGGCCGCACTGCACCGGCTCAAGCTCGGGCTTGAGCCCGTCCGCCCCAGGGTTGAGCTGTCAACGTCAGCGAACTGGTTGTACATGTTGACTGGACAGGAGCCGTCAACGTGGACGAGTCGTGCAGTCGAGCAGTACTTGATCGCGACGATCGACCACGGCTTCAACGCGTCAACGTTCACGGCACGCGTCGTCGCGAGCTCGGGAGCTGACGTCGTGTCGGCGGTGACGGCGGCGATCGGCACGTTCTCCGGGCCGCTGCACGGCGGCGCGCCGGACCGGGCGCTGGAGAGCCTCGACCTCATCGGCTCGCCGGACGACGTCGACGCCTGGGTGCGCGAGCAGATCGAGCAGGGCAACCGGATCATGGGCTTCGGCCACGCCGTCTACCGGACGGAGGACCCGCGGGCACGCCTGCTCAGGGAGATCGCGCTGGAGCGGCCGACGCCGCTGACGGAGTTCGCGACGACGGTCGAGCGCCGGGTGACCGAGCTGCTGGCCGAGCTCAAGCCGGGCCGGCAGCTGTACGCGAACGTCGAGTTCTACGCGGGTGTCGTGATGGAGCAGTGCGGGATCCCGCGCGACATGTTCACGCCCACGTTCGCGTGCAGCCGGGTGATCGGGTGGTGTGCCAACGCCCTGGAACAGTCCGAGGACACGAAGATCATCCGCCCGATCGCCCGCTACACGGGACCGCAGCCGCTCATCAAGTGAGGTACCGGATGTCGTTGCGCACGCGGATGCGGTCGCGGTCGACGACGTCGGAGGAGCCCGCCAGGCCGGCACTGCGGTCGCGGTGCCGGTCGAGCCAGACGGCGAGGACTGCCACTACCAGGAGGATCGCTGCAAGAGTCATGTAGAAAGTTTGCGGCCGACAAAATCCCGCCAACAGTGGCAGATCTGACGATGCGCGCTAAAATCCTGCCATGCTCCGATCGGTGGCGGTTCCGCTCATCAACGGCGTCGCGCCGTTCGAGTTCGGCGTGCTCTGCGAGGTGTTCGGCGTCGACCGGACCGAGGAGGGCGTGCCGCTGATCGACTTCCGGGTCTGCGGCGAGCTCCCGAACGAGCCGGTGCACACGGACGTCCCCGGTGTCTCCATCACCCCGGAGCACGGCTTCGAAGCCCTGCTCGACGCCGACCTGGTCGCGCTGCCCGCGGCCAAGATCCGCGAGGCCTACCCGGAGAAGCTGCTCAAGACGTTGCGCGAGACCGACGCGACGCTGCTGAGCGTCTGCAGCGGGGCGTTCATCCTCGGCGAGGCGGGCCTGCTCGACGACCGCCGGTGCACCACCCACTGGCGTGAGACGAAGGCGTTCCAGGAGCGCTTCCCCAGGGCCCAGGTCGACCCGGACGTGCTGTTCGTCGACGACGGCAACATCATCACCAGCGCGGGCACGGCCGCCGGCATCGACGCCTGCCTGCACCTGGTGCGCCGCGAGCTCGGCACCAGGGTCGCCACGACCATCGCGCGCAGGATGGTCGTGCCGCCGCAGCGCGACGGCGGTCAGCGGCAGTTCGTGGAGCTGCCCATCCCCGACTGCTCGGCCGACAGCCTCGAACCGGTGCTGGAGCAGGTGCTCGACACGATCGCGGACAATCACACGGTGGCGTCGATGGCGAAGCTCGCCGTCATGTCCGAGCGGACGTTCGCCAGGAGGTTCGTCGCGGAGACCGGCACCACGCCGAACAAGTGGCTGTCACTCCAACGGGTGCTGCACGCGCGCCGGCTGCTCGAGGAGACCGACCTCGACGTCGACGCGGTGGCGACCCGGTCAGGCTTCGGCGCCGCCGCACTCCTGCGCCACCACTTCCACCGGGTCGTCGGCGTCGCACCGAGCGACTACCGCCGCACATTCGCCTGTCGTTAACCGCGTGAAGATCTTCTCCGAGATCGACCGCAGCGCCGCGACCTCCTCGTCACCGAGCAGGTCGAACACCAGGTGGTGGACCGTCTCGGCGTGCCGGGGCGCCGCCGCCTCGATGGCCGCGCGGCCCTGCTGGGTCAGCACCACGTAGGAGCCGCGCCCGTCGCTGGCGCACCCCTCGCGGGCGACGAGCCCGCGCTTCACCATCCGTCCGAGGTGGTGCGAGATGCGGCTCTTCTCCCAGTTCAGCGACCGGGCGAGCTCCAGCACGCGCACGCGTTCGTCCGGCGTGTCGGTCAGTTGGACGAGCACGGCGAAGTCGGCCATGGAAATGTCGGAGTCGGCGGACATCTGCCTGCTCAGGTGGGCGTTCAGCTCCCCTTGCATGCGGACGTAGGCACGCCACGCCAGCTGTTGTTCAGGTTCAAGCCATCGGGTCACACGCTCAGCATACGGGAATAGTTGACACATCATCCATGGTTGGTGCAAGGTAGATGACAGTTCAACCAACCCGACCGACCGAAGGACATACCGCCATGACCACGCCCACCAACCTCTCCGAACTGACCGGCGACTACGTCATCGACGCGTCGCACTCCCGCATCGGCTTCGTCGCCCGCCACGCGATGGTCACCAAGGTTCGTGGTGCGTTCAACGAGTTCGACGGCAAGATCAAGATCGACGGTGACAAGCCGGAGAACACCACCGCCGAGGTGACCGTGAAGGTCGCGACGATCGACACCCGCAACGCGCAGCGCGACGGCCACCTCACCACCAACGACTTCCTCGACGTCGAGACCTACCCGGAGATCAAGTTCGTCTCGACCTCCGCGAAGCAGGTCGACGACGGCAACTTCGAGATCACCGGTGACCTGACCATCAAGGACGTCACCAAGTCGATCACCATCCCGTTCGCGTTCGAGGGCGTGGCCGTGGACCCGTTCGGCAACACCCGCGTGGGCTTCGAGGGCTCGCACACCATCAACCGCAAGGACTACGGCGTCACCTGGAACGCGGCGCTGGAGACCGGCGGCGTGCTGGTGAGCGAGAAGGTCGTCCTCGAGTTCGAGATCTCGGCGATCAAGCAGGGCTGACCGCAGCCGGTCACGTCGTGACAGGTCCGGGCGCTTTCCAGCGACCCGGACCTTCGCGTTCCAGCGGGCGAGCCTCCCGCGTTCCAGCAGCCCCGGACGACGCCCGATCGGCCCAGTGCGGCGAGTGCCTCCAAACCCCTCGGAGCAGTGTCCTTGGACTACCGTGAACCCCATGGCGACGCGTGTTTTCCTCGTCGACGACCACGAGATCGTCCGCCGCGGCATCGCGGACCTGCTCGGTGAGGAGCCCGACCTGGAGGTGGTCGGTGACGCCGCGACGGTCGCGGAGGCGCTGGCCGCGGTGCCGGAGGCCCAGGCCGACGTGGCGGTGCTCGACATCCGGCTCCCCGACGGCAACGGCATCGAGCTGTGCCGGGAGCTGCGCAGCCGCGTCCCCGGTCTGCAGTGCCTGATGCTGACGAGCTTCGCCGACGACGAGGCCCTGTTCGACGCGATCATGGCGGGCGCCTCCGGGTTCGTGCTCAAGCAGATCCTGGGCGCCGACCTGGTGAACGCGGTCCGCACGGTCGCCGCCGGCCAGTCGCTGCTCGACGCGCGCACGACCAGCGCCCTGCTCAACCGGATCCGCCGCGAACGCGAGGAGGGCGACCCGCTGCGCGTGCTCAGCGAGCAGGAGCGCACGGTGCTCGACCTCATCGGCGAGGGGCTGACGAACCGGCAGATCGCCGAGCGGATGTTCCTCGCGGAGAAGACCGTCAAGAACTACGTCTCACATCTGCTGGCGAAGCTCGGCATGCAGCGCCGCACGCAGGCGGCGGTGTTCGCGTCGCAGTTCCGCAGGGACGGCGAGAAGCCCCGCTAGAACGGGCTAGGACGACCGGTCCAGCGGGACCCGCCACACCACGCGCGCTCCCCCGCCGTCGGCCGCGCGCACCGCGAACGTGCCGCCGAACTGCGCCGCCCGGTGCGCGAGGTTGCGCAGCCCGCTGCGCGCCACGTCGGGTGCGATGCCGATCCCGTTGTCCTGCACGGTGATCACCACGTCGTCGCCCGCGTCGACCAGCACCGTGAGCTCGGTGGCCTCCGCGTGCCGCACGGCGTTCGTGACGGCCTCGCGCACCACGGCCTCGACGTGTTCGGCGAGCTCGGGCGGCACGGAGTTGTCGACGGTGCCGGACATCCGCACGGCCGGGGACAGGTGCGTGGACTCGGTCAGGCCGGCGACGAGGTCGAGCAGGCGGCGGCGCAGCGAGGTGTTGTCGGTCGAGTGCAGGTCGAAGATCGAGGTGCGGATCTCGCGCACGGTCTCGTCGAGCTGCTCCACGGCGGTGCGCAGGCGGGCGGCGACCTCCGGTTCGGTGATGCGGCGCAGGGTGGCCTGCAGGGTCAGCCCGGTGACGAACAACCGCTGGATCACGTGGTCGTGCAGGTCGCGGGCGATGCGGTCGCGGTCCTCCAGCACGTACAGCAACCGTTGGGAGCGTTGCTGTTCCGCGAACTCCAGCGCCA
Organism: Lentzea sp. NPDC036949; assembly: GCF_055608075.1. Lineage (NCBI taxonomy): Bacteria > Bacillati > Actinomycetota > Actinomycetes > Pseudonocardiales > Pseudonocardiaceae > Lentzea > Lentzea sp. NPDC036949. The sequence goes on from NZ_JBVJRA010000010.1 coordinate 360,546, forward strand.
CCGCCGCCTGGTCGGCGAACGAGGCCAGCATCGGGACCTGGTCGGGCAGGAAGCGGGACTCGGTGCCGCGGCGCAGCACGACCAGGGCGCCGGTGACGGCGGAACCCGACCGCAGCGGCACCGCGAGCACGGAGCCGAAGGCGGCGGTGAGGTCGTCGGACAGCAGGGGTGTTCCGGTGCGGACCACCTCGTCGAGGGCGTAGTCGGCGGGGTCGAAGTCGCCGAGCCGCGCGCCCGCGTTCGCGGCCACCGCGAGCGGGGCGTGCCGGCCGTCGCCGAGCACCACCAGCGCCGCGTCGGCGGAGGCCAGCTCCACGGTCCGCTGGGTGATCAGGCGCAGCGCGTACTCACCGGACGCGCCGCCCAGCAGCTCGGAGTTGACCTCGCCGATGGCCTCCAGCCACCGTTCCCGCATCCGGGACTTCTCGAACAGCCGGGCGTTGTCGATCGCGATGCCCGCCGCCGCGGCCAGTGCCTGCAGGACCACCTCGTCGTCGGCGGTGAACTCGGCGGCGTCGATCTTCTCGGTCATGTAGAGGTTGCCGAAGACCTCGTCGCGCACCCGCACCGGCACGCCGAGGAAGCTGTGCATCGGCGGGTGGTTCGGCGGGAAGCCGACCGACATGTCGTGCCGGGCCAGGTCGTGCAGCCGCAACGGGGTCGGGTCCTTGATCAGCAGCCCCAGCAGGCCCTTGCCCTCGGGCAGGTGGCCCATCTTCGCGCTCGTCTCCGCGTCCACGCCCACGTGGACGAACTCGGACAGGTCGTCGCGCGTCCCCAGCACGCCCAGCGCGCCGTAGCGGGCGCCGACGAGGTCGACGGCGGCCTGCACGATCCGCTGCAACGTCGAGTCGAGCTCCAGCCCGGACGCCACGGCGAGGACGGCGCCGAGCAGCTCCTGCATGTGGTCACGGGTGGTGACGATCTCGTCCATGCGATCCCGCACCTCGTCGAGCAGTTCGTCGAGGTCACGGCGGCCGGGAGGGGTGGGCACGCCGCTAGCGTCGCACACATCCCGCGATCACACGGCCCTGGCAAGTGAGGACCTTCGGCCGTGGTCCGCGCACCGCGCTGCCCGGACAGTGAGGGCATGACCACCGCCGTGCCCGAATCGCTCGGACTGGCGGGTGAGGACGTGCGCGGGGTGCTCGCGCTCGCCACGCACGCCGCGCCGCAGGTCCGGTTCGAGGTGCGGCCCGAGCGGATCGAGCTGCACACCATGAGCCCGCACAGCCGGGAGGCCAGGATCGCGTGCGGTGTGGCGCTGCTGAACGTCCGGCTGGCGTTGCAGGGCCACGGGATCCGCCCGCTGGTGACGCTGCTGCCGGGGGCCGGTGCGCACGACGCCGCCGCGGCCGTGCGGCTGGGCGGGCACCAGGACCCGGACCCGGACGTGCTCGCGCTGCTGCACGCCCTGCGCGCGCACCGTCGCACGTGGACGACGTTCCCCGGGGTGGGCCCCTGGCGCGGGCTGCTGTCGCGGGCCGCGGAGGTGGAACGCGCGTGGCTGCACGTGACACCCGGTGGGCAGGACCTGGTGCTGTGCACGTTCGCGCAGGGCGCCGCGGCGGAGATCCGTGCGGGGCAGGCGATGCAGCGGGTCGTCCTGACGGCGGCGACGGTCGGTGCGGCGGTGCTGCCCGCGCAGCCGCCGGTGAGCCTGTCCGCGTTGCGCGCGGACCTGCGCCCGTGCCTGGGCAGCACGCTGGTGCCGCAGGTGGTCCTGCGACTGGGCACGGGGTGACCGTGCCCGTCCCGTGCCGCGCGGGGGTCGAGCCCGCGGCACGGGACGGGCACGACCCCGTCAGCGGGCCAGCACGGCCCGCCACAGCACGCGTGCCAGCTCCGGGTGGCAGATGTCGTTGTGCGCACCCGCGATCCCGTCGCCGCGGCGGATCACCGACGAGCAGTCGACGTTGTGCACCTGACCCCTGACCAGGTCGCCGACCGACCCGACGTGGTGGCCGTGGACGTAGGTGCCTTGCACGCCATGGGCTCCGATGCCGCCGTACTTCGGGTACGCGTCGAGGTCGAGCTGCCGGCCCGACCGCGCGGCCAGCGGGTAGAACCGGCCGATCGCGTGGTCGTGCGCCGAGGTGGTCACGACGATCGGGCCGGGCACCCGGCCGAGCACGCCGCGGAAGTGACCGGCTCCCGGTTCGTCTGGCAGCCGTTCCGCGAACGACCACAGCGACATCGCGCCCTGCACCAGGGTGAGCGTCGCCGCCGGCACCGCGGTCGCCATGGCGGTCGCGGTGATGCAGCCGAAGCTGTGGCCCATCAGGTGGATGCGCGCGTCCGGTGCGACCTGGGCGACCTCGCGGGCGATCCGGGCCGCACCGCTGTCGCCGAACACCCGCGCACGCCGTTTCATCTTCCAGAACGTCAGGATCCGCAACGGCGACAGGATGCCGCCGAGCGCGGGGTCCTCCAGGCACGCGCGGTAGAGCTGCTGGGGGTCGAACGGCATCCCGTCCTCGCCCGGCAGGTCCGGCACCGAGCCTTCGAGGTAGACGTAGGCCTCCTTGACGGCGGGCGACATCCGGCACGGGTGGTGCAGTGCGGCCTGCACGATCGTGCGCACCGCGGCCGTGCGGGCCGCTCCCCCGCCGAGCCGCGCGGCCGAGACCCTGACGAACTCCTCCGACCTGACGTCCTCGTCGCCCCACGCCTTCGACGGCCAGTGCAGGCCGACCAGCAGTGCGCGGAACCCGCCCGGAAGCCGGTGCGCCGCCGCACGTTCCGCCCCGCAGGCGGCCATCGTCGCGACCCACTGGCCGTACTGGTGCCGGGCGGCCGGGACGTCACCGTTCCACCCGTGCACGAAGAAGAAAACATCGGTGACACCGGCGCGTGCGTCGCGTAGGACGTCCGCGCTGTCGTGCCCCCGCTCGTTGCCGGTCTCGTCGAAGCAGACGAGGTGATAGCTGATGTCGTGGCCTGGTACGGATTCTCGGGACATCGCGGATCACCACCACACAAAAAAGCGCTCCCTTGTCCACTTATCGGAACTCGGGCGGCTCACGTGTAGGCCGTGCGATCAGGAAAACCCGTTCGGACCAGGCGGTTCGCTCACTCGCCCGCCCGGTTGCGCCGGTAGTGCCTGGCCGCGCGGACCCGGTTGCCGCAGCCCGGTGAGCACCATTCCCGCCGCGGGTGGTCCTTCACGAAGTAGAGCACACACCCTGGCGCGTAACAGGCTCGCAACAGCACCTGCTGCTCGCCGGTGAACAGCTCCACCGCCTCGGCCGCGATAGAGGCCAGCGCGCGGTCGACCCGCGAACCGCCGACTTCGTTGCGCCGCACCAGTTTTCCGTCTTCCTCCGCGAGCTGCGGCCACTCGGTGGCGCGCTTGGCGGCGAGGTTGAGGTCGGTGACGGCCCGCGCGAGGTCGCGGTCCTGGGCGACCGCACGCGTGTCCTGCGTCAGCACGGCGGCGAGGTCCCGCAGGGCCTGGCGGAGCGTGCGGAACGCGCGCAGGTCGTCCTCGCCGGTCTCACCGGCGGCGAACCCGAGGAACCCGTTCAGCCCAGCGACGGTCACCAGGTCGTCGTTCACCTGCGACCGGTTCGCCCAGATCGTGTTCATGAGCAGGACCGGCCGGGGTTCGTCGGGCGTGAGCAACACGACCTAACGGTAACACGTCCTTGCATCCATTAGTGTCGTGTTCTAACGTTTGCGGTGTCTCCCAACCGTTGGAAAGGACGCCGCCGTGACCCTCGTGCCACCGTTCGACGCCGACACCGCCCGGCAGAAGGTGCAGGCCGCGCAGGACGCCTGGAACACCCGCGACCCGGAGCGCGTGGCCCGCGCCTACACACCGGACTCGGTGTGGCGCAACAGGTCCGAGTTCGTGCGCGGGACCGGCGAGATCGTCGCGTTCCTGACGCGCAAGTGGGAGCGCGAGCACGGCTACGCGCTCCGCAAGTCGCTGTGGGCGTTCGGCGACGACCGCATCGCCGTCCGCTTCCAGTACGAGTGGCACGACGACGACGGCCAGTGGTGGCGCAGCTACGGCAACGAGAACTGGGAGTTCGCTCCGTCCGGCCTGATGTCCCGGCGTGAGGCGAGCATCAACGACGTGCGGATCGCCGCCGCGGACCGGCGCGTCGACCCCACCTCCACCCACGACCTCCCGACGGAGTAGACCGATGCACGTCTCAGGACTGTGGCGTTACCCGGTGAAGTCGCTCGGCGGCGAGCCGCTGAAGTCGGCGGCCTTCACCTCCGACGGGGTCGAGGGCGACCGGCTCGTGCACGTGCAGGGCCCGCGCGGGGTCCTGACCGGCCGCACCCGGTACGGCCTGCTGACCATCCCCGCGACGACCGGGCCGGACGGCCCGCTCGTGGACGGGCACCCGTGGGACAGCTGGGAAGCGCACGAGCGGGTGCTGCCGTTCGGCGGCCGGCTGACCCGCTACACCGGGCCGGAGCGCTTCGACGTGCTCAACGTCCTGGTGGCCACCGACGGCCAGGTCGCGGCGGCGGGCGTGGACGTGCGGCGGCTGCGGCCCAACATCCTCGTCGGCGGGGTCGAGGCCGGCGAGGAGGAGAGCTGGCCGGGGCACGCGCTGGTGGTCGGCGACGTCGTCATCGGCATGTACCGGCAGCGGGCGCGGTGCGTGGTGACGACGATCGACCCCGACACCGGGGCGCAGGACCTGGACGTGCACCGGCGGATCCGGCACGAGTTCGGCGGGGTGCTGTGCCTGGACAGCTGGGTGGTGCGGCCCGGCGTGGTGAACGTGGGTGACCCGGTCGAGCTGGTGCCGACCGACGAGCTGCCCGACCGGGTGGGCGGGTGGATCGTCGGCCGCCCCTACGCCGTCTAGCCCCTTGCCCCTGTCGGCAAGGGCGTCTGCAAGTACCACCAACCCTTGATCAAACCGCCGCCAACTACTACCAACATGTTCGTCGTCCAACGAACTAGGACCGCGTCGGCAGGCGGTCGGAGGCGCTGTTGGTAGTAGAAAAGTGCCTGTTGATGTTGAGTTGGTGGTACTTGCAGAAGCAGGGGTCAGATGTTGCGGCGGTACTGGCCGCCCACCTCGAAGAACGCCTCGGTGATCTGACCGAGCGTGCACACGCGTGCGGCGTCCATCAGCACGGCGAACACGTTCTCGTTCGTCTGCGCCACCTCGCGCAGGCGTGCGAGGGCCTTCTGGGCCTCGTCGCGGTGCGCGGCCTGGAACGCGCGGGTCCGCTCGACCTGCGACTCCTTCTCCTCCTCGGTGGCGCGCGCGAGCTCGATCTTCACGACCTCGCGGGTGCCGTCCTCCGGCAGGAAGGTGTTGACGCCGACCAGCGGCAGCGAGCCGTCGTGCTTGCGCTGCTCGTAGAGCATCGACTCGTCCTGGATGCGGCCGCGCTGGTAGCCGGTCTCCATCGCGCCGAGGACGCCGCCGCGTTCGGAGATGCGGTCGAACTCCATCAGCACGGCCTCTTCGACGAGGTCGGTCAGCTCGTCGATGACGAACGAGCCCTGCAGCGGGTTCTCGTTGGCCGAGAGGCCCCACTCCTTGTTGATGATCATCTGGATGGCCATCGCGCGCCGGACGGACGACTCCGTGGGAGTGGTGATCGCCTCGTCGTAGGCGTTGGTGTGCAGGGAGTTGCAGTTGTCGTACAGCGCGCACAACGCCTGCAGCGTGGTGCGGATGTCGTTGAAGTCCATCTCCTGCGCGTGCAGCGAACGGCCCGAGGTCTGCACGTGGTACTTGAACTTCTGCGACCGCTCCGAGGCGCCGTAGCGGTCGCGCATGGCCACGGCCCAGATCCGCCGGGCCACGCGGCCGATGACGCTGTACTCCGCGTCCATGCCGTTGGAGAAGAAGAACGACAGGTTCGGCGCGAAGTCGTCGATGTTCATGCCGCGCGCCAGGTACGACTCGACGTAGGTGAAGCCGTTGGCGAGCGTGAAGGCGAGCTGGCTGATGGGGTTCGCCCCGGCCTCGGCGATGTGGTAGCCCGAGATCGACACCGAGTAGAAGTTGCGCACCTGCTGCTGGATGAACCACTCCTGGATGTCCGCCATCATGCGCAGCGAGAACTCCGTGGAGAAGATGCAGGTGTTCTGGCCCTGGTCCTCCTTGAGGATGTCGGCCTGCACGGTGCCGCGGACGTTGGCCAGCGCGAACGCCTTGATCCGGGCGTGCTCCTCCGCGGACGGCTCGCGGCCCTCCTCGGCGGTGAACTTCGCGACCTGCTGGTCGATCACGGTGTTGAGGAAGTACGCGAGGATCGTCGGCGCCGGGCCGTTGATCGTCATCGACACCGACGTCGTCGGCGCGACCAGGTCGAAGCCGTCGTAGAGCGCCTTCATGTCGTCCAGCGACGCGATCGAGACACCGGAGGTGCCGATCTTGCCGTAGACGTCCGGCGGGGTGTCGGGGTCACGGCCGTAGAGCGTCACCGAGTCGAACGCGGTCGACAGGCGGGTGGCCGGATTGCCCTTCGACAGGTACTTGAAGCGGCGGTTGGTGCGGAACGCGTCGCCCTCGCCCGCGAACATGCGCGCCGGGTCCTCGCCCTCGCGCTTGAACGGGAAGACGCCCGCGGTGAACGGGAAGAAGCCCGGCAGGTTCTCCTTGCGCAGGAACCGCAGCAGCGAGCCCTCGTCGTCGTACCGGGGCAGGCTGACGCGGCGGACCTGGTTGCCGGACAGCGTCTCCCGCGTGAGCCTGGTGCGGATCTCCTTGTCGCGCACCGTGAACACGAGCTCGTCACCGCTGTACTGCTCGACGGTCGCGGGCCACGCACCGAGCAGGTCGGTGGTGTCGCGGTCGAGGCCGCGCTCGGCGGCGGAGGCGAGCTCCGCGATGTCCGCGACGCCCTTCCCCGCTGCCTCCAGCGCCTTCTGCGCCGCGGTGAGCTGGGTGTGCGCGCGGACCGCGGCGACCTGCTCCTCGGTGCGGCGGTGGTAGCCGCGCACGGTGTCGGAGATGTCGCTGAGGTAACGGGCGCGGGAGGCGGGCACGACGGTGGACGCGCTGGTCGACGTCTTGCCGGACACCGGTGCCAGCGCGCCGTCCTCGACGTGCAGGCCGTGCTCCTTCAGGCCGTCGCGCAGGAACTGGTAGAGCGCGGTGACGCCGTCGTCGTTGAACGTCGCGGCGGACGTGCCGTAGACCGGCATGTCCTCCCACTTCACGCCGAACGCCTCGCGGTTGCGGACCATCTGGCGGGCCACGTCGCGGCGCGCGTCCTCGGCACCGCGGCGCTCGAACTTGTTGATCGCCACGGCGTCGGCGTAGTCGAGCATGTCGATCTTCTCGAGCTGCGACGCGGCACCGAACTCCGGCGTCATCACGTACAGCGAGAAGTCGACGAACGGCACGATCGCCGCGTCGCCCTGGCCGATGCCGGGGGTCTCGACGATGACCAGGTCGGCACCGGAGGCCTTGCACGCCACGATGGCCTGCTCCAGGCCGTCCGGGATCTCGCTGCCGGCGCGGCGCGTGGCCAGCGAGCGGAAGAACACCCGGTCGCCGTCGAGGCAGTTCATCCGGATCCGGTCGCCGAGCAGCGCGCCACCGCCGCGGCGCCGGGTCGGGTCGACCGCGAGCACGGCGATGCGCAGCTTGTCCTGCTGGTCGAGCCGGAAGCGGCGGACGAGCTCGTCGGTGAGCGACGACTTGCCGGAGCCACCGGTGCCCGTGATGCCGAGCACCGGGACCTTGCGCGTGGCCTCCAGCGGCTCGGCCGTGCCCGCCTCGATGTGCGTGATCGCGCGCGCCAGGGCCTCGTCGGCTCCCGTCAGCAGCGCGTCGTGGCTGAACGGCGCGGTGAGCGCGTGGTCGCACTCCTCGATCATCAGGTTGATCATGCGGGCGAGGCCGAGCGTCTGCCCGTCCTGCGGCGAGAAGATCCGCGCGACCCCGCGGGAGTGCAGCAGCTCGATCTCCTCGGGCACGATGACGCCGCCACCGCCGCCGTAGACCCGGATGTGCCCGGCACCGCGCTCGTTCAGCAACTCGACCAGGTACGAGAAGTACTCGACGTGCCCGCCCTGGTAGGCGCTGATGGCGATGCCCTGCGCGTCCTCCTGGACCGCCGCGGTCACGACCTCGGCGACCGACCGGTTGTGCCCGAGGTGGATGACCTCCGCGCCCTGCGCCTGCAGGATGCGCCGCATGATGTTGATCGCCGCGTCGTGGCCGTCGAAGAGGCTGGACGCGGTCACGAAGCGCACCGGGTTGACCGGCTTGTGCAACGCGGGCGCGAGGGACGTCGTCATGAGAATAGTTTGACTTCCTACTATTGGACGTGCAACCGAGGGTGGTCCAGGTCTCTGTATCGAACCCGAACCCGGCACCCCGACTGTGCTCCGCACGCCTCAACCGGGACTCGGCGGGCGGTTGCGCTCCCGGCGACAGATCCGGTAGGCATGTATTCAGATCGTTCAAACCTGGGGGGTCTCCATGGACAAGTACCCAGCTGATCACTAATGCCCAGCTCAGAGGGCTACCTTCACCTCCCCCGAAGCGCTATGGTTGATCCA